>JAGOEM010000064.1 GCA_017997715.1 Ottowia sp.
CCCGATGCGGGCGGCCGGCCTTTTTGTGGCCACGCTGCAGGAACGCGCTTTGCTGCCTTCGGTGCAAAGGGTGGACGTGCGGCTGTACGGTTCCTTGTCGGCCACCGGCATCGGGCACGGTACCGATCGCGCGGTGGTGGCCGGCCTGTTGGGCATGCAGCCCGACAGCGTCGATCCCGACGCCATGACCCAGGCCGTCGATACGGTGCAGCTGGACGCGCAGCTGGCACTGGCAGGCAAGCAGCCCATCCCCTTCGATTGGCAGCGTGACCTGCGGCTGATGCCCGTCAGCCTGCCCTGGCACCCCAATGCGATGCGGCTGACCGCGCACGATGCCAACGGCGTCGCCTACCAGAACACCTATTACTCGGTCGGCGGCGGCTTTGTGGTGGACGATGCGCAGGCCCAGGCCGGTGCCAGTGGCGTCACGCAGGTCGATATCGCCCACCCGTTCACCACCGGCGAACGCCTGCTGGCGCTGTGCCGCGACACGGGCATGAGCGTCGCCCAGCTGATGCTGACCAACGAGCGCGCCTGGCGCACCGATGAAGAGACGCGCGCGGCGCTGCTGCACCTGTGGGGCGTCATGCGGGCCTGCGTGGCGCGCGGCCTGCGCTGCGAAGGCGTGCTGCCCGGCGGGCTGGACGTGCAGCGGCGCGCACCGGCCATGTACCGCAGGCTGAATGCGCGGGATGGGCGGCCCAACCTGATCACGCAGACCTTTTCTGCCATGGACTGGGTCAACCTGTACGCCCTGGCCGTGAACGAGGAAAACGCCGCTGGCGGGCGCGTGGTGACGGCGCCCACCAACGGCGCGGCGGGCGTGGTGCCCGCGGTGCTGCACTACTTCATGGATTTTCAGCGTGGGGCGAACGACCACGATGTGGTCGACTTTCTGCTGACGGCGTCCGCCATCGGCATCCTGATCAAGACCAACGCGTCCATCTCTGGCGCCGAAGTGGGTTGCCAGGGCGAAGTGGGGTCGGCCTGCGCCATGGCGGCAGCGGGCTTGACGCAGGTGCTGGGCGGCACGCCAGCACAGGTTGAAAACGCAGCCGAGATCGGCCTGGAACACAACCTGGGCCTGACCTGCGACCCGGTCGGCGGGCTGGTGCAGGTGCCCTGCATCGAGCGCAACGCCATGGCCGCCATCAAGGCCATCAACGCGGCGCAGCTGGCGCTGTCCGGCGACGGCACGCACAAGGTCAGCCTGGACGCCGCCATCCGCACGCTGCGCGACACCGGCCGCGACATGCAGGACAAATACAAAGAGACGTCGCGCGGCGGCCTGGCGGTGGCCTATACCGAATGCTGAGGCGCCGCGCCCGCGCTAGGGCCAAGGCCCGGAAGCGCTGCGGTGCGCGCGTCAGGCGCTAAGCGGTCGCGCTTTCCAGCTCGTTCACCACCACGCGTGCGCGCAGCGTGTGCGACAGGGCTTCGGTGATCGCCACGTCCACCATCTGGCCCACCAGGCGCTGCGCCTGCGGGCCAGCGTCGAAATTGACCACGCGGTTGCAGAAGGTGCGGCCCATCAGCTCGGCCGGGTTCTTGCGCGACGGGCCTTCCACCAGAATGCGCTGCACGGTGCCCACGCGGCTGGCGCTGATGGTGCGCACGTTCTGCTCGATCACCGCCTGCAGTTGCTGCAGCCGCTTGAGCTTGACCTCATGCGGCGTGTCATCGGCCAGGTTGGCGGCGGGCGTGCCGGGGCGCGGGCTGAAGATGAAGCTGAACGAGGCGTCGTAGCCCACATCGTCGATCAGCTTCATCATCTTGGCGAAGTCGTCTTCCGTCTCGCCCGGAAAGCCGACGATGAAGTCGCTGGACATGGCCAGATCAGGCCGCACGGCGCGCAGCTTGCGCACGATGCTCTTGTATTCCATGGCCGTGTAGCCGCGCTTCATCGCCATCAGGATGCGGTCGCTGCCGTGCTGCACCGGCAGATGCAGGTGGCTGACCAGCTGCGGCACGCGGCCATACACCTCGATCAGGCGCGGCGTGAATTCGTTGGGGTGGCTGGTGGTGTAGCGAATGCGCTCGATGCCCGGGATCTCGGCCACGTATTCGATCAGCAGCGCAAAGTCGGCAATGTCCGCCGTATCGCCCATCTTGCCGCGGTAGGCGTTCACGTTCTGGCCCAGCAGCGTCACCTCTTTGACGCCCTGGTCGGCCAGCAGCGCCACCTCGGTCAGCACGTCGTCAAACGGGCGGCTGAATTCCTCGCCGCGCGTGTAGGGCACCACGCAATAGCTGCAATATTTCGAGCAGCCTTCCATGATCGACACGAACGCGCTGGCGCCTTCCACGCGCGCCGGCGGCAGGTGGTCGAACTTCTCGATCTCGGGGAAGCGGATGTCCACCTGCGGGCGCTGCTGGCGCGCACGTTCGTTCAGCAAGTCGGGCAGGCGGTGCAGCGTTTGCGGGCCAAACACCACGTCGACATAGGGCGCGCGCTTGATGATCTCTTCGCCCTCCTGGCTGGCCACGCAGCCGCCCACGCCGATCAGCACGCCCTTTTTCTTCAGGTGCTTGATGCGGCCCAGGTCGGAAAACACCTTTTCCTGCGCCTTTTCGCGCACCGAACAGGTGTTGAACAGAATCAGGTCGGCTTGCTCGGGGTCGTCGGTCGGCTCATAGCCCTGGGCGGCGCCCAGCACGTCTGCCATCTTGTCCGAGTCGTACTCGTTCATCTGGCAGCCAAAGGTCTTGATGAACACCTTGCGGGTCATGGTGCGCTTCCTTGTACGGCACGGTGCGCGCCCCGTTCGGCGCGCTGAAAAACGGGTTCAACCGCCCCGCAGGTTCTGCGGGCGGCGATGGGTGCTGAGCCGCGTGGCTCAGCCGCCGTAGCTGGGGTGGGTGCTTTTGAGCATCGGCGTCGTCGACACGGCGCCACCGTCGGGCATGATCTTGGCCTCTTCGGGCGTCAGCAGCCAGATGTCGCGCACCATGCCGGCGGGGTCCCGCAGGTAGTTGACCACGTAGGTCTGGCCAACCAACTGGTTGTTCAGCACAAAGGTGTTCTGCGGCCCGCGCACGCGGGCGCCGGGCGCCAGGCGTTCGTCGGTGCCGTCCAGCTTGACTTCGAGCGGAATCTCGGAGAACTTGATCTTCCCGCGCTTCACGTCCTGCGGGAAGATGCGCTGGAACTGTGCCCAGGATTCAGTGGGAAAAGTGGCTGCAGCGCTTGCCAGTATTGCGCAAGCAGCTATGAATAAGTGAGCTTTAGGGGCTTTCTGCCAGCGAGTCATGGTGTCTGTCCAGAGGCTGTGGAAACCGGAAACCCCTGATTTTATGCGGCTTTGGCCGGGGGTGGGCCAAAGTCGTCCACTGCACCAACAGGGCTGTGCGCCCACTCATTCTGGATGGTGAACATCAGAGGTGCAAGAATCCCTGTTTTAGTCGCCGGATGATCCGTTGCCCGGCACGCCAATCTGCGGAGTGAACCCCATGAAACGAGACGCCTTGCCGGGCACCACCGCTGCCACAGAGCAGCAAGCCATCAGCCGCGACGTGCTGGCCGAGAAGTATTTCAAACCCGGTGAGGCATCGCTTGAGCAACTGTACGGCCGTGTGGCGCGTGCGTTGGCCTCGGTCGAAAAGGCCGCGCTGCGCGCCGAATGGGAGCAAAAGTTCCTGGCCAACCTGTACGCAGGCGCCATTGGCGCCGGCCGCATCATGAGCGCCGCCGGCACCGATATTCAGGCCACGCTGATCAACTGCTTCGTGCAGCCGGTGGGCGACGCGATTCAGGGGCACGACGACGAAGGCTTTCCCGGCATTTACGAGGCGCTGCGTGAAGCCGCCGAAACCATGCGCCGTGGCGGCGGCGTGGGCTACGACTTCAGCCGCATCCGCCCCAAGGGCGCCTTCGTCAAAGGCACGCACAGCATGGCCAGCGGCCCGTGCAGCTACATGAACGTGTTCGACCAGTCGTGTTCCACGGTGGAAAGCGCGGGCGCCCGGCGCGGCGCGCAGATGGGCGTGTTGCGCATCGACCACCCGGATGTGGAGGAATTCATTACCGCCAAGCGCACGCCCGGCCGCTGGAACAACTTCAACGTATCGGTCGGCGTCAGCGACCCGTTCATGAAGGCCGTGGCCGACAACGCCGACTGGCAGCTGGTGCACAAGGCCAAGCCCGGCCCGCGCCTGATCGAGCAGGGCGCGCACCAGCGCGCCGATGGCCTGTGGGTGTACCGCACGCTGCCGGCCCGCGAACTGTGGGACACCATCATGAAGTCGACCTACGACTTCGCCGAGCCGGGCATCCTGTTCCTGGACCAGATCGGGCGCGACAACAACCTGAATTACTGCGAGGAAATCGCCGCCACCAACCCGTGCGGAGAACAGCCTTTGCCGTCCTATGGCTGCTGCGATCTGGGCCCGATCATCCTGACCCGCTTCGTGCGCCACCCGTTTGGCACCGATGGCGAACCCGCGTTCGACTTCGAGCGCTTTGAACAAGTGGTGGCCACGCAGGTGCGCGCGCTCGACAACGTGCTCGACGTCACCTTCTGGCCCTTGGACCAGCAGCGCGCCGAAAGCGCCAGCAAGCGCCGCATCGGCGTGGGCTTTACCGGCCTGGGCAATACGCTGACCCTGCTCAAGCTGCGCTACGACCGCGAGGAAGGCCGCCAGATGGCCGCGGAGATCGCGCGGCGCATGCGCGACGCCGCCTACCGCGCCTCGGTCGATCTGGCCAAGGAAAAGGGCGCCTTTCCCAAATTCGACGCCAAGGGCTACCTGGCCAAGGGCACCTTCGCCAGCCGCCTGCCCGATGACCTGAAGGCCGCCATCCGCCAGCACGGCATCCGCAACAGCCACCTGCTGTCGATTGCGCCCACCGGCACCGTCAGCCTGGCCTTTGCCGACAACGCCTCCAACGGCATCGAACCCGCCTTCAGCTGGGGTTACCAGCGCAACAAGCGCGAAGCCGACGGCAGCAAAAGCGCCTACACGGTGGAAGACCACGCCTTCCGCCTGTACCGCGCGCAGGTCGATGGCAGCGTGACCACCGACGATGCCGCAGGCAAGCTGCCCGCGTACTTCGTCAACGCGCTGCAAATGACCGCGCACGAACACGTGGCCATGATGGAAGCGGTGCAGCCCTTCGTCGACACCAGCATCAGCAAGACCGTCAACATTCCTGCCGATTACCCGTACGAGGACTTCAAGGACCTGTACCGCCAGGCTTGGCAATCGGGCCTGAAGGGCCTGGCCACCTACCGCCCCAACAGCATCCTGGGCGCCGTGCTGGAAGCCACGCCGGTCAAGAAAGAAGAGCCGGTGGCCGCAGTGCCTGCCGTTGCGCCAGCCGCAGCGGTGCCCGCCTACGACCCCACGCGCACCGTGATCGAAAAGCGCCCGGCCGGTGGACTGCCGGCGGTGGCCGAAAAGATCGAATACTGGACCAGCGAAGGCCAGCAGCGCCTGTACCTGATCGTCACCTTCCTGCCGATGCCTGCTGCCGATGGCAAGAGCACGGTCGAGCGCGCGATCGAGTTCTTCATGCCCGTGGGCCAGAACGGCGAATCACAGCAGTGGATCACCGCCACCATGCGCATGCTGAGCCTGGCCGCGCGCGGCGGCTTTCTGGACCGCGCACTGTCCGACATGCAAAAAGTCAGCTGGGACCGCGGCCCGGTGCGCCTGGGCACCTACCAGAAGGCCGACGGCACGCACGTGCCGCGCTGGCACGACAGCGAAGTGGCCGCCATCGGCTACGCCATCGAAAACCTGATCGCCAACCGCCAGCTGCAGGCCCAGGCCTCGCTGTTTGATGCGGATGAACTGCCCAGCGCCGAACCCACGCCGGCACCCACCATGGCCGCGATGCCCGGCGTGATGGCCGGCAAGAAATGCGGCGAATGCGGCGCCCACGCCATGATCCGCAAGGACGGCTGCGACTACTGCACGCAGTGCGGGTTTATCGGCAGTTGCGGCTGATCGGCGCGCGGACGCCGGTGCAACGCAGGACCTACGGATAGGTTCTGACGATGCCCGAGCGTGCGGCTTCAGAGTTGTCGCACATGCCCCTGGCCTGTTGGTACAGGCCGGCGGCCTTTGCCTTGTCTTTCTCGATCACCTCGAAGTGGCTGGCCTTGGCCAGCACCACGTTGTAGTGCAGGTAGTGCGCGCTGGACGCTGGCAGCGCCTTGTTGGCCTGCGCCACCATGTGGTCGAGCTGTTCCCACGAGCCGCCCCAGCGCGGGCTGAGGTAATTGACGGCGCTGATGCGCGCCGCCATGGTCTTCGGGTCGACCTGCTCGGCCGCCTGCAGCCATTGTTCTGCGGTGCGGCCGTCGGCCTGACCGGTTGCCGCCGCCAGGGCCAGCAGGATGTTTTGCGGCAGGGCCGACCGGGCATCCAGCGCCATGGCTTTTTGCGCGTAGCCGGTCGCCACGTCGCTCAGCTGCTTCATGTTGCGCGACTGGCTGCTGCTGACACTGGCGGCCGTGCCCGTCCCGCGCGCGCCGAAAGCGCGATTGGCATAGAAGATGCCGGCGTTCAGCTGCGCAAAGAACGACTGGGGCCGCTCTGCGGCCCACATGCGCACCTGGTTTTCCTGGTTGCCACTCAGCTGCTGCACGCTCAACAGATCGCGCAGCGTCAGCAGGTCGGTGCCCTCGGCGGCCATGTTCGCCTTGTGCTGCTTGGTCAGCTCCTTTTCCAGCTCTGCGAACTTCATTTCGCTGAGCAGCTCTGCCCGCTCGGTGCCCTCAAGGGTGGCGACATTCGCAGGGATCAGTGCGCACTGCGCCGCCTGTGCGACCGGGGCATGAAGCGCGCAGGCACTTGCGACGATCAGGGTCAGCCTGGCGGCAGGGAATCGTTGGATTTTCATGAAATGCGATGGGTGATGCTTGCGCGAATGGCGTACCCGAATGGCATGCGCGATGGGGATGATAGCCATCGATGCCTCCGGGCACCGAGGGAACCACCAGCCTGAAAGGCGGTCCGCGTTCGGCTAAGTTCAGCGCCGCGATCTGAGAAAACCGCCAAGCGCGGCCACCGCGCAATGCGCGTGCTGGGCGCCAACAGGCAGCGTGCCCTCACGCAGGCTGAACGACCGTTTTAACCCGTGCCGTAATTGGGTGCCGAACGCAGTTCGTGGAACAGGTCGCTGTAAATTCTGTAGCGGCTTGCGCTGATGGCTGCTGGGTTCAAGCCTGTTTTGGCTTGAACTAATGCGCCGTCGCCCACCCCTGGCTCGCCTGTCACGGGCCGGGTTTCGCTGCCGCCGGACAAGGCCGCGCGCACGCCACAGCCCGGCTCGTGCAAATGGGTGCAGTTGTAGAACTTGCACTCGGCGACGTGTGGCCGCAGGTCGGGCATGTAGGCCGCCAGCTGCATCGGGTCGATGTGGCGCAGGCCGAATTCCTGAAAGCCGGGCGAGTCGATCAGTGCGCCGCTGCGCGCGGCGTCCAGCCAATACCAGGTGGTGGTGGTGGTGGTGTGCTTGCCGGAATTGAGCGCCTGCGAAATCTCTTTGGTCAGCGCGCTGGCGCCGGGCACGGTGCGGTTGATCAGCGTGCTTTTGCCGGCGCCGGACGGCCCCAGGATCAGCGTGGTGTGGCCGTGCAGGCGCGCGATGACGTCTTGCAGCGAACAGCCTTCGGGCACGCTGCCATCGACCGGCTTGGCGGCCATGGGCAGCACGGTGTAGCCCATGGCGCGGTAGGGCGCCAGGCGCTGCCAGGCGCGGGCGAAGGCTTGGGTAAGGTCGGCCTTGTTCAGCACGATCAGCGGCGCGATGTGCTCGGCCTCGCAGGCGATCAGGGCGCGCGAGAGTTGGTGTTCTGAGAACTCCGGTTCGGCCGCGACCAGGATCAGCACCTGATCCAGGTTGGCGGCGAAGGACTTGGTGCGCACCTCGTCCTGGCGATACAGCAGGTTGCGGCGCGGCTCGATCTGCTCGATCGTGCCTTCGTCTTGCGAAGGCTGCCAGCGCACGCGGTCGCCCACCACCACCGCCAGCTTCTTGCCGCGCGGGTGGCACATCACGCGCTGGCCGTCGGGTGTTTCCACCACGCAGTGGCGGCCGTGGCTGGCAACGATCAGGCCAACCGGCAGGGTGCCGTTGGCAGGCGCGCCGGGCCGCGCGGTGCGGCTGCGGCGGGCGGATGGTGCGGCGCGACTCATGCGGCGGCAGGCCCGGCAGCGGGCTCAGCGCCAGGCAGGGCATGGGGGCCGGGTGCCAGCAGGTCGGTTTGGCGCGCGGCGTCGAAGTCTTGGGCAGTCAGGCCGCCCGCGTCGTGCGTCGTCCAGCGCACGGTGCAGGCGCCCCAGCCCACCGTCAGCGTGGGGTGGTGATTCAGCCGGTCGGCCAGCGCGGCCACGCGCTCGGCATGGGCCATGGCGGCGCGAAAGTCGGCGAAGCGCCAGGTCTTTTCGATTGCCGTTGCGCCGTCTTCGGTGGCTACGCTCCAGCCGGGTTGGCGTGCCATGAATACTTCCAAATTCATAGCTGCTTGCGCTGGTGGGACGGGCGCTGGAGGCATGTTTTTATCGGAATCAGTCAAGTGGGCAGCACCTGCGCACCCATGCGCGCAATGCGTTCGGTGGCTGGCGGGTGCGAATAGTAAAAGCGCACGTACAGCGGGTCGGGCGTCAGCGTGCTGGCGTTGTCCTTGTACAGCTTGACCAGCGCGTTGGACAGGTCCTGCGCATTGGCCTGGCTGGCGGCGTAGGCGTCGGCTTCGAATTCGTGTTTGCGCGACAGCTGGGCCATCAGCGGCGACAGGAAGAAGCTGAACAGCGGCACCACCAGCATGAACAGCAAAAGCGCCAGCGCGTAGTTGGGCACGGCGCCGCCCAGCACGGCGGGCAGGTTGGGCGTGACGCCCAGGCCGGTGTAGAACCAGCTTTGGCCCGACAGCCAGCCCAGCAGCGCCAGCGCGGCCAGGCTCATCGCAAACAGGCCGACGATGCGTTTGACGATGTGGCGGTGCTTGAAATGCCCCAGCTCGTGCGCCAGCACGGCTTCCACCTCGGGCGGGGTCAGCTGGTTCAGCAGGGTGTCGAAGAACACCACGCGCTTGGCCGCGCCAAAGCCGGTGAAGTACGCATTGGCATGGGCGCTGCGCCGGCTGCCGTCCATCACGAACAGGCCCTTGGCGGCAAAGCCACAGCGCGCCATCAGCTGGGTGACGCGCTCTTTCAGCGATTCGTCCTGCAGCGGCTCGAAGCGGTTGAACAGCGGCGCGATCACGGTGGGGTAGATCACCAGCATCAGCAGGCTGAAGGCCATCCACACGCCCCAGGTCCACAGCCACCACCATTCGCCGGTGGCCTGCATCAGCCACAGCACGGCGGCGGCCAGTGGCAGGCCGATGGCGACGCTGACCAGCGTGGACTTGAGCATGTCGCCCAGCCACAGGCGCCAGGTCATCTTGTTGAAGCCAAAGCGCTCTTCGATGACGAAGGTTTGGTACAGCGACGCGGGCAAATCGATCAGCCCGTTGATCAGGGTGAAGGCCAGCAGCAGCGCCAGTGGCTGCAGCAGCGGGCGCGGGCCCAGCAGGTCGATCAGCCAGCCGTTCAGTGCGTCCAGCCCGCCCAGCAGCGTCCAGCCCAGCAGCACGGCGGCGGCCAGGGCCAGATCAAGCAGTCCAAAGCGCAGCTTGGCCACGGTGTAGTCGGCCGCGCGCTGGTGCGCGGGCAGGCCGATGGTGCCGACAAATTCTTGCGGCACCGCCGCGCGGTGGCGCGCCACCGCGCGGATCTGGCGCGACGCCAGCCAGAACTTGACCGCCAGGTTGGCCAGCAGCATCAGGCTGAGCACCAGTGAGGTCACCAGCGAGGGGGAAAGCAAGTCGTTCAAGGTGGATGGAGCGAAAGGGAAGGGGGCGGCGAAGAATCGCGCAGAACTGGCAGTTTACGGGCGCCGGGGCCGCACGCAAGGGGCAACGGTTCCGTCAGCCGCTCAGCCGGCGCCTGGCGCGTGGACAATCGCTGGCATGAGCGATACCCAATCCCCTATGGCGCCGGCGCCTGTGCTGGCCAAATCCGACGACAACCTGATCTGGCTGGATTGCGAGATGACCGGGCTGGACCCGGAAAAGGAGCGCATCATCGAGATCGCGGTGATTGTGACCGACCCGTGGCTGAAGACGCGGGTGGAAGGCCCGGTGCTGGCCGTGCACCAAAGTGATGCGCTGTTGGACGCCATGGACGCGTGGAACAAGGGCACGCACGGGCGCAGTGGGCTGATCGACAAGGTCAAGGCCAGCACGGTGACCGAAGCGCTGGCCGAGCAGCAGGTGATCGATTTCCTGTCGAAGTACGTCGGCAAGGGCTGCGCCCCGCTGTGCGGCAACACCATTGGCCAGGACCGGCGCTTTCTGGTGAAGTACATGCCGAAGCTGGAAGCGTTCTTTCACTACCGCAGCATCGACGTCAGCACGCTGAAGGAGTTGGCGCGCCGCTGGCGGCCCGAGGTGGTGGACGCGTTCAAGAAGCAGCAGTCGCACACGGCGCTGGCCGATGTGCACGAATCGATCGATGAACTGGTGCACTACCGCGCCCATTTCATTCAACTGCCGGCTTGAAGCCGCTGGCAGCTTACGCCCAAGATGGGCGGGTGGCCCAGGGCGGGGTTTCTTCAGTTCTGAAAACCACCGCGGTGGGTGTCCAGCGTGCCAAGGAACGAGTTGGACTGTGGCCAGGGGGTCACGTCGGAATCGGCGCCGACGCGCTCCAGACCGCCCATTTGCGACTGGCGCAGCTCACGGCCCCGGTCGAGGGCCTGGTGCAGGTGGTTGCGCACCGAAGTCAAGTCGGCTGGCTGCGTTTGCTGGGCCAGCAGCATGGCTTCGCTCGCGCCCAGAAATTCGATGCGCAGCGATTCCGGGTTGGGCAGCGCATCCGATGTCATCAACCAATAGCCGATACCGCACTGCCCCAGCAAGGTGTGCTTCAGGTGCTTGTTGCCGCGCGACAGGCCACGCGGGCCGGGTACATCCACGCAGCCGATGACTTCGCCCTTCAAGGTGCAGATGGTGAAGCTGCAATAGGCGGTGCTCAGCATCTCGAACCATTCGCGGCCCTGTTCGGGGTCGCGCGGCTGGGTGAACCGCGTCAGCGGCAGCTTCGGGATCACCTCGTGGTGGGGAAAAGTCTCGTGCAGCCAGTGCCAGACCCGGCGTTCGTTGCTGTTGACCACGGCACGGGGGTTCAGCGGCCACTGCTTGGGCATGCGGCGCGGTGTCTCGCCGGGCCGATCGCGCGCCACGCGGCTGCGCTGCGAGAAATACAGCGCAGCGCCCAGCAGCCCGGTCAACAAACCGATGATGCCAAGCACGACAATCGCCACTCCGGCGGAACCCGATAGCCCGTTCAACGAAAGCTCCCTGTGTTTGTGAGGATTATTATTTGATGGTAACTACCCATGACTGAGGTTAAGGCTTTCCGTCCACCCCAGCCCTTCGGCGGGCACCGATTCCGAAGGGATGCGCTACAAAATCACGTTGGGGATGTGGTCTTTAGTTCGCATGCTGTCGTTATTTCGCGTCAAACGGAGGCAGTTCATGCGGCTTGACCAGATGCTGTTTTCACAAGGCTTTGGTACCCGACGCGTGTGCGCCGGGCTGATCGAGCAGGGTTGGGTGACCGTCGCGGGCCAGCCCTGCACGGCGCCAGACGCAGAGATCGACACCGCCGCGCCCGATTTGCGCTACGCCGTACAAGGCGTTGACTGGGCCTACCACGACCGCGCCTACCTGCTGCTGCACAAGCCCGCTGGCTACGAGTGTTCGCACCGGCCGGGCGCCTGGCCCAGCGTGTACACCCTGCTGCCCATGGCGCTGCGCCAGCGCCCGCCCCACACCAAATCCTCGGCCAAGATCGTGGGCGTGCAGGCGGTGGGCCGGTTGGATCAGGACACCACGGGGCTGCTGCTCATGTCCGATGACGGGACGTTCATTCACCGCATGAATTCGCCCAAGCGCCATGTGCCCAAGGTCTACGAAGTCACCACGCGCTATCCGCTGGATGCCTCGCAGATCGGCAGGCTGCTGGGCGGCGTGGTGCTGGATGACGACCCCAAGCCGGTGGCCGCCGCGGACGCGCTGGCCGTGGGCGATCACCACTTGCGCCTGACCCTGACCGAGGGCAAGTACCACCAGGTCAAGCGCATGGTGGCGGCCGTGGGCAACCGCGTGGAAGGGCTGCACCGGTCGCGCATAGGCGGGCTTTCGCTTCCCGCCGAATTGGCGCCAGGGCAGTGGCGCTGGCTGACCAGTGACGATCTGGCGGCGTTGCGCGCTTGAATGACCAGGCCCGCCGCCGTTCCAAGAGCGGCGTGCCTGCCAGCCCGCGCAGCACAGCCGCGCCTGGGCCGTCATCGCCCCGCAGCGTCTGCCGTTGGCGCGTCACACGCAAGTAATATGTTTTTCTTACATTCTGCGGCACACAGGCAAGTTGGAGCCGGGAATGATTTGGGTCAAGACGGAGCGTGGGCGCGCGCTGCTCTGCGATCGGCGCGCGCTCAGTCCGCGTGAAAGGCAGTTGCTGGTGCTGGCGGACGGCCGGCGCAGCACGGCGGAATTGGGGCGCTGGCTCGGGTTTTCGGTCGAACCGGTGCTGGACCAACTGGTGCAAGGCGGCTACCTGGAGCGGGCGCGCGGCAACCTGGGGTCAGCAGCCAAACCGCCTGACAGGGCCGCCGCCCAACCCACCAGAACCATGGCGCTGGTCGCCCCGCCGATCGCGTCCGCCGCGGTGCCTGTGCCGGGCGCCAGCGCGTCGCGCGCCGGGTCACGGCGCTCTTTGGCGGCCAGCAAGATGTACGTGGTCAGCCTGATGCAGATGCTGCGCGATGCGGACGCGGCGTCTTTGGCCGTGTCGCTGCATGGCGCCCAGGGGCCGGAGGATCTGGTGGAGGTGCTGGCCGCATCGCTGGCCTACCTGAACCAACGAAGTGGGCCCGAGTACGCCACGCGGGTGGCGGGGCGCCTGCTGGAAGTGATTCCCCAGGCCCACCTGCCTGCGCTGTGCGCCGCGCTTGCGGCCACAGGCGCGCCGGCACTGATCGCCGTGGCAGACGCGCAGCGCCCGCCACCCGAGCGCATGTGGGCGCCCTTGACCGAGCGAGCAGCTCAACCCGCCAGGGCCTTGCCGTGAAAAGCCGTGGGTGGCCGGCAGATTGTGCGGATCAACCCACCGCTGACGGACTTTTCTGGTTGGCAGGCCCGCCCAACGAAAAAGGCCGCACGGGGTGCGGCCTTTTTGCTCTTTTCAACCTGAAGCGGCGACGTCGGTAAAGACGTCGCCTCGGGGCCGATTACTCGCCCACGGCTTGCGTTTTCACGCCACGGTACTGCTGGGCGACGGTGGTGCCGTCAAAGTTGCCCGAAGCGGGGTGCTGGGCAATGGCTTGCTGGCGCACGGCTTCGCGGGTCAGGCCGGCACCGTTTTGGGCCACGGCGGTGCCATCCAGGTCGCCCGAAATGGGGTGTTGGGCGGCAGCTTGTTGTTGAACGCTGGCGCGGCTCACGGTCGAAACGGCTTTGGCTTCGTCCAGGAACAGCGGGCCTTCGCCGCTGGCGGGCATTTGGGCCATGGCGTTACCGGCAAACAGGGCGGACAGAGCGGCAGCGGCGGCGATGGTAGCGAAACGGTTGGTCATGATCTTTTTCCTTAACTCTTTCAGTGAATGTCAGCAACACAGCTGGCGGGTGGTGGCTGGAGCGCTGGGGCAGTGCTTTCTTAAAAAGCCCTGGCTGTTTGCGCTGTTGCCATGACCTGAAGTTTGCGGCAGTGCACCAATCTGAAAAAGGGGCTGCGGGGCAAATCACTGTTTCGGTGCAAGCAACAATAAACGGGGAACTTGGGCTGGCTGTGCACGTGCGGGGCAACAGTGCGGCCGGCAATGGCCTGGCGCCAACGTGCGTGCACCGGGCGCCCTCGGTGGTGCTGTGAAGCGCCCTGCGCATGCGCGCTTCAACGCCCCGCGCCAGCGGCGGGCGGGGCACTTTTCATAGAGAAATTGGCCTCTAGCGCTTGCCAGACGGGCGCAGGCAGCTATGTATTTTGCAGTCAGGTGGCCTTGGCGCGGGCCATTTGGTGCGCGGCCGTGGCGGTGGCATGCGGCAGCGGGGCCAATGCCCGTTCAAACTGCCGGGTGGCGGCCGGCCAGTTGTATTGCTCGGCATGGCGGCGCACGGCCTCGCGCGGCTTTTTCAGCGCTTCCAGGCAGGCCTGGCGCAAGTCGTGGCTCAGCACGCCGCCGGGCGAATCGCGGCCAATCACGTCGATCGGGCCGGGCACGGGGTAAGCGGCGACCGGGGTGCCGCAGGCCATGGATTCGGCGATGACCAGGCCGAAGGTATCGGTCACGCTGGGGAACACCATCACATCGGCGGTGCGGTACACGGCGGCCAGGTCATCGCCGCTCATCAGGCCAAACCAGCGCACGCCGGGAAACTGGCGCTTCAGGCGTGCTTCTTCGGGCCCGGCGCCGGCCACCCATTTTTCGCCGGGCAGATTCAGGGCCAGAAAGTGTTGCACCTGCTTTTCGACCGCCAGCCGCCCGACGTACAGGAACACCGGCTGCGCCGAACGCGGCAGGCGCGGCCCGTGCGGCGTGAAGGCGTCCAGGTTGACGCCGCGCGACCACAGTTGCGCCTTGGTAAAGCCGCGCGCCGCCAGGTCGTTGACGATGGCTGGCGTGGGCGCCAGCGTGGCGTGCGCGGCGTTGTGAAAGCGCCGCAGCAGCGCGTAGCTCCAGTCCAGCGGCACATGCACGCGCGCCTGCACGTATTCGGGAAAGCGGCTGTGGTACGCGGTGGTGAAAGGCCAGCCACGGCGCATCGCCACACCGCGCGCGGCCCAGCCCAGCGGGCCTTCGGTGGCGATGTGCAGGCAGTCGGGCTGCACCTGGTCGATGTGCCGCGCCACGGCGCCGCGGGTGGCCAGGGCCAGCGAAATCTCGGGGTAGGTGGGGCAGGGGACCGAGCGGAAATCCAGCGGCGACAGGATGTGCGTGCTGTGCCCCAACTCTTGCAGGTGCCGCGTGGTCATCTTCAGCGTGCGCACCACGCCGTTGACCTGCGGCTCCCACGCGTCGGAGACGATCATGATCTTCATCGTCGCTACTGAGTTGATAGCTGCCTGCGCCCTGTGGTAGGGCGCTGAAGCCGTGTTTGATTCATAACGCGAACCCGGTGGGCCGCGCGGCTGCGTTGATTGAACCGCCTGAATATGAAGCGCGCGTGACGCTGCGTGCGGGCCGGTGACGCGGCACTGGGGCGGGCGCCCAGCGCCAGGGCACCCAATCCCTCGATCCAGCAACGCAGCGAACGCACCAGGGCCGCCGCGCCGTCAGAGCGAACGGCGCTGGCCGCCCGGCAGCCGCCGTGGCACAGGCGCGGCTGCGGCTCAGTAAAGCAGGTGCGGCGCCCGCGCGGCCTGCCACGCCGCCTCGTCCGCCTGCGCCAGCGCTTCCAGCGCGGCGGGCGGCGCGGTCACGTCGTCCACCCATTCGCGCAGCAGCGGGCTGCCGTTGATCAGGTCGATGGCCAGGCGGTCGTGTTCGTATTCGTAGCCGAAATCGCGCCACAGCGGGTAGTCGGGCCGCTGCAGGCGCAGGGCGCGCAAGGCCAGCGCCTGCAGGCGCCAGGGTTGGAAGGCGGCGTGGTCGTAGTGCGCCGGGTCTTCGGTGTGGATCTGCACGCCCGCGCACAGCTGGCCCACGTGTTTGTGGAAGGTGGGTTCAAACCAGCATTCGCGCAGCAGGCAGCCGCGCAGCCATTCGGGCGCCAACGCGCGCATGTCGGCCAGCAGGCGGGCGGTGTCGATGCCGGGCGCGCCAAACAGCTCCAGCGGGCGCGTGGTGCCGCGGCCTTCCGACAGCGTGGTGCCCTCCAGCATCACGGTGCCGGCGTAGGCGCGCGCCATCCACAGGTTGGCGGCGTTGGGGCTCGGGTTGATCCAGCTTCTTTCCACCGGCCAGCCAAAGCCGGGCGCGGCGTCGGGCTGCCAGCCTTGCATGGTGATGACGCGGTAATCCAGCTGCAGGCCCAGCTGTGCGATGAACCAATGGCCCAGCTCGCCCATGGTCATGCCGTGGCGCATGGGCATGGGGCCGGCGCCGACGAAGCTCTCCCAGCCTTCGCGCAGCGTCAGCCCCTCCGCCGGGCGGCCCGCAGGGTTGGGCCGGTCGAGTACCCACACGGCCTTGCCATGCGCCGCCGCCGCTTCGAGCACATAGCGCAGCGTGGTGATGAAGGTGTAGATGCGGCAGCCCAGGTCTTGCAGATCGACCAGCAGCACGTCAAACGTGTCCATCATGGCGATCGTGGGGCGGCGCAC
>JAGOEM010000234.1 GCA_017997715.1 Ottowia sp.
CCAGCAGCACCGCGTACACCAGCACCACCACCCACTGCAGCGCGCGGATCAAGCCCGCATGGGTGCGCAGCCATTCGCCCACGCCAGCCAGCGCGCGCTGGGCCTGGTTGGGGCCTGCCTGGGCGTGGGGCAAGGCGCTCACGGCTGGGCTGCCCCGGCCCGGCCGTGCGTGGCGGTCATGGCGCGCGCCTGCACCGCCCCGCGCCAGCGCATCAGCGCGAACACCAGCACCCAGTAGCCGCCAAACACCAGCACCGTCATCAGCGAAGGCTGGGCGCGGTAGCCGGTCAGTGCGGCCACCACGCCGCCCACCGGCCCCATGTCGCTCAGCACGGCCGAGGTGTCCCACAGCCCGTCGCGCAGCGCGGGCAGCCATTCCATGGCCTGCAGTTTTTCTGCCCCGGTGACCACCAGCGCGGCGGCCAGCCACAGCAGCATGATTTCGGTCACGTGAAAGAAGGTGCGCCAGTTCAGCACCCTGCCGCCCAGTTGCAGCAGCCCGAAGGTGGCCGCCGCCAGCGCCACGCCAAAAAGCGCCGCCAGGCCCATGCGCGGCAGTTGCTCGGCCGGCGCCGCGGCCAGCGTGCCGTACAGAAAGACCACCGCCTCGCTGCCTTCGCGGGCAATGGCCAGCGCGGCCAGCACCAGCACGCCCCACCAGTTGCGCCGCCCCGCCTTTTGCGACAGGCCCAGTTCCAGATCGCGCTTGAGCGTGCGGCCGTGCGCCCGCATCCACAGCACCATCTGCACGATCAGCGCCGCCGCCACCAGCACCATCGCCGCCTGGAACAGGTCCTGGTGGTCGGCCAGCAGGCCTTCGGCCGCGTAGATGCCCAACGCCAGCAGCCCGGCCAGCAGCAGGCCCGCCACCACGCCGCCCCACAGCCAGCGCTTGCCGCCTTGCGCCTCGGGGGTGCGCGACAGCCAGGCGTACAGAATGCCCACCACGAGCAACGCCTCGACGCTTTCGCGCCACATGATGAAGATGATCTGGCCCATGGCTGGCCCTGGCTTTCTTACTTGATGACGAATTCGCCCTGCGTCGTCTTCATGTGGAATTCGTCGTAGAACGGGTAGGTGCCCGGCGATTTGCCCGGCAACACGCGCGAACGGGTCAGGCCCGGCGCCACCACCAGTTCCAGCCCCAGCGGCAGGCTTTCAAACTCTGCCGCGGTCCGGCCCTTGTTGACCACTTCGACGCGAAAGCGCTGCTTGGCCGGCACTTCGATGCGCCGGGTGCTGATCACGCCGTCGTTCAGCTCGACCTTGAAGGTCGGCACCTCGTCAGCCTGGGCCGCCAGGCACGCGCTCGCCAGCAGCAGGGCGACGGCCGCGCGCCGGGCAAGCATCAGTAGCCGCCTTTCTTGCCGGTGCCGGCGTAGGTGAATTCATAGGTGGCGTTGAACGGCTTGAACCAGGGCGCGACGCCGGTTTCCTTGTCCACATGGCGGCCAAAGTGCCCCTGCGCGCCCGGTGGCGCCACCGTCACCTGCAGCTTGTACTTGCCCGGGCCCATCAGCTTGACGTTGTCGCCGTAGTGCGGCCCGTCGCTGGCCACCATCGGCATCAGCGTGCCTTCCACCGCCTTGGCATCGCCCGCCTTGGTCAGCTTGAACTTGACTTCCAGCGCCGGAATCCAGTCGCCTTCGCCGAAGCCGTTGGTGTTGCCTTTGACCGCGCGGATGTCGGCTTCGAGGTGGATGTCCGACAGCTTGGCCTCGCGCATCATGCCGGGCGGCTCCATCTCGATCGGCTGCAGGTACACCGCTGCGACTTCCATGCCGCCCTCCACATGCGGCTTGCCGATGGGGGTTTCGGCCGCGAAGGCGGGGGACAAGGCAGCGGCCAGGGTGCCGGCCGCGATCAGGCGAGAGAGCGTCACGAGTAACTCCTTTAACTGAGAACTATTCTCGTTTTCAGTGTACGCCTGGGCCCGTCGCGCAGGGGATGACGCGCATCAATAACTGGAAGGTTTCTGGACGTCGGCCGCGCGCTGCGCCAGCGCCTCGGCGCAGGCATGGGCGCTGGCCCAGGCCCATTGGAAGTTGTAGCCGCCCAGCCAGCCGGTCACGTCGACCACTTCGCCGATGAAGTACAGGCCCGGCTGCGCCTTGGCTTCCAGGGTTTGCGACGACAGGCCGCGCGTGTCGACCCCGCCCACGGTGACCTCGGCCTTGGCATAGCCTTCGGTGCCGGTGGGCGTCAGTTCCCAGCGCGTCAGCCGTTCGGCCAGCTGGGCCAGGGCTTTGTCGCTGGCTTCGTTCACGGGGCGCTGCCAGGCGGGGTCAAGCCCGGCCCAGGCCTCGGCCAGCCGGTTGGGCAGCCATGGCGTGAGTTCCTTGGCGATCAGCCGGCGCGAGGTGGCTTTGGCGTGCAGCAGCGCGGCGGCCACGTCCACGCCCGGCACCAGGTTCATGCGGATCGGCGTGCCGGGCTTCCAGTAGCTGGAAATCTGCAGCACCGCCGGGCCGGACAAACCACGGTGGGTGAACAGCAGGTCTTCCACAAAGGCGGTGCGGCTTTTCTTGTCGCCGGTGCTGATCTCGACCGGCAGCGCCAGCCCGGCCAATTGCGCATACGGCGCCCACGCGGCGCCGTCAAAGGTCAGCGGCACCAGGCCGGGGCGCGTGTCGATGATCTTCTGGCCAAACTGGCGCGCCAGCCGAAAGCCCAGGTCGCTGGCGCCGATCTTGGGGATCGACAGGCCGCCCGTGGCCACCACCAAGGCGGGGGCGGTCGCGGTGCCGCTTTCGCTATCAACAACGTAGCTGCGTGCGCCCGTGGTACCTGCGCTGGAGCCGGATTTGTCTTGAAAACTGACGCTGCGAACCGCGCTCGGCTGCCAGCGCTCAACCAGCCCACCGGCGTGGCGCGCGGCATCGCATTCGGCCAGCAGCAGCGCAATCAGGTCGCCGGCGGAACGGTCGCAGAACAACTGGCCTTTGTGCTTCTCGTGGTAGGCCACGCCGTGCTGGTCCAGCAGGGCCATGAAGTCGGGCGGGGTGAAGCGCGCCAGCGCCGATCGGCAGAAGTGCGGGTTGGCGCTGACAAAGTGCTTGTGCGGCGCGGCCGGATCCAGATCGCGGTTGGTGAAGTTGGCGCGCCCGCCGCCTGAGATGCGCACTTTCTCGGCTACGCGGTCAAAGTGGTCGATCAGCAGCACGCGCAGGCCGCGCTGGCCGGCTTGCGCCGCGCAGAACAGGCCGGCAGCGCCCGCGCCGAGGACGATGGCGTCGAAGTGGGAAGTGGAAGTCACCCGGCGATTGTCGCGGGCGCGGGGCGCCGCGCTGCCGGCTGGGCCGGGCGAGGCGTCGCGCAGGCTGGCGCCATGGGACTTGGTCGCTGGGCGCCCGCCGGCCTGACGTGCGCCGCGCAGGCGTCGTCAACGCGCCAGATGCGCCTGTGCACCGACGAGCAAGCGCGGCAGCGAATGAACGCCGCGCAGCGTGACGCCATCGCCCCAGCGTGACAAAGCTGCCAGCAAGCCGCAAAAACGCCGCGACCGCCAGCGCCACCCACAGCCCAACCCTCAGCGCCGCGCGCTCAATGCAGCCACTTCGTGTCGATGGCTTTCAGCGTGCCGCGCTGGTTCAGCAGATCCCAGGTGAAGTTCATCACGCGCACATAGTCCGCGTCGTCCACCGGCAGCATGAAGCCCAGGTAGTTGGTGGGCGTCAGCGGCGCGTCGATGAAGGCGGCCGTCAGGCGCGGGTCGGCCTTGCTGTAGTGCAGCGCTTCGTAGGTTTCGGTGATCATCACGTCGCCCTTGCCCTCGGCGATCAGCGCGGGGATTTCGGCGTTCTTGTCGTGCGTGCTGACCTGCGCGGCCTTCAGGTTTTGCAGCACATAGGCTTCGTTGGTGCCACCCGGGTTCTTGATGACGCGCACGCCGTGCTGGTTCAGGTCCTGGGCGTTCTGGAATTTGCCCTTGTCGGCCGTGCGCACCAGCGCCACTTTGCCAAACGGCGCGTAGCCCGGCAGCATGGCCGCGTAGCGAATGCGGGCCGGCGTGCGGGTGATGCCGCCCACCGCCACGTCGAACCGGTTGGCCTGCAGGTCTTTCAGCAGATTGGGCCAGGTGGTGGGCACATAGTCGATCTTCAGGCCCAGTTCTTTGGCCAGTGCTTCGACCGCGTCGATGTCGTGGCCCGAATAGCCGCCGTCGGTCTTGATGGCGAAGGGCCGGTAGTCGCCCGGCGTGCCCACGCGCAGCACCTTGGTGTCCATGATCTTGTCCAGCCGTTCGCCCGCCCACGTCGGCAGCGCCGCCAGCAACGAGATCGCCACGGCAGAAAGGGTGTGTGTGAGGTAGCGCATGGGCAGGTTCCAGTGAGGGGGTTGATGCAGAGAGCCACAGCTTAGCGCCGTCAGCGGGCGGATCGCCTTGCGCGCCATATGCTCTGATAACAATAGCTGGTGGCGCCCGTGGATAGGGCGCTGAAGGCCGATTTGGCTTGAATATGCAAGGCGTGCAGCTTGCGCTGGGCCGGCGCGCGGCGGTTGGCGCTTCAGTCGGGCCAATCGGGCAGCGGCCACTGCAGCAGCTCGCCCAGGCGCTGGGTGACCCAGCGCGCTTCATCGGCTGAAACGCCCGATTCGGCATTCAACAGCCCGGCGTGCATGCGGCCCAGGATGTCCGCCTCTGACGGCGCGGCATCGCCGTGGTACAGGCGCTGCGCGTGTTCGGTCAGGTGGTTGGCCAGGTCTTCGCACAGTTCATAGCGCGCGGCCAGCTCGTCCAGCGTGGTCTGCAGGCGCCCGCGCGCATCGCTGTAAATGGCCACGAACGAGGGCGGAATGTAGATCTGGCTGTCGGCGGACATGGTGGGCAGCGGGTGGTAAAGGCGCGCCGGGGCGGGCGGACTGAATGGCAGAGAATACCCGGCATGGGCTTTCCCCGCGTGGCCATTCAAACCGACGATTTCAGCGTGTCCGCCGAGATCGCCGCCCTGCGCGCAGACGATGGCCGCGTGGGCGCGGTGTGCACCTTCGTCGGCACCGTGCGCGACCGCAACCTCGGCCAGGCGGCGGGCAGCGTAAGCGCGATGGAGCTGGAACACTACCCCGGCATGACCGACAAGGCGAACGCCGCGATG
>JAGOEM010000065.1 GCA_017997715.1 Ottowia sp.
TAGTAAAAAGGCCTCGATCAACTGCGCCACCCGCTCCGGCTGCTCATGCACCACCCAGTGCGTGGCGCTTTCGATGCGTTCCAGCTGCAGCTGCGGCACCCAGCGGTCCAGCCCGTCGATCAGCTCGGGCGGCAAGGCGGTGTCCTGCATGGCCCACAGCACCAGCGTGGGCACGGGCACGGTGAAGGCGTCTGGCGGCAGGGCCACGTTGGCGGCGGCTGGGTCGCCCGGGCGCGGCGGGCGCAGGGGCGAGGCGCGGTAGTAGTTCAGCCCGCCGGTCAGGCCGGCGCCGGGGCGGCTGCAGTCGCCCTGCCACACGGCGCGGTACTGCGCGCGCAGGGCCTCGGTCAGCCAGCCGGCGCCGGTGGGCAACGCGGGCGGCTGGCCAAATGAGGTGGCGTTGCGCGCTTCGCCAGGCTGATCGCGCGGCAGGCGGCTTTCAGCGGCTTGCATGACGGCGGCGCCGCGCGCGCCCATCAGGTCGAAAAACGGCCACAGGCGGGCAAAGTCGTCCTCTGCCAGCAGCGCTTCGGCGTCGGGGCGGGTCAGGAAGTTCATGTACGCGCTGGCGGCCTGCTGCGTGGGGCTGGTCTGCAGGCCGCGCAAAAAGGTTTGCGGATGCGGTGAGTTGATGACGACCAGGCGCTGCATCAGCTCGGGGTGCTGGCTGGCCAGGCCCCAGGCCAGCGCGCCGCCCCAGTCGTGCGCGATCAGGGCGGCCAGTTGGCCGCCTTCGCCGCCTTCGCCGCCTTCCTGGGCGATCAGCGCGGTGATGTCTTGCTGCAGGTGCTTGGCGCGGTAGGCCTCGGCCTCGGGCGGGCTGCTGCTGCGTTCGTAGCCGCGCAGGTTGGGCGCCACGCAGCGGTAGCCGCCGTGTTCGGGCTGGCTGAAATGGGCCAGCAGCTCGTCCCACACGAAGGCGGCTTCGGGAAAGCCGTGCAGGAACAGCAGCACCGGCCGCCCGCGCTGGCCGGCCGAACGGCAGCTGAGGGTGATGCCGTGCGGCAACGCGCACATCCAGGTTTCGATCATGGTGATGACTTTCAAATTGATAGCTGGTTGCGCAGGTGGGTAGGGCGATAGAGGTCAAAACCCTTCATTTTTTGCGCCTGGCGGCAGGGCATGGCCGCGCCCGCACCACGCGCTGCTATCGTAGTGACAGCCCGGCGCTGGCGCGGTCAAATCCGCGACGCAGCCGCCGGGCCGACCGTCAACACCAAGGAGAGCAAGCATGGCCATCCGCATCGTCCGCCTGGGCAGTCCGCGCGCCGAGGGCGAAGGCACGCGCATCGGCACCGTGCGCCGGCCGCCGCGGGGCGTGCCCAAGGCGGATTTCGCCAGCCACGATTGGTACGACGTCTGGTACCCCAACCTGTCGCCCACGCCCGATCTGATGAAGCTGGCGCTGTCCACGCACGCGCACCCCGACAGCGCGCAGGCGCAAAAGGACTGGGCGCACTTTGTCCGCGAATTCCGCAAGGAAATGGCGCAGGCCGAAGCGGCGCGGTCGCTGGATGTGCTGGCGGCGCTGTCGCACGGCGCGCAGTTTTCGCTGGGCTGCTACTGCGAGGACGAGGCGCGTTGCCACCGTTCGGTGCTGCGGGCGCTGCTGGCCGAACGTGGGGCGGAAATAGGGTGATCGCCCTGAGGCGCTGGCGCGGCCAAGGTGTTCGCTGGGGGCTGCTGGGGCGGGGCTCCGGCGCTGGTGGCGCGGCGAGCCCAGCGGTCAAAAAAGTGCCAGCTACAGCGCGCTATATGCTATCGATAAAGTAGCTGTCAGCGCCCGTGCATAGGGCGCTAGAGGCTAATTTGGCTTGAAATCAATCGCGGTCGCCGTCGCCGTCCGGGGCGTCGCCTTCGCCGTCGAACACTTCATCGGGCTCGTCGTCCAGCGCTTCGCCGTCGTCGGCGGTGTCATCGCCAGCCGGTGCGCCTTGGGCGGCATCCACCTGCTGGCGCAGCCACAGCGCGGCTTCGCCCAAGCCCTGGCGCTTCAGTGCTGAAAACAGCTGCACGCTGCCGCCACCAGCCTGCAGGCGGGCGATCTGCAGCGCCTTGGCCTGTTCGCTGCGGGTCAGCTTGTCGGCCTTGGTCAGCAGAATGCGGAACTGCAGGCCTTCTTCGACGCGCGGGCGAATCACTTCCAGCAGCGCTTCGTCCAGCTCTTTCAGCCCGTGGCGCGGGTCGCACAGCATGACCACCGCCGCCAGGTTGTCGCGCGACACCAGGTAGTTGGCCATCACGCGCTGCCAGCGCAGCTTGTCGGCCAGCGGCACGGCGGCGTAGCCGTAGCCCGGCAAGTCGGCCAGCACGCCATCCTGGGTGCCCTGGCGGCCCACCGAAAACAGGTTGATGTGCTGCGTGCGCCCCGGTTTTTTGGAGGCGTAGGCCAGCTGGTTCTGCTGCGTCAGCGTGTTGATGGCGGTGGATTTGCCGGCGTTGGACCGGCCGACAAAGGCGATTTCGGGCACGTCGAGCGCCGGCAGGTGCACCAGTTGCGCGGCCGTGGTCAGAAAGCGCGCCGTGTGCAGCCAGCCCATCGCATCGCGTTCGGCGGGGGAGAGGGTGGCGGCGGGCTTGGCAGGACGGGAAGGGGTGGCCATGGGCGATCGATCGAAGGGCAAGGACAGGTTGGCGGATGCGGCCGGTTCGGTCAAACCGCTCTGTCGCCCGAACCTGCGCAGGATCAAGAATCCGGCGACCAGGGCCCGCGGGGGCGGCGGGTGGGCGAGGAGGGCATTGTAGAATCCCCAGGTTTCGCGCCTCCCTCGAGAGCCCATCATTCAAAAGACGATCGCCCCATGAAGTCGTTTGCCGTCCTGCTGAGCGCCACGCTGTTGGCTGTCTCCGCTTCCGCCGCCGATGCGCCCGCGGCACCCAAGGTTGATCTGGCCAAAGGCAGCGCCAGCTACGGTGCTGTGTGCGCGGCCTGTCATGGCGCCGATGGCAATTCGGCCATCCCCTCGCAGCCCAGCCTGGCCCAGCAACACCCGGAATACCTGCTCAAGCAGCTGCTTGAATTCAAGAGCGGCACACGCAAAGACCCGATCATGCAGGGCTTTGCCGCCACCTTGACCGAGGACGACGCCCGCAACATCTCGTTCTGGCTGGCCACGCAAAAGGCCAAGCCCGGCTTCGCCAAGGACAAAGACACCGTCCTGCTGGGCGAGCGCATCTACCGCGGCGGCATCCAGGATCGCCGCATTCCCGCCTGCGCAGGCTGCCACAGCCCCAACGGCGCCGGCATTCCGGCCCAGTACCCGCGCCTGTCGGGTCAGCACGCCGAATACACCGTCAAGCAGCTGACTGGCTTCCGCGACGGTGGCCGCACCAACAACGTACCGATGCACGATGTGTCGGCCAAGATGAACGACCGCGAGATCAAGGCCGTTTCGGACTACATCGCCGGGCTGCGTTGATCGGCACTGGCCGTGCCGTGCGACCACAGGCCGCGCTCGGAAATCTCCGGCGCGGCTTTGTTTTTGATCGAGGCCGGGTTTGGCGCATTCGCTGAACCCAGGTCAAGCTTTTCGGCCGTCCCCCGGCCAATCCATTGAACCGAACGCGGGCCGACGGCTCCAATCCGGTTGACTGGTGCGCCGCACAGGCTGCGCACCCAAGGCAATGATCACCACGACCAGCGATACACCCCCCGTACAGCCCTCTCGCGGCGCCAACGCGTTGCGCCGGGCGTCGGAATTGCTGTCGTCGATGCGCTTTGCCATTGCGCTGCTCACCGTCATCTGCATCGCCTCGGTGATCGGCACCGTGCTCAAGCAGCACGAGCCGGCGGTCAACTACACCAACCAGTTCGGGCCGTTCTGGGCCGAGCTGTTCCTCGGCCTCAAGCTGAACGCCGTCTACAGTGCCTGGTGGTTCCTGCTGATCCTGGCGTTTCTGGTGGTCAGCACCTCGCTGTGCGTCTTGCGCAATGCGCCCAAGTTCTTGGCCGACATGCGCACGTACAAGGAAAACATCCGCGAGCAAAGCCTGAAGGCCTTTCACCACAAGGCGTCGGCCGAACTGGCGCTGGCGCCCGAGGCCGAAGCCCAGCGCATCGGCCAGATGCTGGTGGGCGGCGGCTGGAAGGTGCGCCTGCAAGAACGTGACACGCCCGCCGGCAAGGGCTGGATGGTGGCGGCCAAGAAAGGCACGGCCAACAAGATCGGCTATATCGCCGCGCACAGCGCCATCGTGTTGATCTGCCTGGGCGGCCTGTTCGATGGCGACTTGTTCGTGCGCGCGCTGACCTGGATGGGCGGCAAGCAGGTGTACACCGGCGGCGGCTTTGTGTCCGAAGTCAAGGCCGAGCATCGCTTGCCCGAGGGCAACCCGGCGTTTCGCGGCAACCTGGTGGTGGCCGAAGGCACGCAGTCCAGCACCGCGATCCTGAATCAGTCGGACGGCATCCTGCTGCAAGAGCTGCCTTTCGCGGTGGAGCTCAAGAAGTTCATCGTCGAGTACTACTCCACCGGCATGCCCAAGCTGTTCGCCAGCGAGATCGTGATTCACGACAAGGAAACCGGTGCCACCCACGAAGAGCGCATCGAAGTCAACCACCCGGCCAGCTACCGGGGCGTGCAGATCTACCAGAGCAGCTTTGACGACGGCGGCTCCACCGTCAAGCTGCAGGCCGTGCCACTGCATGGCGGGGCCAAGGGTTTTGACATCGACGGCACGATCGGCGGCTCTTCGCAAATCACCAGCGGCGCCGACAAATACACGCTGGAATACACCGCGCTGCGCGTGATCAACGTCGAAAACCTGAGCGGTGCCACCGCATCGGGCGTGGATGTGCGCAAGGTCGACCTGCGCCAAGCCGTCACGGACCGTCTGGGCGCGGCCGACAAGACCGTGACCAAGCGCGAGTTGCGCAACGTGGGCCCCAGCATCACCTACAAGCTGCGTGACGCGGCCGGCCAGGCACGCGAGTTCCACAACTACCAGTTGCCGGTGGACACCGGCGACGGCATGCGGGTGTTTCTGCTGGGCGTGCGTGAGAACCCGGCCGAGCCCTTCCGCTACCTGCGCATTCCGGCGGACGACGATTATTCGATGGATGGTTTCGTTCGCCTGCGTGCCGCGCTGGCCGACCCGGCGCAGCGCGAAAACGCGGTGCGGCGCTATGTGGCCAAGGTGGTCGAGGGCGAACGGCCCGAGCTGGCCGAGCAGCTGTCCGAATCCGCCAGCCGAGCCCTGGGCCTGTTTGCCGGCGCCGAGCAGGTCAACGGCAACAGCGTGGCGGGCCTGCAGGCCATATCCGATTTCATTGAAGGCGCGGTGCCCGAGGCCGAGCGCGAGCGCGCGGCCGACGTGCTGCTGCGCATCCTGAATGGCAGCCTGTTCGAGCTGAACGCCGCCACGCGCGAGGCCGCGGGCAAGAAGCCGATGGCCGAGAACGAGGAAAGCCACCGCTTCATGACGCAGTCGGTGCTGGCGCTGTCGGACGTGCCGCTGTACCCTGCGCCCATGGTGTTCGAGCTGAAGGATTTCAAGCACGTGCAGGCCAGCGTGTTCCAGGTGGCCCGCGCCCCAGGCCAAAACGTGGTGTACTTGGGCTGCCTGTTTCTGATACTGGGCGTGTTTGCCATGCTGTACGTGCGCGAACGGCGCCTGTGGGTCTGGCTGTCGCCCGCAGCGGCGGGTTCACAGGCCAGCATGGCCTTGTCGTCCAATCGCAAAACGCTCGAAACCGACCGAGAGTTTGAACAACTGCAGCAGAAGCTGCTCCATTCGTCCTGACGGAGATTCGCGTCATGAACACCCACGTGGCCACCGCGCCCAACACCACTGCGCCAAAGAGCGCGGCACCCGGCAAGACGCTGACCCTGAACGAAGGCTATTTCGCCCGCCGCACCTGGGGCGACTGGCTGTTTGCCGTGTTGGCGGTGGTGGGCGGCGTGATAGCCATGCAGCGCTACCACGCGTCGATGGACATCTACGAAAAGTGGATCCTGGCCGGCACCGTGCCGGTGGTGATCTGGCTGGGCTGGTTCTGGCGGCCGCTGCGCCACCTGATGCTGGTGGTGGCGGGGTTTTCACTGCTGGCGATCTGGTCGTACCAGGGCGCCGAAGGGCAGGGCGACCTGAGCCGCGCCGAGACGGTGTTCTGGCTCAAGTACTTCCTGTCCAGCCAGTCGGCCATCCTGTGGATGAGCATGATCTTCTTCATGAGCACCGCCTTCTACTGGGCCGGCATGTTTGCCAAGACGCAGGCCAACGCGTTTGAAGGCATCGGCAGCAAACTGGCCTGGGTGGCCGTCACGCTGGCGCTGATTGGCACCATGGTGCGCTGGTACGAAGGGCACCAGCTGGGCCCGGACATCGGCCACATCCCGGTCAGCAACCTGTATGAGGTGTTCGTGCTGTTCTGCTGGATGACGGCCTTGTTCTATCTGTACTACGAAGCGCAGTACAAAACGCGGTCGATGGGCGCCTTTGTCATGCTGGTGGTCAGCGCGGCGGTCGGCTTTTTGCTGTGGTACACGCTGGTGCGCGAAGCGCATGAGATCCAGCCCCTGGTGCCCGCGCTGAAAAGCTGGTGGATGAAGCTGCACGTGCCGGCCAACTTCATCGGTTACGGCACCTTTGCGCTGGCGGCCATGGTGGCCTTTGCCTACCTGATCAAGCAGCAGGCCACCGAAACGCGCTGGTACAAGCTCACGCCGATCTGGCTGCTGGGCATTGCGCTGTGCTTTGTGCCGATCGCCTTTCGCCAGCGCAACGTGGGCGAAGCGGGCGGCAGCTACTGGCTGGGCTACGCCATCATCGCGGCGCTGATCGTCGGCGGCATTCTGCTGGGCCGCAAGCGCATCGCCGAGCGCCTGCCCAGCTTCGAGGTGCTGGACGACGTGATGTACAAATCCATCGCGCTGGGCTTTGCCTTTTTCACCATCGCCACCGTGCTGGGCGCCCTGTGGGCGGCCGAGGCCTGGGGCGGCTACTGGAGCTGGGACCCCAAGGAAACCTGGGCCCTGATCGTCTGGCTGAACTATGCCGCCTGGCTGCACATGCGCCTGATGAAAGGGCTGCGCGGCACCGTGGCTTCGTGGTGGGCGCTGGCCGGGCTGGCGGTGACCACGTTCGCCTTCATCGGCGTGAACATGTTCCTGTCGGGCCTGCACAGCTACGGCGAACTTTGAGGCGCACCCGCCTGAGCCGCTGACGCGGCTCGGTGCTCGTCGCCAGCGGCGCCAGCCCTGCGGCCTGTCCAGGCCTGCGCTGGCAGACCTGGCGCATCAGACCTCAGCCCCCGTTCTCTTCGCGCCGACGCGCTTCGGGCAGGGCGACAGCGCCAGTTCCCCGTCAAGCCCAGGCACCGCGTTCGTTGGATGGGCCTGCTCCGCGGCCGTTCGTTCAGTGGGACGCTGGGCGCGCTGGGCTTTGGCGCTGCTGTGAATACCGCCGTGGACTGCGGCGTGGCTGGGGCGCACGCAAGCACGGGGCCATGCCCAGCCCATCGGAATACTACCTATTGGATAGCTGCTTGCGCCCGACTGGCGGGCGCTACAGCTGTATTTGACTTAGACGCCAGGTGCCATTCAAGGCGCTTCGGTGCGCCGCACCAACAGCACGGTGCGGTTGAAATCCTCCACCACCCACAGCTGGCCTTGATGGTCGATCGCCATGCCGGTGGGCCGGCCCGAAGGCCGCACGCCCGCCTTGGCGGCCCACCCGGCCAGCACGGGGCGTGGCGCGCTGCGCGGCAGGCCGTCGTCACCCAGCGCGATCTGCATCACGCGCTGCCCGGTGGCGCGGTGGCCGTGCCAGGCCACCAGCAGTTGCCCGGCGTAGGCCGATCCGTCGCTGCCGCGCAACAGGTGCAAGGGCGCGGCGTGCGCGGGCCAGATCTGCAGAGGCGCGGTGGATTGGCTGCAGTCATAGCGCTTTTCATAGCCGCGCGCGGCCACGCCCTTGCCCACGCAGTACGGCCAGCCGTAATGCCGCCCCGCCTGCAGGCGGTTCAGCTCTTCTGGCGGCACGGCCGCGTCGCGGTAGTCGATCGAGTTTTCGCCCTGCAGCACCACGCCATTGGGCAGCACCGTCAGCGCGACGGAATTGCGCAGGCCGGTGACCAACGGGGCGAAGCTTTTGACCTTCCAGCCCTTGCTGGGGTCGAGTTGCGCGAGGTACACCGCGCCACGCGGTTTGTCGCCACCCAGCTCCGGGCAGGGCACGGGCTGCTGCTGCGCGCTGTTACGGCAGCCGTCGGTGACCGCGCCCATGTTCACGTACAGCGTGTCGCCGGGGCCAAAGGCGATTTCCTTCAGCGGGTGCGCACCATCGTTGGGCAAGCCATCCAGCATCACTTCGCGCTGCATGGGCTGGGCGGTGGGCTGGTCGGCGGGCGGGACGGGTGTGCGCCAGACGCGGTCGGTCTCGCTCACCCACACCTGGCCATCCGGCCCCAGGGCCAGGCCCAGCGGGCGGTCCAGCTTGTCGGCCAGGGTGCGCACGCTGGCGCGCGCGGCGCCGGGGGGCAGGGTCAGCTCCAGCAGGCGGCCCTTTTTGGGCACCCAGTTGGCACCCATGTCGATCAGCCAGAAGCGGCCCGGCGCCACTTCCAGAATGCGGCGCGGTGCCTCCAGCCCCTGCGCGTCGTCCGCCACCAGGGCGACGCAGTGGCCGGCCGGAACGGTGTCGATGACCACGCGCTCGTGCGGGCCGCAGCGCCCTTGCGGCACGTAGCCGCGCGCCTGCACGGCCGTGGCGCCAAGCCAGCTGGCCAGCGCCAGGGCGCCCAGAATTTTTAAACGCATTTGAACTCGCCAACCATGCCAGAGTCGTAGCATGATGCCAGCCGCGGCGCGATCGCCGAAGCAGATTCGGATCGCCGCCCCGGCCCGCCACCTTCGCTGTGCAGGAGCTTGTTCCATGTCTCGTCGCCACACCCGCCCGATTTACGACCACCCCCACCTCAGCGAGGTCACGCCGCGTGCGCTGTATGAAACCCGGCGCGACTGGCTGCGCAGCGTGGCGCTGGGGGCCGCGGGCGCTGGGCTGGCATCCTGGGCCGCACGCGATGCGCTGGCGCAGGCGGCGGGCGTCCCGGCGCGGCCGGGCAAGCTGGCGGCGCTGGCGGCCAGCCCGTCGGCCGTGGCAGGCGCGATGACCATGGAGAAAATCACCGACTACAAGGACGCCAGCAGTTACAACAATTTCTACGAATTCGGCACCGACAAGAGCGACCCGGCGCGCAACGCACACACGCTGAAACCCACGCCCTGGACGGTGGAGATTGAAGGCCTGGTCAAAAAGCCCGGCAAGATCGGCCTGGAAGAGCTGCTGAAGCTGGCGCCGATGGAGCAGCGCGTGTACCGCCTGCGCTGCGTGGAAGGCTGGTCGATGGTGATCCCGTGGGAAGGCTATTCGCTGGCGGCGCTGATCCGCCGCGCCGAGCCGCTGGGCAGCGCCAAATACGTCGAATTCGTCACCCTGGCCGACCCCAAGCAGATGCCCGGCCTGCGCTCTGGCGTGCTGGACTGGCCCTACACCGAAGCGCTGCGCATGGACGAGGCGATGCACCCGCTGACGCTGCTGGCTTTCGGCATGTACGGCGAGGTGCTGCCCAACCAGAACGGCGCCCCGGTGCGGCTGGTGGTGCCGTGGAAATACGGTTTCAAATCGGCCAAGTCGATCGTCAAGATCCGCTTTCTGGACAAAGAGCCGCGCACGGCATGGAACAAGGCCGCCGCCAACGAATACGGCTTCTATTCCAACGTGAACCCGAACGTGGATCACCCGCGCTGGAGCCAGGCGACCGAGCGCCGCATTGGCGAAGACGGCCTGTTCGCCAAGAAGCGCAAGACGCTGATGTTCAACGGCTACGAGGCGCAAGTCGGCCAGCTGTATGCCGGTATGGATTTGAAGAAGAACTACTGACGTTGAACGCCTGAGTCGCTTTTCGGCGCCTGTTCGTCCTCCTGTGGATCAGGTCAACCCGGTCGCCGCTGCAGCTTGGGCGATGGTGTTTTGGGGTTTGCCAGTGCAGCGGCCATGGCGTCAGAACGCGGGCGATGTACGAGGCAGGCCCATCGGTTGGATCGACGTTGGGTTTTCCCTGCTGCCCTTGAGTGCTTCAAATAGAATAGCTGTTCGCGCCGGTGGTTGTTGCGCTGGCGGCTTGTTTCGTTCATAAAGTCTGATCCACATGCGCGCCCTGTTATTGCACCCACTGGCCAAGCCGCTGGTGTTTGTCCTGTGCCTGCTGCCCTTCGCCTGGCTGGTGTACGGCGCGGCGGCCAATCAGCTGGGGGCGAACCCGGCCGAGGCGCTGATTCGCGGCCTGGGCGATTGGACGCTGCGCTTTCTGTGCCTGGTGCTGGCGGTAACGCCCGTGCGCATTCACACGCACACGCCCCAGTTGGCGCGCTACCGGCGCATGCTGGGGCTGTTCATGTTCTTCTACGCCAGCCTGCACTTGCTGGCCTATGGCTGGCTGGACATGGGCCTGGACGTGGCCGAGATCGGCCGTGACATCCTCAAGCGGCCCTTCATCCTGGTGGGCTTCAGCGTCTGGCTGCTGTTGCTGCCACTGGCGTTGACTTCGACCAACGGCATGGTGCGGCGCATGGGCGGCAAGGCGTGGCGGGCGCTGCACCGGCTGGTGTACGTCGTGGCGCCGTTGGCGCTGTTGCACTTTTTCTGGATGCGCGCGGGCAAGCAGGACTTTGCCGAGGTGGCGGTGTACGCGCTGATCCTGGGTGCGCTGCTGCTGGAGCGGCTGAGTCGCTATTTCAAGCCAAAACAGGCTGCAGCGCGCGCCAGATAAGCGTAGGAAGCTACCTATTTAGTAGCGCTTTGCGGCGCTGACCTAGACCGATTCCAGCCGCCAGAGATCGGCCACGGCTTCGCGCTGGCGCACCACGCGCGCCTGGTTGCCGTGCACCAGCACCTCGGCCGCGCGCGGCCGGGTGTTGTAGTTGCTGGCCATGCTCATGCTGTATGCGCCGGCCGACAGCACGGCCAGCAGGTCGCCGGTTTGCGCCGCCAGGGCGCGGTCGCGGCCCAGCCAATCGCCGCTTTCACACACCGGGCCCACCACGTCGTAGGTGGGCGCCGCCGCGTTGGGGGCGGGCAATTGCAGCGGCACGATGCGGTGAAACGCCTGGTACATCGCCGGGCGGGGCAGGTCGTTCATGGCGGCATCGACGATGCAGAAGTTTTTCTCCTCGCCGGGCTTCAGGTACAGCACTTCAGTCAGGCACACGCCGGCATTGCCAACGATGGAGCGGCCGGGTTCGATCATCAGCAGCCGGTCGCCAAAGCCGCGCGCATCGACGCGCGCCAGCAGCTGCGCCCACAGCGCATCGGCGGCGGGCGGGGTGTCGCCGTTGTAGTCGATGCCCAGGCCGCCACCGAAGTCGATGTGGTGCACGGGAATGCCGGCCGCTTCGATCTGCACCACCAGGTCCAGGATGCGGTCCATTGCCTCCAGGTAGGGCGTGGTCTGGGTGATTTGCGATCCGATGTGGCAGTCGATGCCCGTGACCCGCAGGCCGGGCAGCGACGCTGCGTGCTGGTACGCCTGCACCGCCACATCGTGCGCGATGCCGAATTTGTTGCCCTTCAACCCGGTGGAGATGTACGGGTGCGTCTTGGCGTCCACATTGGGATTGACGCGGATGCTGATCGGCGCGCGCTGGCCCAGGCCGACGGCGACGTCGCTCAGCACATCCAGCTCGGCCACGCTTTCGACGTTGAAGCAGCCAATGCCCACCTGCAGCGCGCGTGCCATTTCGGCGCGCGTTTTGCCAATGCCGGAGAAGATGATCCGGGCCGGATCCGCGCCGATGGCCAGCACGCGCTCCAGTTCGCCGCCGGAAACGATGTCGAAGCCGCAGCCTTGATCGGCCAGCAGCTTCAGGATCGCCAGGGTCGAATTGGCCTTGACCGCGTAGCTGATCTGCATGCGGCGCCCGGCCAGCCCGCGCTGGTAGGCCGCCAGCGCATCCAGGATGGCGGCTTGCGAATACACGAACAGCGGGGTGCCATGCGCCTGGGCCAGATCGGCCAGGGCGACGCCTTCCATCGAAAGCTGGCCGTCGCGGTAGGAAAGGTGCGAATCGCCGGGCAGGGCGGGCACCGCAGGGGTAGATGAATTCATTCGATGTCTGGCAGATCAGGCAGCATTTGCGGCGGCGGCCGGTACGCAGGAACCGCCGCCGACGCGGCCGCGCTGGCCGCTGACGCCGCAGGGCTGGCGGGCGTTGCGCCGCCCCCGCCCCACACGGTTTGTGGCAAGGTGGCGCGCTGCGCGGCGGCGGGGGTCTGCGGAATGTAGAGCGGCCCGCGCTGGCCGCACGCCGTCAGCAGGGTTACCGATGCTGCTGCAAGCGCCCACGAGCGAGCGCTGAATAGAATCATTCGAACTGGCGATGCTGACGACATGGCATGGAATTGTAATGACCGACCTTGAATACCTGGACCGCGCCGAGGCGCTGCTGGCCGCCGTGGAGGCGGAATGCGACCGCATCAACGAAGCGGGCGATGCCGACATCGACAACCAGCGCGTGGGCGGCATGATCACGCTGGCTTTCGCCGACCGAAGCCAGATCGTCATCAACCTGCAAAAACCGCTGCTGGAAGTGTGGCTGGCCGCGCGTTCTGGCGGTTATCACTATCGTTGGCTGGACGGCCAATGGCGCGATACCAAGAACGGCGAGGAATTCTTTGCCCGCCTATCCCAAAGCGCCAGCCAGCACGCGGGGGCCGCGCTGGCATTTCGTCCGGCCTGACTGGGTGGCGGCCAGCGCTGTGCCATTCGGCACAGGCGCTGGCACTTTTCGATCAGTTCTTGAACATGTCGAGGATGCGGTTGCGTTCTTCCGAAGGTGCCGCGCCGCCGCCTTCGGCGGACGGGTCGACTTCGGCCGGGTTGGGCGCCACACCGGCACCGCCCAGGTTGCTGATGCCGCCGCCGCGGGCATATTCCTCGTAGAACCAATCGCCGCCCACGCGGGCGATGCCTTCGGGCGCTGACGGCTCGGTCACCGGAGTGCCTTTGAGCGCCGTCTGCATGAAGTTGATCCAGATCGGCAGGCTCAGGCCGCCACCGGTTTCACGGGCGCCCAGGTTGCGCGGCGTGTCGTAGCCCATCCACACCACGCTCACCAAGCTGGGTTGATAGCCCGCAAACCAAGCGTCCATCGAATCGTTGGTGGTGCCGGTCTTGCCGTAGATGTCAGGGCGCTTGAGCTGGCCCTGCGCCTTGGCGGCCGTGCCGCTGCGCGCCACATCGTTCAGCATGGTGCCGGTAATGAAGGCATTGCGCGCATCGATGGCGCGGTTGGACTCGATCGGGCCCGCCGGCTGGCTTTCGACCAGCACGCGCCCGGTGTGGTCGGTGATGCGCGTGACCAGGAACGGGTTGACCCGAAAACCCCCATTGGCAAACACCGAATAGCCTGCCGCCAGTTGCATGGGGGTGACCGAGCCTGCGCCCAGCGCCATGGTCAGGTAGGCAGGGTGTTTGTCTGCGTCAAAGCCAAAGCGGCTGACCCATTCCTGGCCAAACTGCGGTGTGATGGCCTGCAGGATGCGGATGGAGATCATGTTGCGCGAACGGGCCAGGCCGCGCTTCATGGTCATCGGGCCTTCAAACCCGCCTTCGTAGTTCTTGGGCTCCCAGGGCTGGCCGCCGGTCACGCTGCTGTCGAAGAACATCGGCGTGTCGTTGATCATCGTGGTGGGTGAAAAGCCTTTTTCCAGCGCAGCAGAATAGATGAACGGCTTGAAGCTGGAGCCGGGCTGGCGCCATGCCTGCGTGACGTGGTTGAACTTGTTCTTGTCGAAGTCGAAACCGCCAATCAGCGCTTTGACCGCGCCGTTGCGCGGATCGAGTGCGACCAGCGCGCCCTCTACCTCGGGTACCTGGGCAATGCCCCACTTGCCCCGGCTGTCCTGGCTGACCCGAATGATCGCGCCGGGCCGGATCTTGATGGCGGGGCCGGCCTTGGCCGAAAGCCCGCTTTGGCCGACGCGCAGGCTGTCGCCCGTCATCGTGATCTTGCTGCCATTGCGCCTCAGCGCGCTCACAGAGCGCGGGCTTGCTTCGACCACGAGCACCGCCTGCAGATCGCCCATGTCGGGGTGGCCGGCCAGCAGGTCATCGGCCATGTCTTCGATTTCTGAGGCTTCCTTGGGCAGGTCGACGAACTTCTCGGGCCCGCGATAGGCCTGACGGCGGTCGTAATCCAGGATGCCTTTGCGCAGCGCCTCGTAGGCGGCGTTCTGATCGGCGGTGTTGATGGACGTATAGACGTTCAGGCCGCGGCTGTAGGTTTCTTCACCGTACTGGGCAAACATCATCTGGCGCACCATCTCTGCCACGAACTCGGCGTGAACGCGCGTGCCTTCGTTGACGGGGCGGATACGCAGCTGTTGCGCCTTGGCCTCAGTGGCCTGGTCTGCGGTGATGAAGCCGTTCTCAACCATGCGGTCGATGATGTGGAGTTGGCGTTCGCGGGCGCGGTCGAAGTTGGCGATCGGGTTGGCGCTGGACGGAAACTTCGGGATGCCCGCCAGCATCGCGGCTTCGGCGATGGTGATGTCCTTGAGCGGCTTGCCAAAGTAGGTCTCAGACGCAGCAGCGAAACCGTAGGCCCGGTTGCCCAGGAAGATCTGGTTCATGTAGATCTCGAGGATCTGATCCTTCGTGAGCAGGTGTTCCAGCTTGAACGTCAGCAAGACCTCGTAGATCTTGCGCGTGTAGGTTTTTTCAGACGACAGGTAGACGTTGCGCGCCACCTGCATCGTGATGGTCGAGGCGCCCTGACTCTTTTGTCTGCCAAGGTTGGCCAAAGCGGCCCGGGCAACACCCAGGTAATCGACGCCCCCGTGCTCATAGAAACGTGCGTCTTCAATCGCCAACACCGCTTCCTTCATCGACTTGGGAATCTTGTCGATGGGCGTGAGGTTGCGCCTTTCCTCGCCGAACTCGCTGATCAGAGTGCCTTCGGCGGTGTAGACCCGAAGCGGCAGCTTGGGCCGGTAGTTGGAGAGCTCCGAGACGTCGGGCAGGTTTGGATAAGCGATGGCGAGCGCCATCAAGCCGCCCATCACGACACACAGCACGAAGGCGACCATCGTTCCGACGATCCAGGCGAACCCTTTGAGCACCCATCGCAACCAGGTGGGTTGAGCGTGGGCTGTGCGCTTGTTCACGCCATTCGGCGAATTTTGAGACGGCATCAGAAAAAGAAGTAAGTTAGCAAGTACTTTCGTGCGACAGTATGTCGACTGAGCAGGGACGGGAGGGATCCTGCACCGTATCGCACGCAGTATTTTCGATTGTGAACGTCGGGGCCACGGTAACGCATCGCAACACGGTGCATCTGGCCGAGGCTCGCTCTGTCAGGTAAGAAAATGTGCCTGATCGTTAGTTTTTGACAACGCGTGCAGGCACATGTAGTGGGCTTTTGCTTTGCCCATCAAGGGGCTTGCTGCTAGCATTCAAGTGAAATCTTAAGTGTGTTCAACTTTAGAAACTGAAGGTAACAGGGTGTCGTCTTGAGCACTGGATCGTTGTTCGGTCGCCAGTCGGCGTCCTTGTTGGGGTTGGATGTGAGTCCGTCCAGCGTCAAGCTGGTCGAGCTGACGCAGGATCGCACTGGCACTTTTGTGCTGGAGCGCTGCGGCATTGAACCGTTCGAAGCTGGATGGATCAGTGACGGCAATATAGAGAAATTCGACGAAGTCGTTGAAGCTACCCGTCGACTGGTCAGTCGAAGTGGGGCCAAGACGAAGCAGGTTGCGATGGCCTTGCCGGCATCTGTAGTGATCACCAAGAAGATCATTTTGCCAGGCGGTCTCTCGGATCGCGAGTTGGAAGTGCAGGTTGAGTCTGAAGCGAACCAGTACATTCCGTTCTCTCTCGATGAGGTGGCGCTGGACTTCTGTGTGGTTGGACCAAGCCCGACGTCGGCAGGCGACGTCGAGGTCGTGATTGCGGCATCCCGCAAGGAAAAAGTAGAAGACCGGCAGGGCTTGGCCGAGGCGTGCGGCCTGACTCCGGTCGTGATGGACGTAGAAAACTACGCAGCCCGCCTCGCGGCCAACCGCGTCATCGGGCGCTTGCCTGGCGGTGCGACGGATGCTGTGATCGCACTTTTCGAAATTGGTGCAATGTCGTCGAATATGCAGGTATTGCGCAATGACGAGTTGCTGTACGAGCGTGACAAAGTGTTTGGCGGCGCGCAGTTGACCCAGATGCTGGCTCGGCAATACGGCTTCACCCATGAAGAAGCAGAAGCG
>JAGOEM010000235.1 GCA_017997715.1 Ottowia sp.
GTCCGGCCGCAATTCGCCGCGCGTGACGCCGCACAGCTGCACCAACCCGCTCAGCTGCGCGGGCGTCAGGAACATAAGCATCACGCCGCCACCCAGAAACAGCGTGGTGAACACGCCCAATGCCAGCAAAGGGTGCGTCGCCCACACCCACACCGTAATCAGCAGGGCGAGAAAAATGACGCCGAAGGCCGCCAGCATGGCGCCCAGGACGCCATACACGCACACCAGCACAAGCCGCTGCACGCCAACGCGGGCCTCGATCGTGAGCAATTCAAGCCGGACTTCGGCCAGCTCAAGAATGTTGGCCACCCACCCGCGCACGCGCGACTCAGCGCCGCCGGAACTGGAGGGGTCTTTGGCCATGGGGGTGTTCAGTCTGGGTAGAGGCAGCCAGCGCCCTGCGCCGCTGCCGCCACACGCCTGGGATCAACGACGACCCAGCAGCACGCCAACCAGAATGCCGACCGCAGCGGCAGCACCGATCGACGACCAGGGGTTGTCGTGCACGTATTCATCGGTGACATTGGCGGCCTGACGGGCGCGCGCACGGACGGCGGCGTCGGCATCGGCGAGCTTTTCACGTGCCACGCGCAGGTTTTCCTTGGCGCGAACACGCAGCTCGGCGACCTTGGTATCGGTATGACCCGCGGTGGCGGTCAACAGGTCTTCGGCGTCGGAAATCACCCGACGCAGGTTGGCTACAAGCTGTTCCTTGGTTTCGACAGCGGAGTCCGCGAGATCAGACGTATAAGACATATATGCACTCCTTCAGAGGGGAAAATCCATCGTAACAGAGGGCATCGGCGCGCCGCGTAGGACGGCGCCGAAGCCATCGATCATCGCCCCGCAGCTCAGCTCGTCAGCGTATTGCGCAGGCGGATATGCAGCTCGCGCAGCTGTTTTTCCTCGACCTCGCTGGGCGCTTGCGTCAGCAGGTCTTGCGCGCGCTGGGTCTTGGGGAAGGCGATCACGTCGCGAATCGACTCGGCCTTGGTCATCAGCGTGACCAGGCGGTCCAGGCCGAAGGCCAGGCCACCGTGCGGAGGCGCGCCGTACTGCAGGGCATCCAGCAGGTAGCCAAATTTCTCGCGCGCGGCCTCTGGCGAGATCTTGAGCGCGCCAAACGCCTTTTGTTGCACTTCGGCGCGGTGGATACGCACCGAGCCGCCGCCCAGCTCCCAACCGTTGAGCACCATGTCGTAGGCCTTGGCCACGCATTTGCCGGGGTCGGTGTCCATGTAGTCCTCGTGCCCATCCTTGGGCGCAGTGAAGGGGTGGTGAACCGCGTTCCAGCGCTGTTCGTCCTCATCGAACTCGAACATCGGGAAATCAACCACCCACAGCGGCGCCCAGCGGTCGGTGAACAGGCCGGATTTCTTGCCAAAGTCGCTGTGCCCGACCTTCAGGCGCAAGGCGCCGATGGCGTCGTTGACCACTTTTTCTTTGTCAGCGCCGAAGAACAAGATGTCGCCGTTCTGCGCGCCGGTGCGCGCCAGAATGGCCGCCACGGCAGCGTCGTGCAGGTTCTTGACGATCGGCGACTGCAGGCCTTCACGCCCCGTGCTCACGTCGTTGACCTTGATCCACGCCAGGCCTTTGGCCCCGTAGATCTTCACGAATTCGGTGTAGCCATCGATTTCGCCACGGCTCATTTCGCTGCCGCCGGGCACGCGCAAGGCGACCACGCGGCCGCCCGGGGTGGTGGCCGGGCCGCTGAAGACCTTGAAGTCCACGTCGGCCATGACATCGGTCAGTTCGGTGAACGCCAGGTTGACGCGCAGATCGGGCTTGTCAGAGCCGTACTTGAACATGGCTTCGGCGTAAGGCATGACCGGAAATTCGCCCAGGTCCACGCCAAGGGCTTTCTGGAACACGTGCGTGATCATGCGCTGGAACAGGTCACGGATTTCCTGCTCGCCCAGGAACGAGGTTTCGATGTCGATCTGCGTGAATTCGGGCTGGCGGTCGGCGCGCAGGTCTTCGTCGCGGAAGCACTTGGTGATCTGGTAATAGCGGTCGTAGCCGGCCACCATCAGCATCTGCTTGTAGAGCTGGGGCGACTGCGGCAGTGCGAAGAAATGGCCGTCGTGCACGCGGCTGGGCACCAGGTAGTCGCGCGCGCCTTCGGGCGTGCTCTTGCCCAGCATCGGCGTTTCGATGTCGACAAAGCCGTGCTCGTCCAGGAATTTGCGCACTTCCATCGCCACGCGGTAGCGCAGCATCAGGTTGTTCTGCATGTAGGGGCGGCGCAGGTCCAGCACGCGGTGCGTGAGGCGGGTGGTTTCCGACAGGTTGTCGTCGTCCAGCTGGAAAGGCGGGGTGACCGAGGGGTTCAGCACCTTGAGCTCCTGGCACAGCACCTCGATCTTGCCGCTCTTGAGGCTGTCGTTGGTGGTGCCCGCAGGGCGCGCGCGCACCAGGCCGGTGATCTGCACGCAGAACTCGTTGCGCAGGTCTTCGGCCACGGCAAACATTTCGGCGCGGTCAGGGTCGCACACGACCTGCACGTAGCCTTCGCGATCGCGCAGATCGACAAAGATCACGCCGCCGTGGTCGCGGCGGCGGTTGACCCAGCCGCACAGCTGCACGGTCTGGCCAATCAATTCCTCGGTCACGAGGCCGCAATAGTGAGTTCGCATCGACATGGCTGCTAAGGCTTTCAGATTCAAAGTTCGGGGCGGGCGGCCGCGGGGTCCGCCAGCGGATGATGGGCAGGGGCTTCAGCGGCCGGCCCTGGGCTGGGCTGCTGGGCTGGGCCGGTGATGCCGGGCACCTGCGGCACGGGCACAGGGTCGCCGGGGCGCGGATCGCGCAGGGGCGGCACGACCACCCCCATCGAGATCACGTATTTCAGCGCCTCGTCGACGCTCATTTTCAGCTCGACCACGTCCGCGCGCGGCAGCATCAGGAAAAAGCCGGAAGTGGGATTGGGCGTGGTGGGCACATACACGCTGACGAAATCGCCGTCCAGCACGCGCGCCACTTCGCCGCCGGGTTTGCCGGTCAGAAAGGCCACGGTCCATGCGCCCTGGCGCGGGTACTGGATCAGCAAGGCTTTGGAAAACGCCTGGCCAGAGCCCGAGAACAGCGTGTCGGACACCTGCTTGACACTGGAATAGATGCTGCGCACCACCGGGATGCGGGTCATCAGCCGGTCCCACTGGCGCAGCCACCACTGGCCAAACATGTTGGCAACGAACAGGCCGGTCGCCAGGATGACCACCGCCACCATCACCACGCCCAGGCCGGGAATGTGGCGCAGGCGGTCGGCCGTGGCGTCGAAGCCGGGGATCATCGCCTCGGCGGCGGCCAGCAAGCCCAGGAAGATGCTGTCCAGAATGCCCAGCAACCACAGCAGCACCCAGACGGTGACGCCCATGGGCAACCACACCAGCAAGCCGGTGATGAAGTATTGCCGCAGGCGGGACATCATGGTGGGCGATCAATGCGAAGCCGCTCAGTCCTTGGACTGAGTGCCGCCACCGCTACTGCTGGGCGCAGGCGACGGTGTGGATGCCGCAGGGGCCGGCGCAGGCGCGGGTGCCGCAGTGCCAGAAGCGGGTGCGGCCGCGGGCGACGGCGCCGGGCTGTCGGCGGCTGGGGCGGCTGCGGATGAATCCGCCTTTTGATCCTTGGCGGTCGACCCTTTGCCGCCATCGCGGAAGTCGGTCACGTACCAGCCCGATCCCTTCAGCTGAAACCCCGCCGCCGTGACCTGCTTTTGCAGCGCGGGCTGGCCGCAATTCGGACAGTCCGTCAGCGGCGGGTCCGACATCTTCTGCAGCGCGTCCTTGGTAAAACCGCAGGATGCGCATTTGTAGGCGTAGATGGGCATGGCAGGGATTGGAATGCGCGTTTGGCGCAAAACCCAGCATTATAAAAGCCGCCCCGCCACCCTGCCCAGCGCGCGCGCCGACATGGGCGGGCACGCCAGACGCTCAAAATTCAGAACGAAATATGCCTTTGGCGCCCATCTGGCGGGCGCAGGCAGCTATCATTTTTATACTAAATCACCTCAGGCCGTTTGCGGCGGCAGGTGATCCGTGGCGGCATGCTGGTTGGATATCCACTGCGGCAGCAGCGAACCGGCAATCATGCCGACAAAAGCCATCAGCAAGCCTGCCAGCTGGCCGGGAAAGGCTTCGCCCCAGGTGGTGACCTGCGGGAAGAACAGCAGCCAGGTGCCCAAACCCAGCAAGATTGCCAGCGCCGCGCCCTGCGTGGTGGCGCGCTTCCAGTACAAGCCCATCACCAGCGGCACAAAGGCGCCCACCAGCGGCACCTGGTAAGCGCCGGCCACCAGCTCGTAGATCGACGTGCCTTCCATGGCAATCGCATAGATCAGCACACCGAACGAGAAAATCAGGATGGTGACCCGCATGGCCACCAGCAGCTGGCGATCGGTCATGTTGGGGTACAGGTTCTTGAGGATGTTTTCAACAAAACTGGTGGACGGCGCCAGCAGCGTGGCCGACGACGTGCTTTTGATGGCCGACAGCAGCGCGCCAAAAAACAGAATCTGCAGGAACAGGTTCATGTGCCCCATGATGAAGGCGGGCAGCACGCGCTGGTAGTCGTTGGCGGCCATCTTGAGGGCGCTGTCGCCCATCACCACCACCGCCGCGGTGACGATGAACATGGGCACGAAGGCGAACAGAATGTAGGCGAAGCCGCCCACCATGGCGCCGGTCTGCGCGGTGCGTGCGTCCTTGGCCGACATCACGCGCTGGAACACGTCCTGCTGCGGAATGCTGCCCAGCATCATGGTGATGCCCGCGCCGACGAAAAAAGCGATGTCCTTGAAGCTGGGCTCTGGCCAGAAGCGGAACATGTCCTTGCTGCTGGCCAGGGTGATCACCTTGTCGGCCCCGCCCGCCAGCTCAGCCGAAAAGATGGCGATGACCGTCAGCCCCACGACCAGCACGATCATCTGGATGAAGTCGGTCCACGCCACCGCCAGAAAGCCGCCCACCACCACATAGATCAGCACCGCCAGGGTGCCGATGATCATGCCCACGGTGGTCGAAATCTCGCCCGCCGACAACACGTTGAACACCAGCCCCAGCGCCGTGATCTGCGCGCCCACCCAG
>JAGOEM010000066.1 GCA_017997715.1 Ottowia sp.
GCGCTGCACGGCGCGGTGGTGGGCGGCGGACTGGAACTGGCCAGCGCGGCGCACATCCGCGTGGCCGACGAGACCACCTTTTTTGCCCTGCCCGAAGGCACGCGCGGCATTTTTGTGGGCGGCGGCGGTTCGGTGCGCATCCCCAAGCTGATCGGCGTGGCCCGCATGACCGACATGATGCTGACCGGCCGCGTGTATGACGCCAAGGACGGCGAACGCATCGGCCTGGCGCAGTACCTGGTGCCCAGCGGCAGCGCGTTCGACAAAGCCATGGAACTGGCCGCACGCATTGCCACCAACGCGCCGCTGACCAACTACGCGCTGACGCACGCCCTGCCCCGCATCGCCGAACAACCGGCCGACCACGGCTACCTGACCGAAGCGCTGATCAGCGCCATCGCGCAGGCCGCGCCCGAAGCCAAGGCCCGCGTGCGCGCCTTTCTGGACGGCAAGGCGGCCAAGGTGAAGAAGGCCTGAGCGGGCCGGCGGGGCCGCTTGCAGGCCCCAATTTTTCAAGCGTTTTCAGGCGCTAGCGCCCGACAGACGGGCGCAATCAGCTATCAATAACATAGTAAAAAGAGACAACGATGAGCAACGCCACCGCCGGGGCCGCGGCCCCACCCCAATGCCGCGGCCTGACTTTCAGCGCGACGACCGGAGCACCCCGCGCACGCATGCCGTCTGCCGATGGCCACGGGGGATATCGGTGTGCCGACAAATCGCCGGACTGTCAGGACGAGCGCGTGGCGCCTTCAGAATGAGGTCCGATATGACCACTCCGGACCACCTGCCGCGCCTTTCCCCTGCCCTTTGCGATCTGGCGGACCACGCCACTTGCTGGCGCAGCTTTGCGAACCGCGTTGGCTGGCCTGGCGCGCTCAACCGCCCATTGGAGTGGAATCGCGCAAGCGGCACCATCATCCCGATTTCGCCCGTTGCCGATGCAACCCCTGGCCGCGCCACCGCCGCGCGCACCTTGAAAGCCCCAGCATGAGCAAGACCACCGTTTACGAGCTGAAAGTGATGTTCGGCGACTGCGACCCCGCCGGCATCGTGTTCTTTCCCAACTTCAGCAAATGGATGGATGCGTCGTCCCTGCATTTCTTCATGGAATGCGGCGTGCCGCCCTGGCGCGAGCTGCACAGAACGCACGGCATCATCGGCACGCCGCTGCTGGAGATCCACACCCGGTTCATGCGGCCCGCCACCTACGGCGACCTGATCCACGTGCACACCCGCGTCGAAACCTGGAACGCCAAGACCTTTGTGCAAAAGCACGTGGTGATGAACGGCGACACCGTGCTGTGCGAAGGGCGCGAAACGCGCGCCTTCTGCATCCACCCCGAAGGCGGCCGCCTGCAGGCCATTGCGGTGCCCGACTTCGTCCGCGAAAAGTGCAGCTGACCAGCGCCACGCCGCCGAACGCCTTGCCGCTGTGGGTACGGCCAGCGTTCGATGGGCGCCGCGCCATCATCGAAAACCTACCGCCCACCCCAGACGCAGCCACAGCCGCATGAAAGCCGCCCCACGCCCCCACCCGACACGCGGCGGTAAACACGCCGGTTCACCGCACCCCCTCAGCGCACACAACCCGCCTACCGCCCTTGGCTGGCAGGCAAGCTGCGCAACCCCCTCGGCGGCGCCGGCGCCCGAACACCCTTCGGTCGACCAGGTCGACATGGGCTATCTGGAAACCCTGGTCGGCTACAACGCGCGCCGCGCCGCGCTGGCGGTGATCGGGCAGTTTGTGCCCCGCATGGCCGAATACGGGCTGCGTCCGGTCGATTTTTCGATACTTTCCGTGATCCGGCACAACCCCGGCATCACATCCAAGCAGTTGTGCACCGCGTTCAGCCTGCTGCCACCCAACCTGGTCGGCAAGATCACTGCACTGGACGCGCGCGGCCTGTTGCTGCGCCACCCGCACCCCAGCGACGGGCGGGCGCTGGGCCTGCAGCTCACGCCTGCAGGCCAGGCGCTGATGGCGCGCGCCGAAGCCACCGCCTTCCAGCTGGAAGCGCAAGCCGCCGGCGCGCTGAGCGCGGCCGAACGCCGCACGCTGCTCCGATTGTTGCAAAAAGTATACAACTCAGACTGACTCGGCGCCCTCTCGGAAAATCCGGTTTTTGTAGCGCTTAACCTACGGTAGGCCGGCATAGCGAGCTATGAAACTGCTAGCGTTGCTACAGATTTGCGCTATAGTCATTCCACGCCAATGCGCCACCTGAGGAGAAGCCCGACATGAGTTCCAAAGAAAACGCCGCCACCGGCCAGTTGCTTGCACTGCTGGAAGCGCGCTACGCCATCCGCGTGCTGTGGGCCCTGCGCGACGGCCATCCCCAAACCTTCCGCCTGCTGCAAGACAGCGTGGGCGGCATCACCCCCAACACGCTGAACACCCGCTTGAAAGAGCTGCGCGCCGCCAATCTGGTGACGCACGGCTCGGACGGCTACAGCCTGACGCCCAGTGGCACCGATCTGGTCAAACGCCTGTCCGATCTGCAAGCCTTCGCCACCAAATGGGTGGCCGCGCAAGCCAAGAAAAAGTAAGCCTAAAGGCTGCGGCGCTGGCGGCACAGCCTGCCGCGCCCGGCCCCGCCCGGCCGTCTTGCACCCGCACCCTTGCGTGCATGTGGGGCAAGGCCAGTGGCAGCAGGCCGCTTTTTCGAATCAAATCAGCCTCTAGCGCTTGCTGGACGGGCGCAAGCAGCTTCTTTATTCATAGCAAATACCATGAGCACCAGCGAACTCCAGATCATCGACACCGTGCCCGGCACCGGCGCTGAAGCCAAGCCTGGCCAGCAAGTCACCGTGCATTACACCGGCTGGCTCTACACCGATGGCCAGCAAGGCGCCAAGTTCGATTCCAGCCGTGACCGCAACGACCCGTTCCGGTTCTCGCTGGGCGGCGGCATGGTCATCAAGGGTTGGGACCAGGGCGTGGCCGGCATGAAGGTGGGCGGCCAGCGCACGCTGATCATCCCGGCCGAGCTGGGCTATGGCGCACGCGGCGCCGGCGGCGTGATTCCGCCCCACGCCACGCTGAAGTTCGACGTCGAACTGCTGGGCGTCAGCGGCTGATTTGCCCTGCTCCCCGAATGCCGCCACCCTGGGCGGCATTTTTTATGGCCGCAGCTTCAACCGCCTTGCGCCCGCGCGCTTGATTCAGGCCAATTTCTGTAGCAAACAGGCCTGGAAGGGCTGAAATCTGCGTTTTTGCCCCGTCATCCGACCTTGAAACCCGTGGCGCGACACCCACTTGAGGGGGTGTAGACCACCCAAGAGTCCAACCTACGCAGAGAGCATGTCCGACCAATCCTATTCTCCTTCCCCCGGCGCCACCGGCGCAGAGTTCGACCCACCCATGAGCCCCGAAGAGCTGGAGGCCGCTGCCGCCGCCAACGCGGCCGATGCGGTCGCCGCGCTGGACGAAGCCCAGGCCGAGCTGGCCCAACTGAAAGCCAAGACCGCCGAGTTGACCGAACAAGCGCTGCGGGCGCAGGCCGAAGCCCAGAACGCCCGCCGCCGCGCCGATGAGGAAATCGCCAAGTCGCGCAAATTCGCCGTCGAAGGCTTTGCCGAAAGCATGCTGCCCGTGCTGGACAGCCTGGAGGCCAGCCTGCTGGTCGAAAACGCCACGGCGCAACAGCTGCGCGAAGGCTCTGAAGCCACGCTGCGCCAGTTGCTGAGCGCCCTTGAGCGCAACAAGGTCGCCGAGGTCAACCCCGCCCCGGGCGAGCGCTTTGACCCCGCTGCGCAGCAAGCCATCAGCCTGGTGCCCGCCGACCAGGAGCCGAACACCGTGGTGTCGGTGCTGCAAAAGGGCTACACCATCGCCGACCGCGTGCTGCGCCCGGCACTGGTCACCGTCGCGGCGCCCAAATAAGCACAAATTTGCGTGAAACGGGCCTGAATTAGGTGGTTTGGCGCTTGAAAACCCCGCCGCCAGCCACAGTTTCGATTCAGTCCGCTTTCAACAAGCAACCCACATTCCAAAAGTTTCCCGGAGAAGAGTTATGGCAAAAATTATCGGTATTGACCTGGGCACCACCAACTCGTGCGTGGCCATCATGGAGGGCAACTCCACCAAGGTGATCGAAAACGCCGAAGGCGCGCGCACCACCCCTTCGATCGTCGCCTACCTGGAAGGCAACGAGGTGCTGGTTGGCGCCCCCGCCAAACGCCAGGCCGTCACCAACCCCAAGAACACCATCTACGCGGTCAAGCGCCTGATCGGCCGCAAGTTCACCGATGCCGAAGTGCAAAAGGACATCGGCCTGATGCCCTTCCAGATCGTCAAGGCCGACAACGGCGACGCCTGGGTGCAGGTGCGTGACGAAAAGCTGGCCGCCCAGCAGATCAGCGCCGAGATCCTGCGCAAGATGAAGAAAACCGCCGAGGACTACCTGGGCGAGGCCGTGACCGAGGCCGTCATCACCGTGCCGGCCTACTTCAACGACAGCCAGCGCCAGGCCACCAAGGACGCCGGCCGCATCGCCGGCCTGGAAGTCAAGCGCATCATCAACGAGCCCACCGCCGCAGCCCTGGCCTTTGGCCTGGACAAAGGCACCAAGGGCGACCGCAAAATCGCCGTGTATGACCTGGGCGGCGGCACGTTCGACGTGTCCGTCATCGAAATCGCCGACGTCGATGGTGAAAAGCAGTTTGAAGTGCTGTCCACCAACGGCGACACCTTCCTGGGCGGCGAAGACTTCGACCAGCGCATCATCGAACACGTGATCGCCGAGTTCAAGAAAGAGCAAGGCGTTGACCTGTCCAAAGACGTGCTGGCCCTGCAGCGCCTGAAAGAAGCCGCTGAAAAGGCCAAGATCGAGCTGTCTTCGGCCGCTTCGACCGACATCAACCTGCCCTACATCACGGCCGACGCTTCGGGCCCCAAACACCTGAACATCAAGCTGACCCGCGCCAAGCTGGAAAGCCTGGTCGAAGAGCTGGTCGAGCGCACCATCGCCCCTTGCCGCACCGCCATCAAGGATGCCGGCATCAGCGTGAGCGACATCAGCGACGTGATCCTGGTCGGCGGCCAATCCCGCATGCCGCTGGTGCAAGAGAAGGTCAAGGCCTTCTTTGGCAAAGAGCCGCGCAAGGACGTCAACCCTGACGAAGCCGTCGCCGTGGGCGCCGCCATCCAGGGCCAGGTGCTGTCGGGCGACCGCAAGGACGTGCTGCTGCTCGACGTGACCCCGCTGTCCCTGGGCATTGAAACCATGGGCGGTGTGATGACGAAGATGATCACCAAGAACACCACGATCCCGACGAAGTTCGCGCAGACCTTCTCGACGGCCGAGGACAACCAGCCGGCCGTGACCATCAAGGTGTTCCAGGGCGAACGCGAATTGGCCTCGGGCAACAAGCTGCTGGGCGAATTCAACCTGGAAGGCATTCCACCGGCTTCGCGCGGCATGCCGCAGATCGAAGTGACTTTCGACATCGACGCCAACGGCATCCTGCATGTGGGCGCGAAAGACAAAGCCACTGGCAAGGAAAACAAGATCACCATCAAGGCCAATTCCGGCCTGTCGGAAGGTGAGATCGAACAGATGGTCAAGGACGCGGAACTGAACGCGGCCGAAGACAAGAAAACGGTTGAGCTGGTTCAGGCCCGCAACCAGGGCGACGCGCTGGTGCACAGCGTGCGCAAAACCCTGGGCGAGCACGGCGACAAGCTGGATGCGCCTGAGAAAGACGCCATCGAAGCGGCGATCAAGGACCTGGAAGAAGCCATCAAGGGCGACGACAAGGCCGCGATCGACAGCAAGACCGAAGCGCTGATGAGCACCAGCCAGAAGCTGGGCGAGAAGATGTACGCCGACGCAGGCGCAGCCGCTGGGGCAGCCCCTGGCGGTGACGCCGGCGGCCACGCGGCGGGCGGCGCTGCCGCTGCCGACGACAACGTGGTGGATGCCGAGGTCAAGGAAGTCAAGAAAGATTGATTCCGTCCAACCTGAAGCACAGCGGGGCGCACAGCCCCGCTGTGCTTTTTGCACATTCCGGCCATGCTGAATACGGTCGTGGGGTGTGCCCGACTTGTACTTGGGCCATTTCGCCCCGATGTAGACAGCGTACGCGCCCCGTGGCGCGCTTGCCCCACCGGATACCAACCGCCCTTCGCCCACCGATGTCCAGCCCCAACGTCCGCGACACCGACGCACTGAGTCAGATCAACCAGAAGATCCTGGGCGCGGGGCAATTCCTGCCCGCAGTGACGCTGAAGGACGGCGCGCGCGTGCAGACCGGCACTGTGGCCACCATGCTGCACAACATCGGCCAGCGCGGCAAGGTCGAGCGAGCGCTGCAACTGGCGATCCCCACCTTGTTCAAGTTCGGCCTGTTCGATCTGTTTGCGCCTGCGGACTGGGCCTCGGCCACCCACCCGGGCCGCGCCCTGGTGGGCCGGCTGGCCGCCGCCTACGCCCCAGGCCTGGCTTGTTCCGCCCGCTGACCGCGACGCCCATTTCCAAAAAAGTGACCGCCTGAGTCCCCACCATCCTATGTCCAAGCGTGATTACTACGAAGTGCTGGGCGTTCCCAAGAACGCCGAGGACGAAGAGATCAAAAAAGCCTATCGCAAGCTGGCGATGAAGCACCACCCTGACCGCAATCAGGGCAATGCACAAGAGGCCGAACTGAAATTCAAAGAGGCCAAGGAAGCCTACGAGATGCTGAGCGACCCGCAAAAGCGCGCCGCCTACGACCAGTACGGCCACGCCGGCGTTGACCCGAACATGCGCGGTGGCGCCGAGGGCTTTGGCGGCTTTGCCGAGGCTTTTGGCGACATCTTTGGCGACATCTTCGGTGGTGGCGCGCGTGGCGGCGGCCGGGGTGGGCGCCAGATGTACCGCGGCACCGACCTCAGCTACGCGATGGAAATCACGCTGGAAGAGGCCGCGTCCGGCAAAGAGGCGCAGATCCGCATCCCCAGCTGGGACGAATGCGACACCTGCCACGGCAGCGGCGCCAAGGCCGGCACCAGCGCCACCACCTGCGGCACCTGCCACGGCCAGGGCGTGGTGCAGATGCGCCAGGGCTTTTTCAGCGTGCAGCAGACCTGCCCGCACTGCCGTGGCACCGGCAAGCTGATCAAGGACCCCTGCGACACCTGTCACGGCCAGGGCAAGGTCAAGCACCAGAAGACGCTGGAAGTGAAGATTCCCGCCGGCATCGACGACGGCATGCGCATCCGCAGCGTGGGCAACGGCGAACCCGGCACCAACGGCGGCCCGCCCGGCGATTTGTTCATCGAGATTCGCGTCAAGAAGCACGACATCTTTGAGCGCGACGGCGACGACCTGCACTGCGTGGTGCCCATCGGCTTTGCCGTGGCCGCGCTGGGCGGCGAGATCGAGGTGCCCACCCTGGGCGGCAAGGCGGCCATCGACATCCCCGAAGGCACGCAGGCCGGCAAGCAGTTCCGCCTGCGCGGCAAGGGCATCAAGGGCGTGCGCTCGTCCTACCCCGGCGATCTGTACTGCCACATCAGCCTGGAAACCCCGGTCAAGCTGACCGAGCACCAGAAAAAGCTGCTGAAGGAATTCGACGATTCGCTGCGCAAGGGCGGCGCCAAGCATTCGCCCAGCACCGAAAGCTGGACGGACCGGCTCAAGAGCTTCTTCGGCGCCTGAGCTCTATCGGCCTGAGCTTCATTGGCCTGGGCTTTATCGGCCTGGGCTATCTTTAGCGCCTGGGCTTTCTTGGGCGCCCAGCTTTGGTTGGCGCGGCCGGCGCGCCCGCCTGAAGCGCCCCAAAAGCCCAGCCTGTGCCCACCGCACCGGCGCCGCGCATAGGCTGGCTTTTACCTTTACCCACGCCCTGGTCCGCTGACGGCCGGGGCGTTGCCTTTTGGGCTGCCTGGCCCACGCCTGGCGCGGCTTAAGACAGCGCTCAGACCACATCGCCACACTGGCGATCCATGCTGCAAACCCATGTGCCCGCACGGGCGCCCGACCTTTGGCCGCTGCTGGCCGCTGCGCTGCGCGGCCCTACGCCCGCCCCTTCTTCTGCTACCCCATCGGTTCGCCGCAGCCTGACGCCTTGGGCCTGCGTGGCGCTGGCCGCGCTGTGGATCGCCAGCGTGGGCAACCTGGCGCTGTGGCACGCGCTGCGCGCCCTGCCCGAGCTGGCCAACGCGCGCGGCCTGGCTTTCGGGCTGGCCTTTGGCGTGGGCGTGCTGGCGCTGCTGGTCATGCTGATGGCGCTGTTTGCCTGGCGCTGGACGCTGAAACCCGCCATCACCGTCTGCCTGATGGCCACGGCCGGCGGCGCGTATTTCATGCAGACCTACGGCGTGGTGATCGACCCGACGATGATGGTCAACGTGCTGCTGACCGACGGGCGCGAGGCGCGCGAGCTGCTCAGCTGGGGGCTGGTCAGTGCGCTGCTGGTGCTGGGCGTTTTGCCGGCCGTGGTGCTGTGGCGCACCCCGCTGCGCTGGCCCGGCGCGGCGCGGCAGCTGCTGCACAACGCTATTTTATTCATAGCTGCCTGCGCCCTGCTGACGGGCGCTGGAGGCATTTTCTTTCAAGATTTGTCGGCGACCATGCGCAACCACAAGGATCTGCGCTACCTGATCAACCCCATCAACTCGTTCTACGCCGTGGCCATGGTGGGCCGCAAGCCGGTGCAGCGCAACGGCGCGGCCGTGCTGCCGCTGGGTGAAGACGCCCGCCTGCCGGCACTGGCCCCCGGCGCCCGCCCGCCGCTGGTGGTGATGGTGGTGGGCGAAACCGCCCGCGCCGACCACTTTGGCCTGAACGGCTATGCCCGCGACACCACGCCCGAACTGGCGCGCGCCGGTGTGGTCAGCTTTCGCAACGCCTGGTCGTGCGGCACCAACACCGCCGCGTCGGTGCCGTGCATGTTTTCGCCGCTGGGGCGCGAAGCCTTTATCGACCGCAAGGCCAACACCGAAGGGCTGGCCGACGTGCTGCAGCGCGCCGGCCTGGCCGTGCTGTGGCTGGACAACCAGGCCGGCGGCTGCAAGGGCGTGTGCGACCGCGTGACCAAGGTGGACGACACCGCCCTGGCCGCAGGCGCGGCGCCCGGCCAGTGCACCGACGGCGAATGCCTGGACGAGGTGATGCTGCGCGGCCTGGACCAGCGCATCGCCCAGCTGCCGCCCGAACGGCGCGCGCGCGGCGTGGTGGTGTTCATGCACCAGATGGGCAGCCACGGCCCGGCCTACCACCTGCGTTCGCCCCCGCCCTTCAAGCGCTACCAGCCCGAATGCACCACCAACGCGCTGCAGCAGTGCGCGCGCGATCAGGTGGTGAACGCCTACGACAACACCATTGCCTACACCGACCACTTTCTGGCCAGCACCATCGGCTGGCTGAAGCAGCAGGAAAGCCAGTGGGCGCCCGCGCTGGTCTATGTGTCGGACCACGGCGAATCGCTGGGCGAAAACAACCTGTACCTGCACGGCCTGCCCTACGGCATGGCGCCCGACACGCAGAAACACGTGCCCTGGCTGACCTGGCTGTCGCCCACGTTCGAGCAGCAAACCGGCATCACCCAGGCCTGCCTGGGCAAGCAGCAGACCGCCAAGCTGTCGCACGACAACTACTTCCACAGCGCGCTGGGCCTGCTGGGCGTGCAGACCCGCGTGCTGAAGCCGGCAGAGGACGTCTACGGCGGCTGCCGCAGCCCGTCGATCGGCTGAAAGCAGCGGGGGCCGCGCCGGCACGGCGCCGGGCAGCGCGGCGCGGTGCGAAAGCACCACGCCATCGCCCGGCCAATTTGCTACTGTTTACGCAGCTGCCCGCGCAGTCTGGCTTTGGCCCGGCGGGCATATCGGGTGCACGGCACCCGCTGCGGCAGGCACCAGGTTGCCACGGCCATCGCCCGCCCGTACGGCGGCAGAGCGGTGTCACCCGCTGACCCCTGATTTCCCCGCGCCCGCAGCGCGGGCTTTGCACGGCCCAGCCACCGGGTTCAAGCAGAATGGGGTGGCGATGGCCTGCTGTTTGGCCTTCGCGCCAAACAGGGGGCGCCACACCGATGGACGAGCAGCAGTACCAGTATTTCCTTCAACGCTACGCCAACATGAGCGACGAAGAGCTCTCTTACCTGATCGTGTCGCGAAGCGGCAGTCTGGCCGAAGAAGCCGAGCACGCGCTGCGCACCGTACTGGCTGGCCGAAACTCGGACAGTTTCAACCAGGAGCTCGCCGCCACAGCCAATGATCAGGAAGCGCAATTCCGGCATGACGAAGCGCTAGCCCGTGAGGCGACGAAAAATGCGGCGCACCTTCGCAAGACCATTCATCTCTTCTTTGGCGCGCTGGTTGTGGTCAGCCTGCTGATCGGGTTGGCGGGCTGGGGCGCACTGGGCTGGCCGCTGGCCGGCATGGGCGCCTCGGTGATGGCGTTCTATGAGCTCCAGCGTCTTAGCTCGCGCTTCTGGAGAGCTCTGTTTGATCCCAATTCCTCTTGAGAGCCAGGCAGCTCAAAGCTGCTGCAGCCCTTCCGGGCGCCCCGCGCAATGACGGGCTTCGCGCTCATCGCCAGCGCCTGCACGTCTAAAACAGCACCTGCTGCCCATACAGCGCGGGTGGGCGGAACTGGTCCAGCCGCAGGCCTTCGCGCGATAGGTTCATGCCCAGCCGCGCACAGGCGCGGGCAAAGCGCTGGGCCAGCAGGTCGGCCCAGGTGCCCTGCCCCTTCATGCGGGTGCCAAAGCGGCTGTCGTAGTCGCGGCCGCCGCGCATGTCGCGCACGCGGGCCATCACGCGGGCGGCGCGGTCGGGGTAATGCGCGGCCAGCCATTGCTGGAACAGCGGCGACACCTCCCACGGCAGGCGCAGCACGGTGTAGAAGGCGCGGCGCGCACCCACGGCGTGGGCGGCGGCCAGCACGCGTTCCATGTCTTCGTTGATAAAGGGAATCTGCGGCGCCACGCTGACGCCGGTGGGCACGCCGGCATCGGCCAGTGTTTGCAGGGTGCGCAGGCGCCGCGCGGGGGTGGCGGCGCGCGGTTCCAGCTTGCGCGCCAGCTCAGCGTCCAGCGTGGTGATGGTGACGTACACGGCGGCCAGCCCGCGCGCGGCCAGCGGGGCGATCAGGTCCAGGTCGCGCTCGACCGCGCTGGACTTGGTGATGATCGAAAACGGCTGGCGCGCCTCGGCCAGCACTTCGATGGCGGCGCGGGTCAGGCGCAGCTGCCGCTCGATCGGCTGGTAGCAATCGGTCGCGGCGCCAATCACCAGGCCGCTGGGCCGGTAGCCGGGCGCGGCCAGTTCGCGCCGCAGCACGTCGGCCAGGTTGCGCTTGGCGATCAGTCGGGTTTCAAAATCCAGCCCCGGTGACAGGCCCACGTAACTGTGCGTGGGCCGGGCAAAGCAGTAGATGCAACCGTGTTCGCAGCCGCGGTAGGGATTCAGGCTGCGCTCGAAAGGCAGGTCGGGCGAATCGTTGGCGCACAGGGCGCTTTGGCAGTCTTCCAGCCGGACTTCGGTGGCGATGGAGGGTGCTTCGTCGTCGGCGTCTCTGTCGCAATCACCCTCAGAATTCATGTCAAAAGTGCCTTCATCGCCCGTCTGGTGGGCGCAAGCAGCTATCAAATCTGAAGTATCTGACGCTGCCCAGCCATCGTCGAACGGCTCGCGCTCGTCCTGGCTGAAGCGGTGCGCCAGGTTGCTGACCGCGCCCCGGCCCTTGCGCGGCAGCAGGGGCGGGTGGATGAAGATGGGCTCGAATTCGGACATGGGCGATGAATTAACTGATTATTTATACAGTATTTCATCGCCCTTCGTCCAGCCACGCCGCGCCAGAAAGCATGCCGATGGCGATTAACCCAGGCAGCCCGACTCGGTGCCGCCACCGGCGCCTGTCCTTCAGCGCCGCCCGCGCCAACGCAGGCGCCGGGCGCCCAAAGCGGCGGCCAACAGGCCCGTCAGCGCCAGTCCCCATTCGCCCAGCGTGGGCACGGCCACTGGGGCGATCTGGACGAAGCGGGCAGAGACGGTCTGGTCCCGCGCCACGGCGGCGACACTGCAACTCGGAAGGTTGCCAGAGGCGGCGCAGTCGTCACCCCAGGCCTGAAACGCGTAGCCTGCGCCTGCGGCAGCGGTGCAATGGAGCGTGCCGCCCATGGGCACGGTGGCCGGGCAGGAAATCGTGCCTTGCCCTGCGGGCGGCGGCACCACGGTGATCCTGGCGGGTGCCAGCGCAAAGCTGGCCGACACGGTCTGGGCACGGGCGACGTTGGCCATGGCACAGGTGGCGTTCGCCGCAGAGGCGGCGCAATCGTCGCCCCAGGCCGTCAGCTGGTAGCCGGGCTGCGCCGAGACGGTGCAGACCAGCGCATCGCCTTCGTTCACAGTGGCCGGGCATTGGATGCTGCCTTCGCTAGCAGGTGGCTGTGTCACCGTCACCGGCCAGATGATGCGTTCAAACGTCAGCGTGGCCGTGCAGTTGCTTTGCAGCAGCGCCACCACCACTCCGCTGGCGGGCGCCGTGACGTGCCCCGAGGCGCACGACGGGCCGAAGTTGCCTGTGACGCTGGCGTTCGTGAAGCGCCAACCTGGCGTGAGCGTGTAGTCCATGAAGACCGAGCCCTGTGTTGGTGCGCTGAAGGTGTCGCCCGCCACCCAGTTGGCCGCCGCGGCCGGCTGGATGACGCCCGTGACGCTGTGGTACGCGGCCCCCGGCGCGCGCACAAGGCGGGCGGCGTAGGTGTCCGTGTTCTGCACCGGGAACACGATGCTGACCACGTTGCCGTTAGCAAAATTGGTACCCAGGGCGTTGAAGATGACCGAGCCGAACGCCACTGCCGTGGATGAGAAGAACGGCACGCCGGGCGTGCCCGCAAATTCGGCAGGCACACCCACGGGCGGCGCGCTGCGCCACAGCCGGCTCAGCTCGCCAACTGGCGGCAGATACCAATCGCTGAAGCCGTTGCGTTGCGCGCGGTTGGCGGCGTTGACGGCCATCAGGGACTGCACCCAGGTCAGCGCAGCGGGGCTGCCGGTGCAGGTGGCGCCGTTCCAGCTCATGCCTTCGGCGCAGCGCTGCCACTGCAAGGTTTGCAGACCGGAAATGGCATCGGTCACCGTCAGGCCGTCAGCGCTGGGCGTGAAGGTCTGCTGCGCACCCACCGTCGCGGCCAGGCTCAGCAAGGTGGGCGCGACCAGCGCGCGCACCAAAGTATTCGCATACAGTTTCATGGACTTCTCCGGTCAAATCGTGCTCCAGCGCCTGTCCGGCGGGCGCTGTCAGCTATGGTTATGAAAGCGTTTCTCTGCGTGAGCGCCATCGGTTCGATGGGGCTCAAAAGCCCAGCGGCAGCGTGTCAAGGCTGCATCGTGGAATGCAGGCACCGGCGCTTGGCCGGGCGAAGCGAGCAAACGAACAAGACCGTCGATTGAAGAGGAAAAGCCGCTGGTGTGGTATCCCTGAAACTGGGTATTTGGGAACCCATCAGCGCCTGGCGGCCGCTGCCCCTCACCGCCTTGGCAGCGGTGCACACCGGCGCACGTCTCGTCCAGATCCAGCCGGCGTTCACTGGCTCCAGACTGCCGCTGCCTCGCACGCCGGACGAAATACCTGAACTCAGGGATAGCCAAGCCGGCGGGTTTGGGTCAGAGTCGCGGCATTCTTCCTACTGCAGTACTCCTTTGCCCTGCCTGTGAATGCCTCTCCCCTTTCCGCCGAAAGCACCCTGCCCGCCCCCGTGCTGGTGGTCGAAGACGAGCCCCTGATCCGCCAGCGCCTGCAAGACGTGCTGCTGGGCCTGGGCTACACGCCCGACGTGCTGAACTTTGCCGAGTCGATGGCTCAGGCGCGTGCGTGCATGGCCGAAGGGCCGATGGCGCTGGCGCTGGTCGATCTGGGGCTGCCCGACGGCAGCGGCATCGACCTGATCCGCGAATGGCGCGCGGCCGATCCGGCACTGCCAATCCTGGTGATTTCCGCCTGGAGCACCGAAGACGCCATCCTGGCCGCGCTGCGCGCCGGTGCCACCGGCTATGTGCTGAAAGAGCGCGACGACCTGGAAGTCAGCATCTCCATCCGCAGCGTGCTGCGCGGCGGCGCGCCGATCGACCCCTTCATCGCGCGGCGCATCATTGCCGAGCTGCAGGCCCCCACCCCGGCGAGCAGCCCCACGCCCGCCCAGCTGGAAGAGCCCCTGAGCGCGCGCGAGCTGCAAATCCTGCGCCAGGTGGCCGACGGCATGAGCAACCGCGAAATCGCCGAGCAACTGCACCTGTCGCGCCACACGGTGGAATGCCACGTCAAGCACGTGTACCGCAAGCTGGCCGTGAATTCGCGCGTGCGTGCGATCAGTGAAGCGCGGCAGCTGGGGTTGTTGCGCTAAAAATGTGGCCCCCAAGCTACCCCCGCTTCGCGTGGTGCGCTGCCCCCCAAGGGGGCGCTTTTTCATCTTGGGGGCGGCCCTGCGATGAAAAATGACCCCCAAGCTCACCCCGCTTCGCGTGGTTCGCGGCGTCCCGAGGGGGAATTTTTCCGGATGGCGCAGGCATGATCGCTGGCTCGGCGTGGTGCGCGGGGGCATGTTTGGGCGCCGGGTGGATGGGTCGGACTACACATAAAAACTGCCTCCAGCGCTTGTCTGGCGGGCGCAAGCAGCTTCTATTTTCATAGTGAATACCTTCCTGTTTCGTGTCGGCCGCGCGCTGTGCTGCGGTGTTGCGGGGTGCCAAGGCGTGGTGGCGCTGGCGCTGCGGTGGCTGGGCCTGGGGTGTACGTTTGCGGCGGGCTTGGGCACGCGCGCTTTCCAAGGGCGCGGTCACGCGGCGGTGGTGCGCTGGGCTGGGTGGGGCGCTTGCGTCTGGCTGGCCGGTGCGCCGGGCTGGGCGGCTGCGGCGCCGGCAGCGGCACTGGCCGATGCTGCGCAGCGCTGCGCGCCCAGCATCACCGGCGTCTACGCCACCCGGGGCGAAGGGGCAGAGGTGCTTTTGCGCGCCAGCGGCCATGCCGACGCCGGCAGCGCGGGCCCGCCAACCGGCTTGCCGGCGTCTGCCTGGGTGCCGGTCAAGCTGCCCGACCGCTGGACGGCGCCCGGCCGCTGGCCCGAGCACAGTGGCGCGGTGTGGTACCGCGTGGACTGGCACAACCCCTGCGCGGCCGATGCGTCACCGGGGGTGGCGCTGGCGACCAACACCATCAACATGGCTGGCGAGCTGTGGCTGGGCGATACGCTGCTGTGGCGCGACCGCCACCTGACCGAGCCGCTGTCGCGCAGCTGGAACCTGCCGCGCTACTGGCGGCTGCCTGCGCCGCTGGTGCGCCCGGGCGCCAACACCCTCTGGGTGCGTGTGCTGGGCGCCGCCGCGCAGCTGCCTGGCCTGGGCGAGCTGGCCCTGGGCGCGCCCGCAGACATGGCCGACGTGACCGCCCGCAGCAGCTGGAACAAGCGCACGCTGTTCGTGGTGAACGTGGCGATTTCGGGCGCGCTGGGGGTGTTCTTTTTCTTTGCCTGGGCGTTGCGGCGCGAGCAGAAGGCCTACGGCTGGTACGCGCTGGCGTCGCTGCTGTGGGTGCTGTTCGCGGCCAACATCGTGGCCACCGAAACCTGGCCGTTCCCCGATACCGTGGTGGCCGGCCGCGCCAACATGACCGCGCTGGTGCTGTACATGGCGGCGTTCACCGTCTTTTCATGGCGCTTTGGCGATATGCGGCTGCCCCGGCTGGAACCCGCGCTGGGCCTGCTGGTGGCTGCGCTGGTCGCGCTGGTCTGGCTGACGCCCGAGCGCGGGCTGGCCGATGCGCTGAACGTAACGATGGTGTGCTGCGTCGCCATCTTTGTGGGCGCTGCCGGGCTGTTCATGCTGCGGGCGCTGCGCACGCGCCAGGCCGATCACCTGATGCTGGCGCTGTGCATGGCGCTGTTTGTGGTGGTGGGCCTGCACGACCTGTTCCTGGTGCAGGGGGCGATCAGCCCCGGTGGCGCCTGGACGCCCTATTCCAGCCTGGCCATCACCCTGTGCATGGCGCTGATACTGGGCGGGCGCATGGCGCGCAACATCCGGCGCATCGAGCGCTTCAACGTCGAGCTGACCGACAGCGTGGCCCATGCGCGCGCCAACCTGCAAAGCACGCTGGCGCGCGAACACGCGCTGGTGCTGCGCAACCTGCGGCTGAACGAGCGCCTGGGCATC
>JAGOEM010000236.1 GCA_017997715.1 Ottowia sp.
CGGCCGCCAGGGTAAAGGCGAACAGGAACTCGACGGCGCGGATCACCTGCGCCAGCACGCCCTGCACCTGGGCCAGGGTGGCACTCATGTCCACGTTGGTGATGTTGGGGAAGGCGCGCACCAGGGCGTTGTCAAAGCCGGCGCTGCCAGCGCCGGGCCGCCCCAGGTCGGCACCGGCACCCCCGGGGGGCAGCGCAGCTTGCGTGGCAGGTGAGCCCGGGGGCCATGCTTGCGGCGCGCGAAAGGCCGCCAGGTAGGTGACGGGCACGTCGGGCATCTGCGCCACGGGGTACATGACGAAGAAATTGGCGTGCATGCTGCTCCAGTCCACCTGGCGCAAACTGGTGATGCGCGCCTCGCTGGGCACGCCGCCGATGTCAAAGCGCAGCCGATCGCCCAGCTTCAGGCCCAGGGTCTTGGCAATGCCCTCCTCCACGCTCACGGCGCCGGCCTCCTCGGCCGCCCAGCGACCGGCAGCGATTCTGTTGTGCGCCGGCGGCTGGGCTGCGTTGGAGAGGTTGAACTCGCGATCCAGCAGTCCCTTGGCGCGATCGTCCTGGTAATCGTCCAGGCTCACGGCGCGGCCGTTGATGGCCACCAGGCGGCCACGGAACATGGGGTACCAGTCGTACTGCGCCACACCCGCCTGCTGCAGCTGCTGGCGAAAGGCATCGGCCTGGTCCGGCATGATGTTGATGACGAAGCGGTTGGGCGCATTCGCAGGCGTGGCCTGCTGCCAGCTGGCAATCAGGTCGGTGCGCAGCAGCACCAGCAGTACCAGGGCCAGCAGGCCCACGGCCAGGCTGCTGACCTGCACCACGGCGTAGGCCGGGCGCGCGGCGATCTGGCGGGTGGCCAGCACCAGCCAGCGCGGCGCGGTGGATTCGCGCACGCTTTTGCGCAGCAACCACACCGCTACCCAGGCCAGCAACGCAAACACCAGCGCGGCGGCGGCAAAGCCGCCCACGGCGATGGAGCCGAGCTTCCAGTCTCGGCTGACCACCAGCAGCAACGCGGCAAAGCCCGCCACGCCCAGGCCCAGCACCAGCAGCGAGGTAGGACGCAGGCTGCCCAGATCACGGCGCAGCACGCGCAGCGGCGGCACCTGGGCCAGTTGCAGCACCGGCGGCAGGCCAAAGGCGCACATCAGCGTCAGGCCCACGCCCGCGCCAAATGCCACCGGCCACAGGCTGGCGGCGGGCAGGCCGGCCTGCACCAGCCCGGCCAGCAGCCACACGAACACATGGTGCACGGCAAAGCCCAGCAGCACGCCCAGGGCGCTGGCAAACAGGCCCACCAGCGCGAACTCAAACGCATAGGCGGCGGCAATGCTGCGCTGGCTTTGGCCCAGCACGCGCAGCAGCGCCGCTGCGTCCAGGTGGTCATTGGCGAAGCCGCGCGCGGCCAGGGCCACGGCCACGGCCGACAGCAGCGCGGCCAGCAGCGCCACGAGGTTGAGGAACTTCTGCGCCCGGTCCAGCGTCTGGCGCATCTCGGGGCGGCCGCTGTCGAGCGTCTCCACGCGCACGCCGTGCACGTCGGGCGCGTCCGCCGCCTGCACCGCCCAATCGGCAAAGCGCTGCACGGCGGCCGGGCTGCCGGCCACGGCAAAGCGGTAGGTGATGCGGCTGGCGGGCTGCACCAGACCCGTGGCGGGCAGATCGGCCGCATTCATCAACACGCGCGGGGCAAAGCTCATGAAGCCTGCGCCGCGGTCACTCTCCAGCGTGATGATGCGCGTGGCGCGCAGCTGGGTGTCGCCCAGCAGCAGATCGTCGCCCAGCCGCAGGCCCAGCGAATCGAGCAGTGGCGCGTCCACCCAGGCTTCGCCCGGCGCGGGGATGCCCTGGGCCGGGCTGCCGGGGCGCTGCGGGTCGTCGCTTACCTGCACCTGGCCGCGCAGGGGGTAGCCCGGCTCCACGCTCTTGAGCGCCACCAGGCGGCTGGCGCCGCCTTGCGCGTCGCTGGCGCGCGCCATGGTGGGAAAGCTCAGCGTGGTCACTCTGGCCAGGTTCTGGCCACGCGCCTGTGCGACAAAGGCCGCCGGCGTGGGGTTGTCGCTGGCCACCACGGCGTCGCCGCCGAGCAACTGCACCGCGTCGCGCTCCAGCCCGCCCTGCAGGCGGTCGGCAAAGAAACCCACTGAAGTCAGCGCCGCCACGGCCAGCGTGACGGCCACCATCAGCAGGCGCAACTCGCCCGCGCGCAGGTCGCGCCACAGGGTACGCCAGCCAAGGCCGAGGAATGATGAATGCATGGTCTCCTTTGGAGGGAACAAAAATGCGCTGCCCGCGCTTGGAAACTACCGAGATTCTTTGATCAATTTATGCCTGTAGCCCTTGATACAAGCGCGCCAACAGCTATGATTTTTATCTAAACATAGCGCACAGCATGCGGCTGGCGGCACATGCCCCACACCTGCATGCCGGCCTCGCGCGCCAACTGCAGCGCCAGCGACGTGGGCGCCGAGATGGTGGCCAGAGCCGGCACGCCCAGGCGGGCGCACTTGCGCACCAGTTCGTAACTGGCGCGGCTGGTCATGACGACAAAGCCCGCCTCATCCAGCCGGCCGGTCAGCGCCAGGCGCCCCAGCAGTTTGTCCAGTGCGTTGTGGCGGCCCACGTCTTCCAGCACGTCGGTCAGCTGCCCGTCCGGCCGCGCCCAGCCCGCCGCATGCAGCGAGCCGGCGTGGGTGTTGAGCAGCTGCTGCGCACCTAGCGCGGCAAACGGACGCAGGATGGTGGCCGCGTCCAGCTCCTGGCACCAGGCCGGAACGGCCAGCGGCTCGGGGTGCAGATCCAGCGCCTGCAGGCTGTCGATGCCGCACACGCCGCAGCCCGTGCGCCCGGCCAGGGTGCGGCGGCGATCCTTCAGGCGCGCGAACTGGCGTGGCGAGATTTCCATGTGCACCGTGCAGGCAGCGTCCGCCGTGCCCTGGGCGTGCGTGCGCACCTCCAGGTCGCGGCAGTCCTCGGGGCGCTCCACGATGCCCTCACCCAGCGCGAAGCCGACGCCAAACTCGGCCAGATCCTGCGGCGTGGCCATCATCACGGCGTGCGAGATGCCGTTGAACACCATGGCCACCGGCACCTCGGCCGAAATCTGACGCGGCTGCGCCTCGCCTTTGTCGCCACCCCATTGCACCGCGGTGACGGACATCAGCGACGGTAGCGCCGCGGCCGCATCACTGGCGGCGCTGGAAGACACGGCGGTTGCCGGCGAATCAGTCATCAACATGCCATAACCATACCAGCCGCGCCGACATGGCGCAGGCGGTGCCCTCAGCGGAAGTATCTATAGCCGACCATGCTCCGCCAAGGATATGATCAGCCCGCGCATAAGCACGTTCAGCCAGACACGGCCTGAACGACAACCAGAATCACACCACGATAGGAGGTTCCCGCATGGACATGAACCGCCGGCATTTCTTCCGCGTGAGCGGCGCCGGGCTAGTCGGCTCCAGCCTCGTCGCCATGGGCTTCTCGCCCGCGACCGCGCTTGCCGAAGTACGCCAATACAAACTGGCCGCCACCACCGTCACACGCCAGACCTGCACCTACTGCTCGGTCGGCTGCGGCATCCTGATGTACGCACTGGGCGACGGCGTCAAGAACGCCAAGCTCTCGGTGATCCACGTCGAGGGCGACCCGGACCACCCCGTCAACCGCGGCACGCTGTGCCCCAAGGGCGCGGGCCTGCTGGACTTCATCAACAGCCCCAACCGCCTGCTCTACCCCGAGTACCGCGCGCCCGGCTCCAACGAATGGAAGCGCCTGTCCTGGGACGACGCGCTGACCCGCATCGCCAAGCTGCTCAAGGACGACCGCGATGCAAACTTCCAGGCCAAGACGGATGACGGCCTGACCGTCAACCGCTGGCTCTCCACCGGCATGCTCGCCGCCTCGGCATCGAGCAACGAGGCCGGCTACATCACCTACAAAGTGGCCCGCTCCTGGGGCCTGCTGGCATTCGACAACCAAGCCCGTGTCTGACACGGCCCGACGGTGGCAGGTCTTGCCCCGACGTTTGGCCGTGGAGCGATGACGAACCATTGGGTTGACATCAAGAACGCGGACGTTATTTTGATCATGGGCGGCAATGCCGCCGAAGCGCACCCCTGCGGCTTCAAGTGGGTGACCGAAGCGAAGGCGCACAACAAGGCGCACTTCATGGTGGTCGATCCGCGCTTCAACCGCTCGGCCTCGGTGGCAGATTTCTACGCCCCCATCCGGTCGGGCAGCGACATCGTCTTCCTGGGCGGGATCATCAATTACCTCTTGTCCAACGACAAGATCCACCACGAGTACGTGCACAACTACACGGACTTCAGCTTCATCGTGCGCGATGACTTTGAATTCGTGGACGGCATCTTCTCGGGCTACAACGAGGAAAAGCGCCAATACGACAAGAAGAGCTGGGACTACGAACTGGGCGAGGATGGTTTCGTCAAGACCGACCGCACGCTGCAGCACCCGCGCTGCGTCTATCAACTCCTGAAGAAGCACTACGAGAGCTACACGCCCGAGAAGGTCGAGAGCGTCTGCGGCACACCCAAGGAAAAGTTCCTGCACGTGGCCGAGAAGTTCGCCTCCACCGCCGTGGCCGGCCGCGCGGCAACGATCATGTACGCGCTGGGCTGGACACAGCACTCCATCGGCGCGCAGATCCTGCGCTGCGCCGCCATGGTGCAGCTGCTGTGCGGCAACATCGGCGTGGCCGGTGGCGGCATGAATGCGCTGCGCGGGCACTCCAACATCCAGGGCTTGACCGACCTGGGCCTGCTCTCGGCCAGCCAGCCGGGCTACCTGACGCTGCCGAACGAGAAGGAGCAGAACTACCAGGACTACATCACTGCACGCACGCAAAAACCCCTGCGCGCGGGCCAGATGAGCTACTGGCAGAACTACCCCAAGTTCCACGTCAGCCTGATGAAGTCCTTCTTCGGTGCCAACGCCACGGCCGCGAACAACTGGGCCTATGACTACCTGCCCAAGCTGGACAAGCAGTACGACATGCTGCAGTACTTCCAGCTCATGAACG
>JAGOEM010000237.1 GCA_017997715.1 Ottowia sp.
GCAACGTGGAGCAGTTCGGCACGCCCGAGGAGGTCTATCACCAGCCTGCCTCCACCTTCGTCGCCGGCTTCATAGGCTCGCCGCCGATGAACCTGCTGAAGAACGCCCCCGGCGGCCAGGCCGGGCGGATTCTGGGCATCAGGCCCGAGCACATCGACCTGCAACCCAGTGGCGGCTGGCCGTTCCAGGTGCAGACCGTGGAACTGCTGGGTGCCGAGCGCCTGCTGTACGGCAAGGTGGGCGGCGAAGACGTCACCGTGCGCGTGGAAGAAGGCCATGCCTACCCTCGCCCCGGCGAGACGGCGCATATCGTCCCGCGCGCCGATCGCCTGCACTGGTTCAGCCAGGAAACCGGCCGGAGGATCTGAATGAACACCCCCCTGCCCCCCTGGCCCTACCCGCGCTGGATTGCCCACCGCGGCGCCGGCAAGCTGGCGCCCGAGAACACCCTCGCCGCCTTCCGCCTGGGCGCCCGGCATGGCTATCGCATGTTCGAATGCGACGCCAAGCTGTCCAGCGACGGCGTGCTGTTCCTGCTGCACGACGCCACGCTGGAGCGCACCACCAACGGCCGGGGCACGGCGGGCGATTGGCCCATGGGCGAGCTGGCGCAGCTGGACGCCGGCGGCTGGCATTCGCGCGCCTATGCGGGCGAGGGCATTCCCACGCTGGCGGCGCTGGCGCGCTACTGCCTGGCCAATGGCTACCACCTGAACGTGGAGATCAAGCCCACCCCCGGCCACGACGAAGCCACGGGTCGCGCCGTGGGCGCGCTGCTGGCGCGCATCTGGCCGGCCACGGTCGTGCCGCCGCTGCTGACATCCTTCAAGCCCGACGCGCTGGCCGGCGCACGCGCCACGGCGGCGCACCTGCCGCGCGGCCTGCTGGTGGACAAGCTGGCCGATGGCGGCGCCGATGTGCAGACCGCCACCGACCTGGGCTGCCAGGCCATGGTGCTGAATCACGCGCTGTGGGACGCGGCCCTCGTGGCCCGCGTGCACGGCGCGGGCCTGCGCGCCCTGAGCTACACCGTCAACGACGAATGGGCGGCCGAGCGCCTCATCGCCCTGAACACCGACGGCATCATCACCGACCGCGTGGATCTGTTCAGCCCTGCGGCTGTTTAAAGCGCCACCGCCGAACCGCCGCGCCAACGGCGGACAATGCCGCCATGCATCGCCGCCACCACCACCGACCGTCCCTCACGCGCCCCCCTGCCCTGCCCTGGCTGCTGTGCTGGTGCATGGCGGTCTGGCTGGCCTGCTGGGCCGCGCAGCCGGCATGGGCGCAGAACCGCCCGGTGGCAGGCATGGCGGCACTGGGGATGGCGGCCGACAAGAACGGTTCGGACGACACCCCCTTGCCGGCGGTCGATGACCTGCGCAAGCACCTCGACGCCATCCCCGCCAAGCTGGACGACCCCGATGACGGCCGCAAGCTGGTGACCGACATCACCGCCATAGGCCAGGCCGCCGAGCGCGTGGTGGCCCGGCGCACGGCCGAGTTGGCGGAGCTGGACAAGCGGCTGGACGGCCTGGGCCCAGCGCCCGAGAAAGGTTTGCCGGCCGACGCGCCCGACGTGGTGCAACAGCGCGCACTGCTGACCCAGCAGCGCGCGGCCCTCGACTCCGAACTCAAGCTCGCCCGCCTGGTGGCCGTGGATGCCGAGCAGCGCGGCGCCGACATGATCCGCCAGCGGCGCGCACAGTTCCACGACGCCCTGACCGTACGCACCGCATCGCCCCTGACCCCGCGCTTCTGGCGCAACCTGCGCGACGCCATGCCGCGCGACGCGGCGCGCCTGCGGGCCCTGGGCGCAGACCTGGGCGATGCCCTCAGCGCCACCCTGCACTCGTCGCACCGCGGCGCCTTCTTCGGCTACCTGGCCCTGGCCTTGCTGGTGGCCATGGGCGGGCCCTGGCTGGCGGAGCGCATTCTGGTGCATGCGCTGCCGGCGCGCCTGCCCGGCACGCGGCTGCGGCGCTCGCTGCTGGCCAGCGCGGCCATCGTGGTGCATGTATTCCTGATTGGTTCGGCGCTACAGCTGGCCTGGAGCGCCGTGCGGCTTGGCGGCACGTTCAGCGATGACCTGCAGGCGCTGCAGCAGGCCAGCCTGCGCGCCGCGGTGTATGCCGCCTTCGTCATTGCGCTGGGCCACGCCCTGCTGTCGCGCAGGCTCAGCTCGTGGCGCCTGCTGCCCCTGTCCGACACACTGGCGCGCCGCCTGAGCGGCTTTCCGTGGTGGATCGCCTGCCTGTCGGCCCTCGGCGGCCTGATGTCCGACATCAATGCCATCGCCGGCACCAGCCTGTCGGCCGAAGTGACGGTGCACGCCCTGTTCGCGCTGCTGATGTCGCTGTCGATGGCGGCGGCGCTGCGCCACATGCGCGCCGCGCCGCCCGCCGCAACGGCGGATGCCGGCGGCACCGCGCAGCCCGACACCGACAGCCGCCCGTTGTGGCTGGTGTTGATACTGGCCGCCGCCGGCTTGGCCGTGGCTGCCACCTTGCTGGCCCTGGTGCTGGGCTACGTGGCGCTGGCGGGCACGCTGGCGCGGCAGATGGTCTGGGCCGGCGTGGTGTTTGCCAGCACCTACCTGCTGATGCAGCTGGCAGACGACCTGTGCGACGCCCTGCTGTCATCCAAGGGCAGCATTGGCGCACGCATCCACGAGGCTCTGGGGCTAGAAGCCCGGCTGCTCGACCAGGTGGCGGTGGTGGTGTCGGGCGTGCTGCGCCTGCTGCTGCTGTTCTACATGGTGGTGTCGCTGATGGCGCCGCTGGGCACCGACCCGGACGAGCTCTTTCGCCGTGGCAGCAACCTGGACCACAGCCTGCGCATTGGCGACCTGACGATCGCACCACAGGCCCTGCTGACCGCGCTGGCCGTGGTCTGCGCCGGCTTTCTGGGCATTCGCATGTTCAAGCATTGGCTGGCCGAGCGCTACTTCCCGCACACCACGCTGGAGCCTGGCATGCGCATGTCCATCGTGACGCTGCTGGGCTACGTGGGCGCGATCGTCGTGGTGGCCGTGGCGCTGGCGGGCCTGGGGATCAGCGTGGAGCGCATCGCCTGGGTGGCCAGCGCGCTGTCAGTGGGCATAGGCTTTGGCCTGCAGGCCATCGTGCAGAACTTCATCTCGGGCCTGATTCTGCTGGCCGAACGGCCGGTGAAGGTGGGCGACTGGGTCATTCTGGGCGACACCGAAGGCGACGTGCGCCGCGTGAACGTGCGCGCCACCGAGATCCAGCTCAATGACAAGTCCACCGTGATCGTGCCCAACTCGGAGTTCATCACCAAGACCGTGCGCAACATGACGCTGAGCGGCGCCCAGGGCCGCGTGCTGCTGCGGCTGCCCGCACCGCTGGACACCGACGCGCGGCGCATGCGCGAGCTGATCCTGCAGGCCTTCCGCGAGCACCTGGAGATTCTGGGCAGCCCCGGCCCGTCGGTCACGCTGGAGGGCATTCAAAACGGCACGCTGACCTTTCTGGCCATTGGCTACGTCAGCAGCCCACGCATTGCGGCGGGGGTGCGCAGCGAGGTGTTGTTCGCCATTCTTGAAGCGCTGCGCGCGGCCGGCCTGGCGCTGTCACCCCCCGCGACCACCACGGTGGAGCAGGCAAAACGCGGGCCACTGGACGAGCCTGCACCAGATGTTGGTGGCACCTGATTGCTTCTATTTTTATAGCTTTACACGCTGAATGGTAAAGCGTAAAAGCCATTTTTTAAAGTCAGTTGTCAACCAACTCCTCGTGGTGCGCCGCCTCACCGCGCTTCCAGTAAGAGGCAATACGCATGCGCCTGGGATTGACGCCGGGCTTGGCCAGCACCGCGCGGCGCAGGGCGGCCATGTCGCCATGCTCGCCCGCGGCCCAGATGAAGCCGTCGCCCTGCGGAATCTGCAGCGGCTGCACGGCCTCCACCAGCGAGTCCACCCACTGCAGATCCAGCTGCGCGGAGCTGCCCAACGGCCGGCGGGCGCCCTGCTGGCCGAGCTGCACGCGCACCGTGACATGTGCGCCGGTGGGCAGCTGCGCCAGACGGCGCTCTATGGCGGGCAGCGCGCTCGCATCCCCCAGCAACCAATGCCACGGCAGGGCCGCCGGCACCACCATGCTGCCGCGCGGGCCGGCAATGCCCACCCACTGGCCCAGGGCGGCCGACATGGCCCATTCGGTGGCCGGGCCGGCGTCATGCAAGGCAAATTCGAGCACCAGCGTGCCCTTGGACGCGTCCCAGCGCACGGGCGTGAAGTCGCGCGCCAGCGGGCGGGCACCGTCGGCAAAATGCGGGCGGCCGTCCACCAGCTGCGGCAGCAGCGGGCGATCCTGGCCGGGCGCGGGCAATAGCAGCTTCACATGGTCGTCAAACCCATCGCTGCGAAAGTCGGTCAAATCTGCCCCGCCCAGCGTCAGGCGCAAAAACCCGGCGCCCAGCGACTCGCGCGCAAGCAATTGCATGTGGCGCGCCGCAAACGGATGGCGTACGCGCTGCACCGGCTGACCCGCGGCGGTGGTGGTGGTGTCGATCACAGAAGACATGGACAAGAACCCTGCTATATAGTTGACATAGTCAACAATGTATCCGCAATCGCGCGGGTCGTCAATAAAACTCACTCTCATTTACTCACATGGATCCAGCGCTCCCGCCCATTGCCGACCTGCTCGATGCCCTGCACGACCTGACGCACGCGTACCGCTCGCGCATGCGCGCGGCGGCGCTGCAATGGGGTTGCACGCTCAACCCCGGCGCGCTGCGCATGTTGCTGTACGTGGGCCGACGCCCGCTGTGTAAGCACAAGGATCTGGTGGGCCACACCCACGCCGACAAGGCGCTGGTGGCGCGCACGCTCAGCGAACTGGAAGAAGGCGGCTGGATCGCCCGCCTGCCCCACGCACAGGACAAACGCAGCCGCGCGCTGCAGCTGACTGCCCAGGGCCAGACCCTGTTTGACGCACTGCTCGAACAGCGCGCAGCCGTGGGCCGGCAAATGCTGCGCGGCTGCAGCGCCGCCGAACTGAAGCGCCTGCTGGC
>JAGOEM010000067.1 GCA_017997715.1 Ottowia sp.
CCTGGGCGCCATGCTGGCGGCCTTCGGCGTCATTTTTCTCGCCCTGCTGATTACGGTGTGGGTGTGGGCGACGCACCCTTTGCTGGCATTGGGCGTGTTCACCACGCTGTTTCTGGGTGGCGGCGTTGTGCTGATGTTCCTGGCGCGCGGCAAGCTGCGCGGTTTGGTGCAGATGTTCGGCGTCACGCGCGAGGAATTGCGGCGCGATCAGGACCGTTTGCGAGGTGACGTCCCATGAGCGATGCCCCCCAGACCGGCGGCAATGTCAAGTCGCGCAGGCCGCACCGCAACCGAATCGACAACGACGACGATCTGCTGGCGCGGCGCGACGAGCTCAAGATGCGCTCCGAATCTTTGCGCAACCGACTGACCTTTCAGTCCAGCGGTGCCAAACCGGCGTTTCGCGCCGCCGACCGTGTGGCCGATGGCGTCGGTTGGGTCAAGGCGCACCCCGGGCTGGTGGCGGTGGCCGCGGCGGCGTTGCTGGGTGCGGTGGTCGCGCGGCCGCGTACCTTTGTGCGCCTGGGTTCGCGCGCCTTTGCCACCTGGCAGGTCGTGCAGCGCGCCCAACCCATGGTGCGCGCCTTCATGCGGCGGGGCTGAGCCGCCGGGGCGTGCGCCGCGCGCGTTCACCGGTCATCGGGTGGGCCATGCGCTTCAAGATCCCGCAATCCGTTCTGGTGGTGATTCATACACCCGCGCTGGACGTGCTGTTGATCCGGCGCGCGGATTCGCAAGAAACGGTGTTCTGGCAAAGCGTCACTGGCAGCAAGGATGCCCAAGACGAGCCCTTTGCACAGACCGCCGCGCGCGAGGTGGCCGAGGAAACCGGCATCCAGGTGCACGCGCCGGGCTGCCTGCTGACCGACTGGGAACTGGAGAACGTGTACGACATCTATCCACAGTGGCTGTTTCGCTATGCCCCGGGTGTGACGCGCAATGTCGAACATGTGTTCGGCCTGTGCGTGCCGCCGGGCACCCCCATTGCCCTGAACCCGCGCGAACACACCGGGTACCGCTGGCTGCCCTGGCGCGATGCGGCCGACTGTTGTTATTCCCCTTCCAACGCCGAGGCTTGCCTGCTGCTGCCCCGATTCAGCCCCGGCCGCGCCGAATGAACGCATGAACCCCACCGCCACCGACCACGCCCCACAGCCTGACCCGTTCCTGTTGCGCGTGGCCACCTACAACATCCACAAGGGCGTGCAGGGCCTGGGCCCCACGCGCCGGCTGGAAATCCACAACCTGGCGCTGGCGGTGGAAACCCTGGACGCCGACATCGTCTGCCTGCAGGAAGTGCGCCGCATGAACCGGCGCGAAGCCAGCTATTTCACCGGTTGGCCCGACAAGCCGCAGGCCGAATTTCTGGCGCCCGAAGGCTACGAAGCCGTCTACCACTCCAACGCCATCACGCGCGATGGCGAACACGGCAACGCCCTGCTGTCGCGCTGGCCCATCGTGCGGCATCGGCACGAGGACATGTCCGACCACCGCTTTGAACAGCGCGGCCTGCTGCATGTCGAGCTGAAGGTGGCCGGCGTCGACGTGCACGCCATCGTGATCCATTTCGGCCTGCTGCCGGCCAGCCGGGTGCGCCAGGCCGTTCATCTGCGCCGCTACATCGCCCGCGAAGTCCCGCTGGACGCGCCCCTGCTGGTGGCGGGCGACTTCAACGACTGGGGCACGCGCGTGCGCAAGCTGCTGCGGGTGGATTCGCTGAACGCATTTGAAGGGCCGCGCACGCTGACCTACCCCTCGCGCTTTCCCGTGGCGCAACTCGACCACATCTACGCACGCGGCCTGCACCCGCTCAGCCTGGCGTCGCCGCGCGGGCGGGTCTGGAGCCGCATGTCCGACCACCTGCCGCTGATCGCCGAATTCAAGATGGACGGTGCGATGTCCGAGTCGCGCTTCTGATGCTATTTAAACAATAGCTACTTGCGCAGGCGGTGATTGCGCAAACGGCATATTTACTTAGAAAACAATGCTGCTACCATCGCGGGACACCATGAAGTCCGAACCCGATCTGCCCATGCCGCCCGACTTGTCCGACGAAGGTGTGCCCATGTCCGTGAAGATCCGCGAACGCCTGCAAGCGGCCAAGCGGCGCTACAACGCCAACGACAACATCGCCGATTTCATCGAACCGGGCGAGCTGGAAAAGCTGCTCGACGAGGTCACCGAGAAGATGCAGGGCGTGCTCGACAGCATGGTCATCGACACTGCTGGCGACCACAACACCGCCAACACCGCCCGCCGCGTCGCCAAGATGTACGTCAGCGAGGTGTTCAAGGGCCGCTATGTCCAGGCGCCCACCATCACCGAATTTCCCAACGCCGAGCGCCTGAACGAGCTGATGATCGTCGGCCCCATCACGGTGCGATCGGCCTGCAGCCACCATTTCTGCCCCGTCATCGGCAGGCTGTGGATCGGCGTGCTGCCCAACGAACACACCAACGTCATCGGCCTGTCCAAATATGCGCGCCTGGCCGAATGGATCATGGGCCGCCCGCAGATCCAGGAAGAAGCCGTGGTGCAGCTGGCCGATCTGATTCAGGCCAAGACCAAGCCCGACGGCCTGGCCCTGGTGATGGAAGCCACGCACTTTTGCATGGCCTGGCGCGGCGTGAAGGACATGGACAGCAAGATGATCAACTCGGTCATGCGCGGTGTGTTCCTGAAGGACATGAACCTGCGGCGCGAATTCCTTTCCCTGATTCCGCAGAGAACCTGACCATGCTTGTACGCCTGCTCTACGCCAGCCGCGCCGTCGATCCTTCGCCCGCCGTCGTCAACAGCATCCTCGCGTCGGCGCGCCAGCACAACCAGTCCGGCGGCATCACCGGCATCCTGGTCTACGGCGGCGGCATCTTCATGCAGGCCATCGAAGGCGGCCGCCAGGCCATCAGCGACCTGTACGGCACCATCCAGCGCGACGCGCGCCACCAAGACGTGGTGCTGCTGCACTACGAGGAAATCGTCGAACGCCGCTTCAGCGCCTGGACCATGGGCCTGGTCGACGTCGGCCGTGTCAACGCCAGCGTGCTGATCAAGTATTCCGAACGCGCCGTGCTGGACCCCTACGCCGTGTCCGGCAAGGTGTCGATGGCGCTGCTGGAAGAGCTGATGGCCACCGCCAACATTGTTGGCCACACCTGATTGCTGCTAACTTGGTAGCTGCTCGCGCTTGATTGGCGAGCGCTAGAGCATGGTTTGATTTGAATTCCTGAACACCGGTGCGGACCTTGCGTTCCGCACCGCCCCCACACCCGCAGATGCCGCATGTCGCCCCTGGCCTTCTCGCTGGGGTGCTGGCCGGCTTGATCCACGCCTTCTGGAACACCGGCGTCACGGGCGCCGGCGGTAACGCGCGCTTTTTTTTGTCCAGCAGTCGGTGGGTGGGCCTGCGTTGGGCGCCCGTCGGCTTGCGAGCTGGCTGGACGGTGGTGCCGCGCTGGTGAACCTGCACAGTCTCCAGCGCCATCTCCTGCACTGATGTATTTCATCGTACTGCTGCGCTAGGGGAGAGGGACCGGCAGGCGTGGGTTTGTGATGAATATCACGAAAATTATGTGCTTCTCCAATGTGCTGCCTTCAGGTGTGCTTGCAATGAGTGTCGTACGTAAAAATGCCAGAAGACACATTGGCCATTCCCGCGAGAAAATGCGGCACTATGGCGGGCTGGCGGCTACATTAATCGTCAATATATTATTTGGATCATGAAAACAGACAATTTCAACTGGCATCGATTCGCGCGCCGGGCGCTTTTGGCGCTGTCGGGCGCCGTACTTTCCGCGGGAGGGGCTGTCGCACAGGTTAATTGGACGTCCTAGACGAGCCCGACCAGTTACCCGCTGCACAATGCGGTCGTCGCGCCCTACAACTACACCACCAGCCTGACTGGCACGATGGTTCTGCCCGACAACTCCATCGTCAACGTGACCTTGTCGGGCGAGGTCATTGACCAAAGTTGCTTTGCCGCGACGATTTCAGGCTGTAGCGGCTGGTGGAATGCTGAGGGAGGTTGGCAGTCCTATCCGGCAGGCACCTACACCAGCGTCAATGTTCCCAGTCTCCCCACCGATCAAAACATGGTGGCTCAGGCGGGATATCAAAATGTCGCGCATGAGCTGACATTTTCCAAAGCTGTGCAGAATGTCGTTTTCAATGTGGTGTCGATTGGCGCCGAGCAGTCGGCCGTCGCCTATTCGTCTTACACGTTCGATCAGGACTTCGTGATATTGAGTCAGGACAGTCGTTGCGACCCGGTCACCAAATTGCGGTGTCTTGAGAAATCGGGGAAGGTTCTGACGGGATATGGTGGAGCGGGCACCATCCAGTTTGTCGGCACTTACAGCTCGATCAACTGGGCGGTTACGGCGCCAGAGTATTTCAGCGGCTTCAATGTCGGCGCGACCGCGCTGTCTGCGCCGTCGCTGGTTCTCCAAAGTGAATGGGGCAGCGCCGCTGTGGCTGGCGACGCCATAAGTGTCGCCAGCGCCGGAGGCGCGGCCCAGGCCAGCATCAGCTCGACGGCCCAAGCCGGCGGCAACACTGATGCGGGGGTGGCGGTGGCCCTGGCTGCTGGCGACGTCATCACCTTTCCCGCTCCCACCTACACCGGCACCGGCAACTACACCACCACCCTGCGCTGCGTCAATGACGGCACGCCAACCGTGGCTTTGGCGGGAACCGCGTTTCCCTACACGCTCACCATAGCGGCGACAACGGGCGCCGTGGTGTGCACCTACGTCAGCGCGCTGAACGTGCCCGCGCCAGTGCCGGCGACATCGGCATGGGCCCTGGCCATGTTGGCGAGCTTGATGTTGCTGGTGGCGCGCTTCGTGCTGCTGCGGCGCAGCTGAATCTGTCGCCGCAGCGTTTTTTGAATCCGTCCGCGGCGAACAAAGCGCCGCCTGCCGTTGGCGCTGGCGCTGGCCCATCTAGCCTGATCTGCTTTTAAAAAACATAGCTGCCAGCGCATGGCTGGCGGGCGATAGGCGGTATTTTTGTTGTGGTCAGCCTGAAGGCGCGCGATGACGCCGCGCCAGTCTCAAGCTTGGCCGCCAATCAATTCGGTGTGTATTTCGCGAGCAAGCGTGGGGGCTAAAGCCCTGACGCCAGTGGCTCAGCCCAAAGTTGCGCGGTAGCGCCGAGCAGGGCGCCGCTGACCGCACCTGCGGTCAGCCAGGCAAGGTCAAACGCTCCAGCGCTGAGTTGCCAAACGCCGTAGGCCAGTGCACCGCCACACACAGCGCCCGCGGCCGCGCGCACCCAGGGGTGGTCTTGCAGCACGAAGCCACTTGCCCAGATGACGCAGAACGCCACGATGCAGGCAATCAGCCACCAAAGAGACGGCTCGTTTGGGCGCTGAGCCGTGAGGAGGGGCGCCGCACACGCGCTGAGGTCGGTCGGCAAAGCGAAGGAAGTGGCCGCAAGGGCCAACAGCTCGAACACCCCGTAGAACGCGATCGCCAAGGCCATGCATGCCAACAAGGCGCCTGCCATCAGCGCCAGCAGGCAAAACTTGCCTAACCACGTGCGCCAAAACGGCGCGTGCTGCATCGCCTGCCAGTGCGACGCGCTTTGGCGGGCAGACGGGCTTTCGCTGCGCATGCCATGCATATGGGCGTTGCAGGAGGCGGTTTCAAGCCGGGTGCGGCGTCGCGTTCAGTCTGGCAGAGCCGTTCAACCTGAGCGCGGCCTGCATGGCCAGGGCCGTGCGCCAGGCCGGGTGGTGCTTGGGCGGCCGTGCAGATGAGCATGTGGGCACTTGGGCACTTGGGCAGGTCGGCAAACGGGCGGTTGGCCCGCAGGCGTTGCGGAAAGTGCGAACACGCCATGACGCACAGCGGGCACTGCGAAGGCCGGGCACGACGGGCTCATGGCTGACTTCAAAAATAATAGCTGCTTGCGCCCGCCCAGTGGGCGCTGAAGGCATTATTTGTTCTTAATCGACCGGCCGCGCCGAATCTGCAGGCGCCATGAAAAAACCACCGAAGCGGCCGGCGACTGGGTCGCGGCGCCTCGGTGGCGGGGGGTGCGGCGCGGCCTTACCGGCCGGCCGCGGGCTTGCGCCGTGCGCGCTTAGAAAGGCGCGTCGATGCTCACCACGTTGATGAGTTTGTGGCTCACAAACTCCTTGATGCCCAGGTGCACCAGCTCGCGGCCGTAGCCCGAATTGCGCACGCCGCCAAAGGGCATGTCGGCCTTCACGCGGGTGGGCTGGTTGACGAACACCATGCCGGTCGAGATCTGGTGGGCCACTGCTTCGCCGTGCTTTTCGTCCTGCGTGAACACCGAGCCGCCCAGGCCAAACGGTGAATCGTTGGCGATGCGGATGGCGTCGGCCTCGTCCTTGGCGCGCAGGATCATCGACACGGGGCCGAAGAATTCCTGGTAGTAGGCCGGGTTGTCGGGCGTGACGTTGGTCAGGATGGTGGGCTGCACAAAGGCGCCCTGCGTGGGCACTTTGGGGCCGATCTCGGTGGCGGTGGCGCCGTGGGCCACGGCCTGGCGGATCTTCTCTTTCACCTCGTCGGCCGCGCTTTGCGACGACAGCGGCGCCAGCGTGGTGCTGCGGTCGTTCGGGTCGCCGGCCTTCAGGCCTGCCACGCCTTCGGTGTACAGGCGCAGGTATTCGTCGTACACCTCGTCCACCAGGATCATGCGCTTGGACGACACGCAGACCTGGCCGGCGTTCCAGTGGCGGCCAAACACGCCCCAGCGGGCGGTCTTGGGCAGGTCGGCGTCTTTCAGCACGACAAAGGCATCGGCGCCGCCCAGCTCCAGCGTGGATTTTTTCAGCGCCTTGCCGGCGGCGGCTGCGACGACCGCGCCGGCACCTTCAGAGCCCGTCAGCGCCACGCCGTGCACGCGGCGGTCGTTCAGGATCATCTCGATCTGCGAGTGCTTGACGAACAGGTTGCGGAAGGCGCCTTTGGGCAGCCCGGCGTCCAGCATCAGCTGCTGGAAGGCTTCGGCGCTTTGCGGCACGTTGGAGGCGTGCTTGAGCAGCATGGTGTTGCCGGCCATCAGCTGCGGCGCCAGCACGCGGGCGATCTGGTAGTACGGGAAGTTCCAGGGCTCGACCGCCAGCAGCACGCCCAGGGGCTCGTGCACGATGTAGGCCTTGCCGTCGGCGGCGGGCACGGGCAGCTGGTCGGGCTGCAGCAGCGCTTCGCCCTGCTCGGCAAAGTAGGTCAGGATGGCGGCGGACAGTTCCACTTCAGCCTCGGCTTCGCCGATCAGCTTGCCCATTTCCAGGGTCAGCAGGCTGGCGAACTGGGTCTTGTTCTGGCGCAGCAGGGCGGCGGCCTTGCTCAGCACGGCGGCGCGGGTGGCGAAGGGGGTGGTGCGCCAGGCCGCGAAGGCCTTGTCGGCATCGTCGATGGCTTGCTTGACCTGTTCTTCGGTCGCGTCGGGGAAGGATTTGAGCTTTTCACCCGTGTACGGGTTGACGGTGGCGTAGGCCATGAATCGGTTTCTCCAAAGTTGCTGCTGCTGGAATCAGGCACCGCATCAGCACAGCAAACCACCGCACGACGCCCAGCGGCCCGGCACTGGCCGAACCGCGCGAGGGACTGCCCACACGGCGATCAGGCGGTGCTGATTTCCGCTGGCGAGCTTTCCCCCGCTATCTAGGTCTTATATGGCGCTGTGACGCCGTGTTTTAAATGTGCGGGAATCGCAACAATGAGTTGACGGATTCGAAACGATGCAGCACCAGGATGGTGCGCGGTGCGTCACGCGCGGGTGGCGATGCGGCGTGCTTGGGCGCGGTGGGCCTGTCAGAGCCAGGCGCGTGCTGATTGCCGATTTGCTATGTAAAGAATAGCTGCTTGCGCCCGTCCAGCGGGCGCTACAGGCCAATTTGACCTTGATTCATCAGATGGCGGCGGCCGACAGGTCATCCGGGTCGGGGGCGGCGGGCGGGCGGCTGAGTTCGTGCAGCGCGGCCAGGCCTTCGGCCTCGGTGCGCAGCACGTGCACGTTGGGGTGCGGCGCCAGGGCGCCGGCCGCCAGCAGCACCTTTTCCACCGGCAGCTTGACGCCCACCAGGTGCAGCGACACATCGCGCCGCTGCAGTTGTGCCATCAGGCGCAGCAGCACTTCCACGCCCGTGGCGTCGATGCGGTTGATCGATTGCGCAAACAGGAACACGTGGCGCGTGCTGGGGTGCTGGGTCAGAAATTCGATCACGTTGCGCTCAAACTGGCCGGCGGCGGCAAAGTCCAGCGCCGCATCCATGCGCAGCGCGTAGGTGTGCGGCGCCAACGGCGGCAGCGCCCACAGGTGGCGGTCGCGCAGGGTGCCGTCGGGGTGCAGGCCCAGTTCGATGATGCGCGGGTGCAGGCGCTGGTACAGGAACAGCGACAGCGACATCACCACCCCCGTCAGCACGCCCCAGTACAGCGCGGGCGCCGCCAGCAGCGTCACCAGGAAGGTGATGCCGGCAATGACGCCTTCCACCCGCGACAGCCGCCACAGCCGGGCAAATTCGCGCGGCTTCAGCAGCCCGATGACCGCCGCCACGACGATGGCGGCCAGCACCGATTGCGGCACCGGCCGCAGCACGGGCGTGAAGAACAGCAGCGCAAACAGCACCACCAGGGTAGAGAAGATGGTCGCCCAGCCGGTCTGCGCACCGGCGTACAGGTTCAGCGCCGAGCGCGAGAACGACGAGCTGGTGGCAAACGCGCCTGAAAAGCCCGCCGCGATCTTGGCCAGGCCCTGGCCCACCAGGTCCTGATCCTGGTCCCAGCGTTCGCCCTTGCGTTCGCTGTCCACCTTGGCCGACGAAGCGGTTTCAAGAAAGCTGACCAGCGTGATCACCAGCACGGGCATCACCAGCTTGCCCAGGGTTTCCCACCCCGGCCAATGGGGCACATAAAGGCTGGGCAGGGCGCTGGGCAGCGCGCCCACCACCTTGCCGCCCTGGGCTTCAAAGCCGATCAGGTGGCTGATGGCGGCGGTGATCAGCACGATCATCAGCACCGTGGGGAAGCCCGGCTTCCAGCGCCGCACGCCCATCAGCAGCGCCAGCGCCGCGCCCCCGAACAGGGCCGACGGCCCATGGACGGCGGGCGCTTGCCACATCTGCGCCCAACTGCCCTGAAAGCCCAGCAGCGAAGGCAACTGCGACGCAATGATCAGCACCGCCGCCGCCTGGGTAAACGCCATCAGCACTGGCGCATTGACCACGTTCAGCAACCAGCCAAAGTGCGCCCAGCCCAGCACCACCTGCAGCAGCCCCGACAGCAAGGCCAGCCACACCGCCAGCTGAATCCATTCGGCGCTGCCGGGTTGCGCCATGCCGGTCAACGAGGCGCCGATCAACAGCGCCGTCAGGGCCGTCGGGCCGACCGAAAGGCGTTGCGATGACGAAAACAGCACCGCCACCAGCGCCGGCAGGATCGAGGCGTAAATGCCCGTCACCGGCGGCATGCCCGCCAGGTGCGCGTAGGCCACGCTTTGCGGCAGCATCATCAGCCCGACCGTCAGCCCAGCCAGCGCTTCGCTGCGCAACAAAGGGCCGGAGGGGCGTGCGTGCGCCAGAAAGGGCAGGGCGCGGGTGACTCTTTCGGGCAGCATCAGCGTGCGATGGTAAGCCAGTGCGATGGCTCGGGCGTTAACAGAAGAGCCAGGCAGCGTGAACGCGCTGCCTGTAACATGTTGTTTGTCATTCGAAGGAGACGCGCCGTGCGCACCTTGGCCATTGCATTGATGCTCAGCCTGCCGCTGGTGGCGGGCGCCCAGGCGTTCCGCTGCAAGGATCCCACCACCGGCAGCGTCGTCTACACCGATCAGCCCTGCAAAGGCGGCGAGATGGTGGTGCCCGCACGCACCGAGGCGGATCGCCTGGCGGACGAACAAGCGGCCGAACAGGCGCGCGCGCGTGCCGTCGACCGCCAGCAGCAAGCCCGGTACGAACAGATCCAACGGCAGGAAGTGGCGCGGCAAGAGGCGGCCAACCGGGCGGCCTTGCCACCTTCGCAAACGCCCCAGTGCCAGAACGCCATGGCCGAGGCGGATTTCCGCGCACGCAGCACCACCGCCACGCAAGAGCAAATCCGCACCGCCCGTTACAACGCCGCGCTGGCCTGCGGACAGCAGCCGCCCGCCGACGTGGTGGTGGTGCCACAAGAGCCCTGGGTTCAGGCCCCCTATGGGCGCCGGCCGCCCTTGGGCTACCCGGGTGGCTGGGGGCCAGGCGACCAGGGCCATTCGCCCTACCCAACAGAACCGCAGCGGCCACGGCCCAACTACGGTGGCGGTACCTTGGACAACCGCCCCATTCCGGTGGCACCGACACCCACAACGCGTGTGCCGACGCGGCCCACGACGGGCTCTGTCGGTGTGTCCGCACCACGCAGCACCGGCGTGGCGCGGCCCGACGAGACTTCATCTGGCCTGCCTGTCCGCTGATGGCCGCGCGGCGATTGGCAATGCGCGTCTTGGCGCGCAGCACTTGATACGAGCAACTCAGGCTGGTTAGGTTCGCGCAGCACGAGCAGGATGGGTGGCCAGCCCCGATCGATGGCCGAAAGAAAAAAGCCCCGCAAGCGGGGCTTTTTTACGGGCGGGGCAAGCGCTTATTAGCGACGGCGGCCCAGCAGCAGCGCGGCCACAGCGCCCACGGCTGCCGCGATGGCGACCGATTTGAGCGGTTGGTCGACCACGTAGGCGCTGGTGCGGTCGGCGTACTCGTTCACCTTGTCGCGGGTTTGGTCGCGCGTCTGGGCGCACGCAGCCTTGCCGCGCGCTGCGATGTCCTGCACGCGCGAAGACACGGCGTCGATGGCGGGCTTGATGTCCTCGCGCAGCGAACGCACCTTGTCGTCGGCCTTGTCGAGGGCTTCGTTGGCGAAGTGGCGCGCCGATTCCACGCCGCGTTCGGCCTTGTTGGCGGCGCGCTCGGTGGCTTCAATGGCGTCGTCGGCCAGTTGGTCGACGGCTTTTTCGGCTTTGTTCGTTGTCATGGTCATGAACTTTCTAGGAGGGTTGAGATGCAGATCCGTCGATCAATGGCTTTGCGCTGCACGGCCACAGGCTACTACCAGTCAACTGGAGCGAAGGTTAACGCAGTGCAGCAAATTTGGCATCGCCTTCACTCTGGGGCAACTGTCCGGGATTGGGCCTCGTTGTTGTAGGAATCGGATGACATGTGCATGTCGTCCATCGCGCTGGCGAGTTCGCCTTGCGGTTTGCGTTGCTTGCGCGGGATCGTCGCCGTGATGCGCGTGCCCGTGCCGGGGGACGATACAACGTCAAGCCGGCCACCGCACGCTTCGATGCGGTGACGCATGCCCACCAGGCCATGCGAGGCCTGGGGCGTGACGTTGGGGTCGAACCCCGCACCGTTATCGACCACCGATACTTCCGCGTGATAGACGTAGTTCTTCAAAGTGACGGTGACGCGCGTCGCATGGGCGTATTTGCCGATGTTGGTCAGCGATTCCTGCACCACGCGGTAGATGGTCAGGTCGCTGGTTTCGTTCAGGTTGACCGGTTCCAGCGCGCTTTCTATCTCCAGGCGAGACCGTTCACCAAATTCGCGCAGCAGGATGTCCAGGGAGGCCACCAGGCCCAAATTGGTCAGCGACGAGGGGAGAAGGTCTTCGATGATGCGCCGCTTGAGCGCGATACCCTGGTTCAGCGTGTCGGCCAGGTGTTTGAGTCGGTCGGTCAATTCGGGCGAGTCGACGGGCAGGCGCGACTTCAGCCGCGCCAGATCGAGCTTGGCCGCGGTTAAAAGAGCGCCCAGTTCGTCATGAAGCTCGCGCGCCAGGTGCGCACGCTCTTCCTCTACCGCCTGCTGCAGGTGGGTGGCCAGTTCGGTCAGGCGGCCGGTGCGCTCCTGCACCTGGGATTCGAGGGCGTCGCGCTCGGCTTCCAGCGATCGGTTGTATTCCTCGTCGTTGCGCTGCATCTGGCGCGTTTGCTGCGTGTACAGGACAAACGCAAACAGGGCGGCCAGAATGCCCGCCGCCAGCCCGAAGCGGGTGACATTCAGCAGGCGGAACACCTCGTGGCGGCTGCGCTCGACTTCGGTGGTGGCGGTGGCGATCAGGCCCACGCCCAGCGCACGCGTGCGCTCCATCTCGTCAAGCCCGGTGTTGGTGGTCACCACAAAGTTGGCCGCATCGACGCGGTCTTGTTCACGCAGCCGGATGACGAGCTCCATCTCGCCAAACCGTTGCGACACCGCTTTGGTCAGCGCATTGGCCTGCTGACGAACGTCTTCGTCCAGCGCCACGGTGGCGTCAAGCTGCCGAACCTGCGATTCGACTTCTTGCTTGGACCGTCGGTAAGGCGTCAGGTAGCTGCTGTCGCCGGTCAGCACGTAGCCCCGCTGGGCGGATTCGGCCATGGCCAGCTCGCGCAGCAGCGTGTTGACGGAGCGCAACAGACCGTTGGCCACCCGAACCGATTGCAAGGACGAGGCGGTCTGCACATGTGCGCTTTCGTTCACCAGCAACATGGCGCCGGCGCAGGCAAAACCGACGACCAAAGCCACGCGCATGCGGCGGCTCATTTTCGAGAACTGTGAACCGGCAGGGACTGGAAGAAAGGCTTTCAGCGGCATAGCGGGTAAGACTAAGATACCCCGTCCGCGAAACCCGTCGCAACGGCGGCGATCGCGTCAAATTCCGGAGGCGTAATGATTAAAGTTGGCATTGTGGATGACCACGCCATTGTCCGGTCCGGGCTCAAGCAGTTTTTCTCCGAGCATGTGGACCTGCGCGTGGCGGGCGAGGCGGCCAGTGGCCGCGAGGCGATCGATCTGGTGCGAACCACCGAACTGGATGTGCTGGTGATGGATTTGTCGATGCCCGGGCAAAGCGGGATCGACGCGTTGGCGATGATTCGGGCCAAGGCCCCGGATGTGGGCATTCTGATTCTCTCGGGCTATCCGGAAGAGCACTATGCGATGAACCTGATTCGCCAGGGCGCAAGCGGCTACCTGAACAAAGAGTGCGATCCGGGCGAAATCGTGGAAGCGATTCGAACCATCGCCCTGGGAAAGCGCTACATCACCCCGACCGTGGCGGAGTTGCTGGCCCAGCAACTGAACCGCAAGAACGATGCGCTGCCGCATGAAAATCTGTCCGAGCGTGAGTTTCAGGTGTTCCTGAAACTGGCCAAGGGCCAGACGGCCGGTGACATTGCCGAGGCCTTGTCGCTGTCGGTCAAGACGGTCAGCACCTATCGCACCAGATTGATGGAAAAGATGGGGCTGAGCTCCAACAGCGATCTGACCTACTACGCGTTGAAAAACCACCTGATCGACTGAACGGCGGGCGCCAAGGCCTGCTGCAAAGCGGGTCATGGCGTGTGCGGTGGGTGCCCGGGCTTGGCGCCTGCTGCACGCCAGGTGCCATCACTGCTTGACGTTGTTCTGCAACTCGATGCAGAAGTCAATGAGCGCATCGATGTCGGTGGACTTGTCGAACACCGCATCCACACCCAATTGCGTACAGCGCGTGCGTATGTCGGGCGTGGCGTAGTTGGTGAGCACCACCACTTTCTGGTCGGCGTGGCGTTTTTTGCATGCCTCCAGCACCCCCAGGCCGCTGCCTTGTTTGAGGAACAGGTCCACGATGGCCAGATCCCACTGGCTGCCCTGGCTGGTCAGCCAGCCGCTGCCTTGTTCTTCGGTCTCAGCGAAACCGATGGAGGCGACGCCACCCAACTCCTCCAGTGTTGCGACAAGATTCTCCCGAATGGTCAGGTTGTCTTCAACAATGTAGGTGCGTAAGGTTCTGTTGCCAGGCATTAGGGCTCGTTACAAGAGGTGTCGCAACCTTACAAAGGCAGCGACAGTGTTTGTCCAGCTGCAGTTTAGGTTCTGTGGCACCGCTGCGGTGCCAGCAAGCGCGTAGCGTCACTGTAGGAGAGCGCCTACGGCGTTTGCCGATGGGGCCCGCAAACCTCGCAACCGGATTGACGCCGAACGCGGATTTCAGTGAATTCCGTACGCCGTGTATCCATCAGCAACAAGCGGCCGACCATCGAACTGCCCATGCCACTCAGTAGCTTCAGTGCCTCTGTGGCTTCCAGCGTTCCGACAATGCCGACCAGTGGCGCGAACACCCCCATGGTCGCGCAATGCACTTCCTCCACCGCTTGCGACGGCGGAAACAGGCACGCGTAGCACGGCGATGCGGGGTTTGTCGGATCGAAGACCGTCATTTGCCCGTCGAAACCAATGGCCGAACCGGACACCAGCGGGGTGCCAGTCCGGACACTGGCCAGATTGAGTGCTTGGCGCGCAGCGAAGTTGTCGCTGCAGTCGATGGCCACGTCGGCATCACGCAGCAAGGACTCAAGCAGCGCGCTGTCCGCGCGCTCTGAGACGGTGGTGACGTCGACATCCGGATTGATCGCCGTGATAGCGGCGCGGGCCGACGCCACCTTCAGCCAGTCCACACGCGCTTCGGTGTGCATGATCTGCCGCTGCAGGTTGGTCAGATCGACCGTGTCGTCGTCCACCAGCGTCATGCGGCCCACGCCCGCGCTGGCCAGGTACAGCGCGACGGGCGAGCCCAGTCCGCCTGCGCCCAAGATCAAGGCGTGCGAGTCCAGCAGTTTCTGCTGGCCTTCAATCCCCAGATCGTCCAGCAGCAAATGCCGGGAATAGCGAAGCAGCTGCCGATCGTCCATCGTTGATGGGGGCCCAGGCGACCTTCTCAGCCGCCCGGGCGATCAATCACTCGTCGTCCTTGGGCACGTCTTTGCGTTCGACCAGCGTGGTGCTGACCTTGACCGGCTGCCCCTTCAACTTGGCCAAAGCCTGTTGTAGCTGGAAGTCCTTGTCGCTGCCGTATTCCGGCAGGCGGCGTTCCGACGCGGGTTTGCGCGATTCTTCTTCCAGGCGCTTCAACGCGGCTTCACGCTCTTTTTCCAGCGCCGGGTCTTTCTTGTCCGGCTCGCTGCCGGCAAGGTGTTTTTCCAGATCGGCTTCGCGCATGCGCAGCACCGCGTAGGGGCTGCCCTCGGCGGTGTCATCGATCATGATGTCCGGCACGATGCCCTTGGCCTGAATCGTCTTGCCGCTGGGCGTGTAGTAACGCGCGGTGGTGATCTTCAGCGCCGTGTCCGGGCCCAGCGGACGCACGGTCTGCACCGAGCCCTTGCCGAACGTCTGGCTGCCCATGATGATGGCGCGCTTGTGGTCTTGCAGCGCACCGGCCACGATTTCGCTGGCCGATGCCGAGCCTTCGTTGACCAGCACCACCATGGGCACCGTCTTGAGCGCCGCAGGCAGGCGCTTGAGCGGGTCTGCCCCGCGGCGGCGCATGTAGTCCTCGGGGCGGGCTTTGTAGATGGCCTTGCTCTCTTCGATCTGGCCATTGGTGGAAACCACGGTCACACCGTCAGGCAAGAACGCGGCGGATACCGCCACGGCAGCGTCCAGCAGGCCACCCGGGTCGTTGCGCAGATCCAACACCAAGCCCTTCATGTCCGGGTGTTTCTTGTAGGCGTCTTCGACCTTGCTGACGAAGTCGTCGACCGTTCGTTCCTGGAACTGGGACAGGCGTACCCACACATAACCCGGCTCAACCACCTTGACCTTGACCGATTGCGTGCGAATTTCCTCGCGCGTGATGGTCACGGGGAAGGTGCGGTTCTCGTCGCGCCGCATGATCGTCAGGCGCACCGTGGTGCCGGGCTCGCCGCGCATGCGCTTGACCGCGTCGTTCAGCGTCATGCCCTTGATGGGCGTGTCGTCCACGCGGGTGATCAGGTCGCCCGGCTTCAGCCCTGCGCGGTCTGCGGGCGATCCTTCGATGGGGGACACCACGCGCACCAGGCCGTCTTCCTGCGTGATCTCGATGCCGACGCCGACTAAGCGGCCGGTCGTGCCCTCGCGGAATTCCTTGAAGCTCTTCTTGTCGAAGTACTGGGAATGCGGATCCAGGCTGGACACCATGCCCGAGATGGCAT
>JAGOEM010000238.1 GCA_017997715.1 Ottowia sp.
ACAAAGACGTGATCGACGAAACGCCCGGCGCCTACAAGAGCATTGACGCCGTGATGGCCGCACAGCAAGACCTGGTGGACGTGGTGCACACGCTCAAGCAGGTGGTGTGCGTGAAGGGGTAACGTCACCATTCCGTCGACGCCTAACGGCATTGCCTCCTGAGCCCCAGCACCGGGCAATTCCTTGCCGGCACGCCATGTCATCATCCCTGACGGTCGAATGAATTTTTGGCGACCGCCAACTCGGCACCGACTCTGAAGTGACCGCATGGCACGACCGGTGTTTTTTTCCAGGGGTTAAGTGAGCGAGGCGGAGCCTGGCGCGGGATGCGCCTACCTAGGAGCCGGCGCGGCAGAAGGAACGTCGGCTGCAACGTGCGAGAAAACTCGGCCCCCCTATTTTTTAGGACCACGATGAACACCGCCGCTGGAAGAAACCCCGGACGCCGCAACCGGCACGCCGGTACCGCGGCGCATGGTCATGGGCAAGACAATGAGGTGGTCATTCCCAATCCCAGTGACCGGGTTCTGGCGTACTTTGAACAGTTGGGTAATCCAATTTGCATCCATCGCCGCATTGCCGATATGCCCATGCGGTTTTACATACAACCGCCACAGCCCGGGTGGTATTACCCGTGCAGCGTGGATGACATTTGTGCCCTGCTTGCGCTCAGTCCCATGCAGGACTGGGCTGAGGTGGATTTCATCGTGTTGCGCCAGCCCACGCGCAAGCAACGTGTACTCTGCCCGGTGTGGGGCCGGGCGGTGTTCTTTTATGAGGGCGTGGCTTCACCAGGGCCGGCGGTGGTGCTGGAAGCGCAGTCGCTGACACCCATCAAGTGGGGGCGCAGGCTGTCGATCAGCCACGTGCGCGAGCTGGACCGGCTGCGTGCCGACGGCCATTCCGTTCGATTGGATCGCCGCCATTGGTTGATCGAGCCCAATGCAGCCGCACTGCGTCACACCCAGTTGTTCCGAACATTGCTGCATGAGATAGGCCATCACGTCGACTATCGGCAAACCCTGGCCAGCGGGATGCCGTGGCGCAACCACACGCATCAGCGCAAGGAAGACTTTGCACATCGGTACGCTCAGACGCTTTTCGATGCCTTGCAGGCGCGGGGTGATGTGCCATTTGCACCAGTTCCAAGCTGCGAGACATGTCTGGAGCAAGGTTTGCGGCAGGCATGGTTTGACGCACCGGTGCAAGATTCACCTGTCTGCGCGCAGGATTGAGCGCGGTCGCCGGCTGCCGTCCTGGTCGCTTGCGTTGCCGTCCACTTTCAGCCTGACCACCAAGAAATTCAACATCGCCCGGGCTTGCTGGTCACCGCTGTCGGTTGGACTTGTCCCGCCGCCTGTGCAGACACGCGGGGACGGGTTGCCTTACGTGTACGGCTCAAACCGATTCCCGTCGCGGCTGAGCAACTGCATCAGCTTGGGGTGGATGAACAGCTTTTCCTTGCCAAGGGGCATTTCCCTCAGCACGCCAAGCGCCGTCAGTTCATGCAGGTAGCGTGAAGCGGCCTGGCGCTTCGCAATGCCCTTGTCCACCAGGTTGCCGATGCGGCTGTACGGCTGTTCGAAGATGACGTCCACCAGCTCGCGGCTGTAGATCTTGGGCAGGCGGGTGCGCACGTGCTCGGTGGTGTGTTCGGCCAGCGCGCGGATGGCCGCGATCTTGGCCGTCGTCCACCGGGACGTTTCTGCCACGGCTTGCAATATGAAGATCAGCCAGGGCTCCCACGCCTGGTCGCGTGTGACGCCCAGCAGCAGGCGGTAGTAGTCGGCCTTGTGGGCGATCAGGTGACGGCTCAGGTACAGGATGGGCAGGTTCAGCAGCGCCTGCTCGATCAGGTAGAGGATGTTGAGCACGCGGCCGGTGCGGCCGTTGCCGTCGATGAAAGGGTGGATGGCCTCAAACTGGTAGTGGCCCACCGCCATGCGGATCAAGGGGGCCAGCTCGGTTTGGTCGTGCAAGAAGCGCTCCCAATTGGCCAGCATGTCGCGCAGGCGGGCTTCGCCATCGGGTGGGGTGTAGATCACGTCGCCGCTGCGGTCGTTGATGAGCTGGGTGCCCGGGGTGCGGCGGATGTCCATGTCCACGCCTTTGAGCGTGCGGCACACCTGCACAGCGGTGGCGGTGCACAAAGGCCGTGCGTTCAGTGACTGGAATCCTTGGTGCAGCGCGGTGCGGTAGCGCAGCGCCTCCTTGGTGGCGGGGTCGGCGCTGTCTTGTCCCTGGGCGTGCTGGAACAGCTGGTCGGTGGTGGTGACGATGTTCTCGATTTCCGAACTGTCCTTGGCTTCCAGCAGCGGAATGGTGTTGGTCAGCATCGCCTGATTGGGTATCAGCGCGGCGGCCTGTTTAAGTTCGGCCAGCGCGGCGCGCGCTTCGATACAGGCCTTGAGCACGAGCCGGCTTTCCAGCTCGTGCGCTGGCGGCAGCGCGGCCAGCGGGTCGCAGGGCTGGTCAGGGTGCCAGACAGGCGGCGTGTCGGTCATGATGCAAAAAGCCGCTTTTATCGACAGGTGCGCGGCTTATGTCGTTGTGGACGACAGGTCAACAAAACGTGTTCTTGTTTTGCCAAAACGTCGACACGTTATTGGCGAATGTCGTTCGCGGCGACATGAAGGGGCGCATGCGTCCCCATTCCTGCTTTTTTTAAAACATGAGCAGTGAAAGGGGTTTACTTCAAAAACAATAGCTGCCTGCGCACGTCAGACGGGCGCTATAGCCATTTTTGGCATGATTTTTATGACTCCACCGGCTCCTCGCACCCGCTTGCGCCGTCTGTGCGTGGCCCCGCCAGGTGGCGCCAGGCGAAGGCGGTGAACAGCGCCCACGCGGCGCACCAGGCCAGGGCGGCCAGCCACCACCATGCCAGCACGCTGCCGGCAGCGTAGGGCGTGCCGGCCACGGCGCGGGCGGTGGCGGCCAGCACCAGCAGGGCGGTGGCGGCGATGCGCCAGGGGCGGTCGTCCAGCTGGCGGCCTGCGTGAAAGCGGCCGGCGATGTTCATCACCGCCAGCACGCCCAGCCCCATGCTGCCCACGGTCAGCCCATGCCGGCCGGCCGTGGGCGCCCAGGGCGCGCCCAGCCAGGCCAGACCCAGCAGCGCAAAGCCGGCGGCCATGCACGCGTACACGGCGTACAGCGGCCAGACCCAGCGGTGCAGCGTGGTGCGGCCCAGGTGCCAGTCGGTCATCAGCGCCAGCACGGCGGCGGCGGTGGCCAGTGCCAGCCAGCCCAGCGTGGGCGTGGCCAGGCCCAGCAGTTCGGCGGCGGTGACCAGTGCAATGCAGAAAACGGCCAGGCGGCGGCGCGGCGGCGGGGCGCGGTAGTCGGCTTCGTGCACGCCAAAGCGGTCCAGCATGCCGTGCATCAGCCGCATCGAGATGCGGCTTTGCGCCAGCACGATCAACACCATCATCACGCCGACCAGCGCGTTGACCCAGCGCATGGAAGGGCCGCTGCGCAGCGTGTCGAACCAGAAACCGGCTTCCAGCAAGGCCAGCGCGGCCACCGCCAGCCCAAAGCCCAGGTGCGGCCGGTCGGCCTGGCGGATCAGGCGCGGCGCAATGCGCACGGCCAGCCACAGCACCAGGGCCAGGTTGGGCGCGGCGGCCAGCCAAGCCCACGCGTCGCCGTGCGCGCCGGCCAGGCCGGCTGCGCCCAGCAGGCGCGCGGCCAGCCACAGCGCCAGCAGCCAGGCCGTGTCGCGCGGTGAAAAGGATGGCGTGGCGGTGAATTCGGGCACGGCCGTCAGCAGAAAGCCGACCACGGCGGCCATGCCAAACCCCCACACCATTTCGTGCGCGTGCCACACCGGCCCGGCCAGCGGCGCCGCCGCCATGGGCGCCAGGCCAGACAGCATCAGCATCCAGCCCAGCACGGCCAGCGCGGCCCACAGCGCAGCGGCCAGAAAGAACGGCCGAAAGCCGCAGCACATCAGCGGCGCAGCCAACAGGCGCGCCAGCGGCCCGGCGCGGCGGGGCAGGGCGGGGTCAGCGTGCGGATCAACCACAGCCGGCCCCCCGCAGGGCAGGCGCTGCCGCCAGGGCGAGCTGCGCGGTGATGCCCGCATCGGCCAGCCTTTGGTGGGCCAACTGCATGCGCGCGGCGGGCAGCGCGGGCAGGCTGAAGGCTTCGCGCACCAGCGCCTGTTCCATCAGCAACGCGGTGTGCTGGTGCACCCAGGCGTCGTCGCGCACGGCCAGGGTGTGCGCAATGCGAAAGCGCGCCAGCACCCGGCCGGGCTCGGGCGCCAGCAGCACCAGCTCGTGCGCCAGGCGCACGGCGTCCATCAGATCGTGGGTGACCAGCAGCGCCGCCGCCCGGTGCGCGGTGATGTGCTGAACCAGCAGCGTGTGCATCTCGGCGCGCAGGCCGATGTCCAGCGCGGAAAAGGGTTCGTCCAGCAGCAGCAGGGCCGGCTCGACGGCGAAGGCGCGCGCCAGCGCAGCGCGGCTTTGCATGCCGCCCGACAGCTCGGCTGGGTATTTGGCGTGGTCTTCGGGGCGCAGGCCCACGCGTTCGGCCAGCAGCGCGGCCTGCGCGTGCCGGGTGGCGCGCGCCACGCCGCGCGCCTTCAGCCCCAGGGCAATGTTGTCCAGCAGTTTTTGCCACGGCAGCAAGCCGGGCTGCTGAAAGACGATGGCGTTGTGCGCAAAGTCGGCTTGCACATCGCCCTCGGTGGGCGCCAGCAGCCCGGCGGCAATGCGCAGCAGCGTGGTCTTGCCGCAGCCCGACCGGCCCAGCAGCGCCACCACTTCGCCGCGCGGCACGCGCAGGTCAATGCCTTCCAGCACCGTTGCGGGCCCAAAGCGGTGGGTGATGGCGTGCAGCGCCAGCGCGGGTGCGGTCATTCGGCTCTCCAGCGGTCCAGGGTGCGGCGAATCGGCTCCAGCAGCAGGTATTCGGCCATCAGCAGCAGGCCGACCACGGCGGTCACCCAGGCCAGCGTGCCGCCCATGTCC
>JAGOEM010000239.1 GCA_017997715.1 Ottowia sp.
CTGCTGACGCTGTCGCTTTCCACCACGCGCGAAGGCGCCGACGCCGCCAACGTGCAGGCCGATTTGCGCAAGGCCGTGGATGCCGCGCTGACCGAAGTCAAGAAGACGGCGCAAGCGGGCCAGATGGACGTTCGTTCGGGCGACTTCAACGTGCACCCGCGCTATGGGCGCGACGGCAAGATCAACGGCTGGCAAGGGCGTGCCGAGCTGGTGTTGGAAGGGCTGGATTTCCCGCGCATCACGCAGGCGGCGGCGCGCGTGCCGTCGATGACCATTGGCAACCTGCAGTTTGGCCTGAGCCGCGAGCTGCGCGGCCGGGTCGAAGGCGAAGCGCAGTCGATCGCCATCGAGCGCTTCAAGGCACGCGCCAGCGAAATTGCCAAGGCCTTTGGCTTTAACGGCTACACCCTGCGCGAGGTGAATGTGAGCGGTGAAGACAGCGGCTACCAACCCCGCATGATGGCCATGGCCAAGCAGGAGATGCGCGGCGGCGCCGCCGACGCTGCCCCGGTTGCGGTTGAGCCGGGCAAGAGCGTGGTGCAGATCACGGTGTCGGGCTCGGTGCAGGCACGCTGAACGCGGGCGGCTGAAGCGGCCGGTGCGGAGTTTGGCCACCGCAGTTTTAGGTCTTTTGTGGCTCTAGCGCACGGCAGCAGGGCGCGAGCAGCTTCTTTTTTGATAGCTGATTGGTGCGCGACCGCACATTCACTGGCTTTGGCGTAGGATGGGTTGTCGCCTGCTGGATCGTGCACCGAGACTGCAGGTTGGTTGTGTCGCTTTTGCCCGTGTGATCTGCCATGAACTCGCCCGCACTGCACCGCATTGATTGTCCTGATGCCCACGGGGGCCACCGGATGGCGTGGTGGCAATGGGGCCAACCCGAGGCCGAGCACCTGATCGTGTGCGCGCATGGCCTGACGCGCCAAGGCCGCGATTTCGACGTGCTGGCGCAAGCCTTGCTGCTGCGCGCTGAAGACCAAGGCCGGGCGTTGCGCGTGGCGTGCCTGGATGTGGCAGGCCGTGGCGAGAGCGATTGGCTGAAAGACCCCATGGACTACCAGTTTCCCACCTACGTGGGTGACGCCCTGGCCATGTTGGGCGCGTTGCAGCGCGTGGCGCCGATCCGCACCTTCGATTGGTTGGGCAGCAGCATGGGCGGCCTGATCGGCATGTCTGTCGCCGGTCTGCCGCAGCTGCCCTTGCCCGTGCCGGTGCGCAAGCTGGTGCTGAACGATGTCGGGCCCGCGGTGCAATGGGCGGCACTCCAGCGTATTGGCCGGTACCTGGGGCGATCCGGCCCGTATGCGACGGTAGAACAGGCCGCGCAGGATATGCGCGCGTTGTCCGCAGGCTTTGGGCCGCACACCGACGAAGAATGGCTGGCGCTGTCGCGGCCCATGCTCAGGCCCCTGGCCGGCGGCGGCTATCGCATGCATTACGACCCCGCCATCGCCGTGCCCTATGCGGCGATCACCGAGGCAGCAGCGGCCGAAGGCGAACAAACCCTGTGGGCGCTGTACGACGCCATCACCGCCGACACCCTGGTGCTGCGCGGCGCCGAATCCGACCTGCTGGCGCCGGCCACGGTGGCAGCGATGGCGCAAAGGGGGCCGCATGCCCGCTCGGTTGAATTTTTGGGCGTTGGCCACGCGCCTACTTTGGTGGCGGCCAATCAATTGAAGGTGGTACTGGAATTTCTGTTGCCCGCCCCCATATAGCGGCAGAACCTTCGCGCACCTGCTCCTGACCGATATCAAGATGAAATCCCCGCCCTTGCGTTCCCCTGCTGCCGGCGCGCCGTTGGCTGATGTGCTGGCTGTGACCGCGGCCGACGGCATCAGCCTGCAGGGCATGCGCGAGCGCGCCCGCACCTTTGCGGTGCCGCTGCTGACGGGAACCACCACCACGTCCGGCGAAGGGCTGCTTGACCACGCCGATGCCGTGGCCGACATTCTGGTGACGATCGGCGGCTCGGAGGCCATTCAGGCCGCGGCCTACCTGAGCTACGCCAGCTCGCAGCTCAATCGCCCCGATGAAGTGATCAGCAAGGCGTTTGGCGACGATCTGGCGCGGCTGGCGATCGAGACCGCCAAGCTGGAACATGTGCAGCAGCGCTCGCGCGCGGTGCGTGACGAACAGGCGTCCGATTCCGAGTTGGCCAGCCAGCAGACCGAATACGTGCGAAAGATGCTGCTGGCGTTCAGCCGCGACCTGAAGGTGGTCTTGCTGCGGCTGGCATCCCGCCTGCAGACGCTGCGCTATTGCGCGTCCGCGCGCAAATCACCGGCACCCATGCTGCTGCGCGAGTCGTATGAGGTCTTTGCGCCGCTGGCTAACCGGCTGGGTATCTGGCAGATCAAGTGGGAGATGGAGGATCTGATCTTCCGCGCACAAGAGCCAGAAACCTACAAGCTGGTCGCGTCATTGCTGGATGAAAAGCGGATAGAGCGAGAGGCCGCCCTGGAGCTGCGCCGCAACGAGATCGAAACTGCGCTGCGTGCCCAAGGCGTCAACGCACATGTGTCGGGCCGGCCCAAACACATCAGCAGCATCGTGCGCAAGATGCGCGGCAAAGCGCTGGACTTTGACCAGGTGTTTGACGTGCGCGCGCTGCGGGTCATCGCGCCCACGGTGGACGACTGCTACACCGCGTTGGCGTGGGTGAACGAGCACTTCACGCCGGTCCCGGACGAGTTCGACGACTACATCGCCAAGCCCAAGATCAACGGCTACCAGTCGCTGCATACCGTGGTGCGCGATGAAGGTGGGCGCGCCTGGGAAATCCAGATCCGCACGCGCGAGATGCACGAACACGCCGAACACGGCGTGGCAGCGCACTGGGCTTACAAGGAAGCGGGCACCAAGGGCTACCAGGGCGTCAGCGCGGCAAGCGACTACGACGCCAAGATCGCGGTACTGCGCCAGCTGCTGGCGTGGGAGCGCGATCTTTCCGGCGCCACGCCACAGTACGGCCTTTTCGATGACCGCATCTATGTGCTGACACCCGATGCCGCCATCGTCGAGCTGCCAGCAGGCGCCACACCCGTCGATTTCGCCTACACGGTTCATACGGAACTGGGGCATCGCTGTCGCGGCGCCAAGGTCGATGGCGCGCTCGTCCAGCTGAACACGCCGCTGAAGAACGGCCAGACCGTCGAAGTCGTGGTCGGCAAAGAAGGCGGGCCATCGCGCGATTGGCTGAACGCTGATCTGGGCTACCTGGCTTCGTCCAGGGCGCGCGCCAAAGTGCGCGCCTGGTTCAATGCGCAACAAACGCGCGAGACGACCGCGCGCGGCCGGGAGATGGTCGAAAAGCTGCTGCAGCGCGAGGGCAAGACCGCGGTGGCCATGGATTTTCTGGCCGGTGAACTGGGCTACAAGACCGCCGATGCGCTGTTTGAAACGGTAGGCAAGGACGAGCTTTCGCTGCGCAGCATCGAGACCGTCTTGCGCCCGCCGCCGCCCCCGCCAGATGCAGACGCACAGCTGTTGCTGAAAAAGCCAGCGCGCAGCGAAGGCGCTTCGCGCGGCGGCGTGCTGGTCGTCGGCATGGATTCCCTGCTCACGCAGCCTGCGCGCTGCTGCAAACCGGCGCCGCCAGACCCGATTGGTGGCTACGTCACCCGAGGGCGGGGTGTGACGGTGCACCGCCGCGACTGCGCAAGTTTTCGTGACCTGCTGGCGCGCGAGCCCGAGCGCGTGATCGAGGTGGAGTGGAGTGCGCCCGCCGCCGGCCGCGCGCCCGCCTATCCGGTGGACGTGGCGGTCGAGGCCACAGACCGGCAGGGCCTGCTGCGGGACATTTCCGATGTGTTCGTCCGCGAGAAGATGAACGTCATCGGCGTGCAGACGCAGTCGGTCAAGGGCTGGGCGTGGATGACCTTCACCGTGGAAGTGAGTGATACCCAGCGTTTGTCGCAAGTGCTGCGCGACGTGCACAGCGTGCCGGGCGTCAGGATTGCCAAGCGCCGCTGAAACCTGGCCGCGCAATCTGCTACACTTCGCCCCCTTGAACAGACAACAGGCGCGTAGCTCAGCTGGTTAGAGCACCACCTTGACATGGTGGGGGTCGTTGGTTCGAGTCCAATCGCGCCTACCAAAACATTGCAAGCTAAACCAGGGCTTGCAGCAAAAGTGCCCGCTAACAAGCGGGCACTTTTTTTGGGCAGTCGGAAAAGATCTGCAGGAATTCAGACACGAGGCACAACACGGATTAACCGGGTGTGAAATTCCTCGTGGGGTGTTTTGAATCCAAACCGCTCTCAATCCTTGTGATGCACTCTGTTTTGCATCACATACGATTTCCTCATCCGTGCGGGTGTGTATGTGCCGCTTCTTGGGCAGCCCAAGACCTGATCTGCTGGTTTGATCATCTGGAGCCTGCCGCAGCCGCACCAGTTACGGGACGAGAGTGTCTGACTCCAAGCGCATACCCGTCGACGGGAAAGACTGTAGGGATCCCACGAAGCCCTGTCCTGAATCCCTTGGTTCAGTCGCGTGCAAGAAATCTGCCCCGGCGTGCTCTTCCCAATGGCACCGGAAATGGAAGTGCCTTTAAGGCGGGTTATTGCCTGGAAGGTGCTGCGGATTCGGAGATCGCGTTCACGAACCGAAGCGTGAGTTCGGTTGCCGAGTCCTTGCGTGCGGAAGCGTAGACCGGCGTTTCAGACAGATCGGGGTCTTTCAGCTGAATTACCCGCACCTGTGCCGGCACGTCTCTGGCCAGCCCCGCAGCGACAAGGCCGACGCCATCCCCGACGGCCACTCTCGCCAGAATGCTTTGAAATGAGGTCTCGTAGGCCGCTACCTTCAACTGGGTGTTGATTTCCACGCAATCCTGACCCCGGCTTTCCATCCAATATTGACCCCACCTGTTGGGGTGTAGCCGGGCTACGCGTCTGTGGATAAGTCTACCGTTGGTGCATCGCTTCCTCCTTTCTCAGT
>JAGOEM010000240.1 GCA_017997715.1 Ottowia sp.
GCGCTTGCCTTTCAAAGCATTTCCAGGGCCAGCGCAATGCCCTGCCCGCCCCCAATGCACAGCGTGACCACGCCGCGCTGAATGCCGTCGCGCCGCATCGAATGCAGCAGGCGCGTGGTGAGCACCGCGCCCGTGGCGCCAATGGCGTGGCCGTGCGCGATAGCGCCACCTTCGACGTTGACGATGTCCTCGGGCAGCCCCATCTCGCGCAGGCAGGCCAGCGCAATGGCGGCGAACGCCTCGTTGATCTCGATGCGCTGGATGTCGGTATGCCGCCAGCCGGCCCGATCCAGCGCAAGCTGGACGGCGGGAATCGGGCCCAGCCCGAACAGGCCCGGCTCGACCGCCCCCACCCCGTGCGACACCAGCCGCGCCCACGGCTGCAGGCCGTGCTTTTCGGCAAAGCCGCGTTCGGCCACGATCAGCGCCGCCGCGCCGCTGTTGAGCCCCGGCGCGTTGCCCGCGGTGATGGTGCCGTCCTTGCGAAACGCGGGTTTGAGCCTGGCCAGCGCTTCCACCGTGGTGTCGGGCCGGTTGGCTTCGTCCTTGGCAAAGCTGACCGTGCCTTTGCGGCTGGTCAGCTCGACCGGGACGATTTCCTCATCAAACTTGCCGGCGGCCTGGGCCGCACTGAAGCGCTGCTGGGAACGCGCGGCCCAACGGTCCTGGTCCTCGCGCGAGATGGCCAGCTGGGTGACCAGGTCTTCCGTGTGCCAGCCGGAATGCTGGCCGCTGAACGCATCGTTGAGGCCGTCGCGCAGCAGGCTGTCCATCATCAGCGCGTCGCCCATGCGGTTGCCCCAGCGCCCGCCGGGCACCAGGTAGGGCGCCTGGTCCATGTTCTCCATGCCGCCGGCGATGACGGCATTGGCGTAGCCGGCCGCCACTTCCAGTGCGGCCGTGGCGATGCCCTGCGCGCCCGAGCCGCACACGCGGTTGACGGTCTGCGCGGGCACCTGCACCGGCAGCCCACCGCCGATGGCGGCCTGCCGGGCGGGGTTCATCCTGGTGCCCGCCTGGATCACGTGCCCCAGCACCACGGCGTCGATGGCCTCAGGCGCCAGCGCGGCGCGGCGCAGGGTTTCGCGCACCACCACCGCGCCCAGCTGGGGCGCGGGCGTGTCTTTCAGCGCGCCGCCATACGCGCCGATGGCCGTGCGAACCGGCGAGCAAAGAACGATTTCGGTCTGGGTCATGGGGGTTCTCCAAAAAAAGCTGCTGCGGTGGCCCGTCAGGCCGCGTCAAGAAAAGCGCTGCAAAAAACCAGCGGCGTTCGTGCTTCAGCGCCGAAGCGCCGGTGGGCACAGCGACAGGCGTTGGCTTCGATGAAGCGCGTTGGGGTTGTGATCTGCGTGTCAGCGGTCATGGGTTTGGCTTGAGAGGGCCGGGGTCAGCCGCCTGACGCGTGCTCAAAGATCAAGCAGGTGGTGGTCGCGTGGGCGTAGAGCTTTCCGTCGGGCCCGACGATCTGCCCTTCGGCCACGGCGACCTGGCGCCCGACCTGAATGACCTTGCCCTGCGCGCGCACCAACGGCACCTTGTCGTTAAGGGCGCGCAGCATGTTCACCTTGAGCTCCAGCGTGGTGAAAGCCTTGCCGGCCGGCAGCGTGGAATGCACCGCGCAGCCCACCGCCGAGTCGAGCAGCGTGGCGAACCAGCCGCCATGCACCGCGCCCAGCGGGTTGTAGTGCCGGCGATTCGGCCGCCCCTGAAAAACGGCCGTGCCCGGTTCGATGTGAACCGCCAGGAAGTCCAGCGTGTCGCCGATGGGCGCCGGTGGCAGCTCGCCGGCAAAGATGGCCTCGAATATCTCCATGCCCGAACGTCCGAAGACCTTGCCCTTGGGCGCGGCGTCGGGCGCGCTCAGGCGTGCGCGCACCCGCGCTTCATCTTGTTCCCACTGCGCGATGACTTCGTCCACTTCCATCGGTTGCTCCATTTCCATGATTTAAGTTGTATATACAACCATTGCATATACAATGTAGCACATGAAAATGGAAGCCGCTGCCAAGCCCCAAGGCTGTACCAACCTGAAGCTGCGCCAGCTGTCGCGCCTGGCCACGCGCCACTACGACCGCTACGTCAGCGAAACGGGCATCAAGAACACGCAGTACTCGCTCTTGTCGCACGTCGTCGTGCTGGGCCCCATCCGGCCGGGCGATCTGGCCAAGCGCATGCACATGGACGCCTCGACCCTGACGCGCAACCTGCAGCCGCTGGTGGCCCAGGGCTGGGTAACGGTTGGCGCGGGCAGCGATGCGCGCAGCCGCCTGGTGGAAGCAACCGAAGCTGGCCAAGCCAAGCGCGCCGAGGGGCAGCGGGCATGGAAGACGGCGCAACTGGCGCTGAACGAGCTGCTGGGCGTCGAGAGGGTTGCCGCACTGCACGAGCTGCTGGATGCCTGCATCGAAATCCTGAAGGACGAGACCGATCACCCGACCGACGACGGGCCTGAATCGGCCGACCGCGCAGACATTCGCCCCGCCCTGCGCAAGCAGCCCAGCACCTGATGGCGCTGCGCCATGCCCACCATGCCCGCCCGTTCCACTGAATCCGCCAACGGCGCGAATGGCGAGCCCACCAGCAGCGCCACCACGCCCCCGGCGCCACCCATTGCGGAAGCCGCCTTTGCGGAACATCCATCGCCCAAGGGGTTGACGGGCGAGCTGCTGTTTTTGCTGGCGGGCCTGGCGGCGCTGGGCGCGCTGGCCACCAACATCATCCTGCCGGCTTTCCCCGACATGGCGGCAGCGCTCCAGTCTTCGGTGGTCGACCTCAGCGCCACGCTCAGCAGCTTCTTTGTCGCGTTCGCCGTGGGCCAGCTGTTCGTGGGGCCGCTGTCGGACCGGTTTGGGCGCCAATGGCTGGTGCTGACCGGCCTGGTGGTGTTCGTGGTGGGCAGCGCGATCTGCGCCTTGGCCAGCAGCATGCCGCAGCTCATCGGCGGCCGCGTCGTTCAGGCGCTGGGGGTCTGCGCAACGTCGGTGCTGTCGCGTGCCATTGCGCGCGATCTGTTCAACGGTGAGGCGCTGGCGCGCGTGCTGTCGCTCATCATGGTGGCGATGGCGGCGGCACCGGGCTTTTCGCCGCTGCTGGGCGGCACGCTGAACCGTTGGCTGGGCTGGCAATCGACCTTTGCCTTCGTCGCCCTGCTTGCTGTCGTGCTGGCGGTCCATTACGTCGTCAGGCTGGGCGAAACGCAGCCGGCCAGCCTGCGCGCGCCGCTGTCCGTTGCCGCCACGCTGCGGACTTACTGGCAGCTTCTGACGGATCGGCGCTTCATCGCACCTGCGTTGACGGTCAGCCTCGTCATCGGCTCGCTCTACGCGTTTTTTGGCATGGCCCCGGCGGTGCTGATGTCGGGCTTTCAGTTCACCGCGCTGGAGCTGGGTTGGTTCTTCGCCGCGACGGTGTTCGTGGTGTTTGGCGCTGGCATGCTGGCACCACGCCTGGCGCGCCGGTGGGGCGCGCCACAGGCCATCCGCGTCGGCATCGCCATTGCGCTGGTGGGCGGCATCGCGCTGTGGGTTGGGCCACAGAATCTGGTGTGCTTTTCTGCGGCACTGACGGTGTTCCTGCTGGGCATGGGGGTGGTGAATCCGCTGGGCACGGCCATTGCGCTCAGCCCCTTTGGCCGGCAGGCGGGTGCGGCGTCGGCCTTGCTCGGGTTCATGCAGATGGGCTGCGCGGCAACCGCCATCAGCCTGGCGGCGGCGCTTGGCCTGCCTGCCTATGTATCGCTGGGCGTCATCCTGACGGTTAGCCTGGCGCTGGCCTTTCTGGTGTTTTTGGCGCAGCGCACGCGGTAGCGCGGCAATTCGCCAGGCGTATTCCGATCAGGCCCAGCTGCCGTTGGGGGATGGCGCTTGACTGAAAAATATGATGAAAACAGGCTGTAGCGCCCGCCCATAGGGCGCAGGCAGCTATCTAATTAATAGTATTTCAAATATCCATCATGGCGGCCGTCTTGGTGCAGGCCAGGCACCAACTACGCCCCAGTGGTGTGTCCAAAAGGCCACCGCGCACCGCGCGTGCGCCCGGCGCGGCACCCTCGCCCGCCGCGGTCACTGGGCTTCAGATCAGCGCCCTGCCCCGTGCACCTCAGCCATGTGGCGCGACGCGGTGCGGCGCAGCTCTTCCACCGCGCCTTCGTCCATCGGCTGGGCCAGCCCGGTCAGGATGCCGCATTGGTCGGCCGACTGGGCGCTGACGCAGCGCGCGCGCAGGTCTTTCAGCTGACGTTCCAGCGCGCGCAATTCGCGGATGCGCCGGCTGACGTGGCCAATGTGCTCGTCCAGCACGTGGTTGGCGGCGTGGCAATCGGCCTGCGGGTCGTCGCGCACCCGCAGCAACTGACGCACTTCGTCCAGCGACATGTCCAGATGCCGGCAATGGCGGATGAAGCGCAGCCGCTCCAGGTGGCTGTCGTCGTAGGCGCGGTAGTTGGCCGAAGTGCGCGCGGGCGCAGGCAGCAGGCCTTCGCGTTCGTAGTAGCGGATGGTGTCCACCGGCGTCGCCGACGCGGTGGCTAGGTCGCCGATTTTCATGGCTGTTAACCCTGAGCAACCCTGGCGCCGACATGGCGCTTGACTCTGGAGTCACTCCAGGGTTTGAAATATAGCCCATGCAACCCAAGCACGCCATGAAGACCAGCGATGACCGCACCCCCGCCGGGGCCACCACCGCCCCAGCCTCAGCCCGTGGCGCCGATCACGCGCAGGGCCATGCGCACCACGGCAACCATGCTGGCCACGCGCACGCCGATCACAGCGGGCACGACCATTCGGCCCACAACCACGCACCGGCGGCCAGCGCCCCGGCGTGCGGTAGCGCGGTCTGCGGTGGTTCAGACTGCGCCGCGCCGATCAACCTGGCGCCGCCGCCCGCCGTGCCACCGGGCACCTTGCTGTTGCGCATTCCGGCCATGGAC
>JAGOEM010000068.1 GCA_017997715.1 Ottowia sp.
AAGGCTGATCTGGTTCATCGGTGTTCAACGTTCGAGGGGCTCGATCAGGGGACTTATGCAGACGTTCTATAGTTAGGACTACCGTCACCTTGCCACTCTACAAACTTGGGTCGATGAACAGCAAATCCATCGGAAGACTCGGCGTGGCGATACGGGACAGTTATTGTGAGAGTAGCAACAGGCGCGACATAGGAACGAATAACTAAAAATAGAGCATCAGTCCGGCCGGTTGGTAGAGTGATATATCCGTCGTACACCAACGCGGCACGCTCGGATTGATCTGGGTTTGACTCAAGATGAATTTGAGCTTGAGCAACGCCATCCTCAAGCTGTTCAGCCGCAAAGCGGAGCATGTTGCGGCCATTGGCAGCAGACTCTTGGGCCAGCATGGGAGTCAAAGACTCTCCATTCGACACGCACCAGATACCGTGAGCGGCAAAAAATCCAGCGAGTTCAACAGCACGATCCATGTAACTCTCCTGGGGTGCCTAACCGCCCAAATTAACCCGCGGACCCGCCGGGGGCGGGGCCGTCGGGTTGAATGCTTTGTTGGGCGGCATGCTGCAACTGACGCGCTTTTGAAAGCTCAAGCTCATATGAGCCGGTTGGTGTGTAAAAGCGTGCAAACTCGACCGCTTTGTTGATGCAGCCGTAGTACAGAACCTCAAGTTTGGCGTTTCGATACTGAATGACCATCAAATCATCCGCATGATGAAGAGTGCTCTTGGAAATGGCGACAAAGCCGGATTTTTGACTCGTCGCTTTGACGCTTATCTTGCGCCCGTTGGCGGCGACCACATCAAAACCGTGCTGATTGGCAATATGCGACAGAGTGCCGCCGACCAGCAACGCGCACTCAAACTCTCCAAGCCGTCCAATGAGATGACGAACTTCTGTAGGTTTTACCCCAAACTCTTCAACCTCAAGCTGCACAAGAGATAGGTACTGGTTTCTCAGTTGTAGTAGCCGCTCCTGGGTCAATAGACCGGACAGGCTGGAAGCTCCTTGATTCATGCCGAATCGCTCCCCTGTGTTGGAGCTGCAACAATTGTCAATGTTTGAGTTTTAGGATCAATCTCATACTTTAGCACCTCAAATAAATAGTCATCAAACCGGAGGTACTGATGAAAGGCGTCGCCCTCGGCGGCGATAAGGGAAAGAATTTCTCTTGGAGAGAATGCCAAGCTGGCTATCTTTCCATCGGATGACCGGAACCGCACGCGAACGCGCGCCGATCCTTGGCCAGAAAATAAATCCAAATACTCTGGAGCTTCCATTGTCTCGTTCCTATGACGCCCAAGGTACAAGGTAAGCGGCTGGCTGTAAGCCAGTCCGCTTGACCGCAGGGTTAGACGGTGGAACGCCAAAACCCTGCGCGAACTGAAAACTGCATGATGGCGCAAGACGCGTTGCGTGAAGCGGCCACCACACAAACCAAAAGAATAAAGCGCTGAGGCAACCATGCCAACTGCGCTTTGCATTGCCAAAACCCACGCGATGTTTGCTACTCAAAATCGACCGTTGCAAGCCACCTGCAAACAGCCGCCTAACGGCCCAGATAAGCCGTCCGCCGTAGGCGGGTCGGCTTGAGCGCAGAGTTAGACCCGAAAGCCAAAAGGGAGCGCCCAGCCTTGAATACGGGCGCAGCCCATGGAAAAAGCGCTGAGCCACGGAAGCGGCGCAGCGCTGCAAGAATAATAGCTGGTGGCGCTTGACTGGCAAGCGCTAGAGGCCAAAAATGCTTGAAACCTGCGCAACACATGCAGGCGAAGCCCAGCGCAGCGCCAAAACCCCAAAAGAGAAACCTTTGAGAGAGGCGAAATGCTGGAATAAATACTGGCTTGCATGAAGCGGAATATGAAGGGACTAACGGCCCAGATAAGCCGCCCGTCGTAGGCAGGTCGGCTTGAGCGCAGAGTTAAACTCTGTGGCTAAAAAGGGGGTGGTGCGCGGACACGCACCAATGGAAAGGACAGAACCGCGCAAGACAGGCAGTTTGCTGCGCTGGCGCTTGCTGGAGCTGCGATGGCGATGATTAACTGTCATAGTATTTGATCCGCCCATGACAGGCTTAACTGTTTGAGATAACCTTCGTGAATCGGCTTGCCGGGGCAAGTTCGGTTGATTGAAGGGTCATGGTGCACAGCCAGAACGCCTACGTTCCCTGCCACGCATAGTAAACCAACGTTAAATCTGAGGAACAAGCCTGCCTGATCGCGGCGCGAAGTGTCTTGAGTGTTGAGATGGCAAAGTGCGAGCTATCTCCATCGTCACCATGATATGTCTTATTCAGGTCTTCACATGTCTGAGATGTATTCAAAGCGCTCACCACATCTTCTGTTGATTCCCCGCCTAGATAGTTAAACCACAAAGTTGCAAGCTCTTCTGGCTGCGGTTCGCAGTAGAGAAGCAAGCTGTTCAACTGAGCAACGTATTGCTCTGCTGTGCTCGGTGTTATTGGTGTGTACAACGTTACATCACCAGGAGTACCTACCTTGTGTATGGCGGACTCGTCTGAAAGGAAGCGCAGGAGTTCGTGGCCAGAAACCGCGTCAAGCAAAGCTTTGCAAGCCCTTTGAAATGCTTCCGATCTCGAGCAGCCGTGAAATTTAATCTCAGTTCCTGCTTCCCCTTTTAAATAGTCTTCGCTATTTGTGGACGAGGATGTATAGGCGCCAAAGAAGCTGTAGTAGGACATTGACTGTTGCTTTCACTCTAACTAGATTTGGACGACAGCGATCTTAGGTCGGGCAGTCTGATAAGACAACAAGAACGAACGCCACTCCCGGGCAACACCCAACGCGTTCTATTTAGCCAAACCTAAAATTTGCCGGATGGATTCGCCTTGGACATCCAGGGTAGGCCATCAACGGTTCGTTGCAACTCTCCAAGCTGTTCACGACTTCCATCAAACCTGCGGTTGGATTCGTACGGTGCTGACGGCCGAGTTCAGCGCGGATTTGCCGGGGAAGTGCCTGCCGGCCCGCCCAAGCGTTTTGCGGAAATCGCCAGTGTCCAGTTTGGCCGGTGCTGTGCACCGTGGGCCGTTGGCATCATGGCTCCATTGGGTTTGGCCATGGAATCTCAGCTGGCCGTGAGCAACCTTGGTCTGTCGTGCAACGCCCGCCCACGGTGGGCAGGCGAGGCGGCGGGCGTCTTATCGCCCTGCAGGTGCCGTTTGCGTCATCAGCGCGGCTTGTCCAGCAGGTACAGCAGTTGCGCCTTGGCCTCGGGCCATTCGCCCGCCGTCATGCTGTACATCACGGTGTCGCGCACGGTGCCGTCGCGGCGCACGGCGTGGTGGCGGATCACGCCGTCCTTGCGCGCGCCCAGGCGTTCGATGGCTTTTTGCGAGGCGAAGTTGTAGTTATCGGTGCGCCAGCCGACCACCGCGCAGCCCAGCGTTTCGAAGGCGTGGCGCATCATCAGCAGCTTGGCTGTGGTGTTGACGTGGCTGCGCTGCACGCTTTGGCGGTACCAGGTCCAGCCGATTTCGACGCGGTGGATGGCCGGCACGATGTCGTGGTAGCTGGTGGTGCCCAGCACTGCGCTGGTGGCATCGTCGACCACGGCAAACGCAAACCGGCTTCCTTCGCTGCGCATGTGCAGCGCGCTGTCGATGTAGGCACGGGTTTGCTCTGGCTCGGGCACGCTGGTGATGCGCAGGTTCCACAGCTGGCCATCGGCGGCGGCGGCGCGCAGTCCGGCTTCGTGTTCGATGCCCAGGGGCTCCAGGCGCACGCCGCGCTCGCGCAGCACAACGGGTTCGACAAAGGCCATGGCGGCTTGGCTTTCAGGGATTTGGTGTTTTGCGCTGTTCTTGCCGGCGCAGGCGCCAGCGGCGTGCCAGCGCGCGCCCCATACCAGCGCCCAGGCCCACGGCGACGATGGCGACCAGGCTGCCGTCGCCATAGCCTGGGGCGAACAGATCGAAGCCCAGCAGGCGCGTGATGAGGTAGCCCGCCAGGCCGCCGATGACGAAGCCGGCAGCGTCGGTCAGGCCTTCCAGCAGCAAAGGTGACATCGGCGGATCAGCGGTTGCGCTGGTTCATGAACACCAGCTTTTCGAACAGGGTAACGTCCTGCTCGTTCTTGAGCAGCGCGCCCACCAGCGGCGGCACGCTGACTTTGCTGTCGGCGCTTTGCAGCGCTTCCAGCGGAATGTCTTCGGCCACCAGCAGCTTCAGCCAGTCCAGCAATTCGCTGGTGGAAGGCTTTTTCTTCAGGCCTGGCAGGCCACGCACGTCGTAGAACACCTTCATGGCCGCGGCCAAGAGGTCTTTCTTCAGGTGGGGGAAGTGCACATCGACGATCTGCTTCATCGTCTCGGGCTCAGGGAACTTGATGTAGTGGAAGAAGCAGCGGCGCAAGAAGGCGTCGGGCAGCTCTTTTTCGTTGTTCGAGGTGATGAACACCACGGGGCGGTGCTTGGCGCGGATGGTCTCGCGCGTTTCGTAGCAGTGGAATTCCATGCGATCGAGCTCGCGCAGCAAGTCGTTCGGAAACTCGATGTCGGCCTTGTCGATCTCGTCGATCAGCAGCGCGACCGGCTCATCCGCCGTGAAGGCCTGCCACAGCACGCCCTTGACGATGTAGTTGTGGATGTCCTTGACCTTGGCGTCGCCCAGCTGGCTGTCGCGCAGGCGGCTCACGGCGTCGTATTCGTACAGGCCTTGCTGCGCTTTGGTGGTCGATTTGACGTGCCATTGCAACAGTGGCAGCTTCAGGGCTTCGGCCACTTCCTCGGCCAGCATGGTCTTGCCGGTGCCGGGCTCGCCCTTGACGAGCAGCGGGCGTTTGAGGGTGATGGCGGCGTTGACGGCCAGCATCAGATCTTGCGTGGCGACGTAGTTGTCGGAACCTTGGAATTTCATGTCGAAGTGGAAAGGGCCAAAGAAGGAACGCCAGGACGAGCCCCAGACAGCTCAAGTGGATGCAGCATGTTTACAATCTGCCGCTGATCTGGATCAAACAATGTGAATTGTGCGCGCAAAATGAAAACGACCTTGTCTCCCACGTTCGCTGCCCTGGCCCTGTTGTTGACGGCCGCACTTCCCGCCCAGGCACAGGGTGTGACTGGCGATGTCAAGGCCGGCCAAAGCAAGGCAGCCATGTGCATCGGCTGCCACGGCATCCAGGGTTACCAGTCCACCTTTCCTGAGGTGTACAAGGTGCCGAGGATCGCGGGCCAGAGCGGCAAGTACATCGCCTTGTCACTGGAATCGTACAAGAAGGGCGACCGCAAGCACCCTACCATGCGCAGCATTGCCATTTCCCTGACCGAGCAGGACATGGCCGATCTGGGCGCCTACTACGCCCAGCTGGGCGTCAAGGAAGGCGCCCCCGAGCTGCCCCAGCCCGCTGCGCCCAGCGCCCAGGTGAACCAGCTTTTGCAAAAGGGCGCCTGCGTGTCCTGCCACGGCGACAATTTCTCTAAGCCGATCGATCCTTCCTACCCCAAGATCGCCGGCCAGTACCCCGACTACATGTTTGTGGCGCTGAAAGCCTACCGCGACAACGTCCACCAGACATGGGGGCGCGCAAACCCGATCATGGCCGGCATGGCCAAGCAGTTTTCCAACGCCGAGCTGAAGGCCATGTCCGCCTACATCGGCAGCCTGCCGAGCGAGTTGAAAACCGTGCCGCAACAGCGCTTTCGCTGGGGTGCCGGCGATCAGTGATCGCGCCGCACCGGCCAAGCCAGCCCGCCCTGTGCGGGCTTTTTTGTGGGCGCTTTTTTGAACGAAATCGGCCGCTGGCGCCCAATCGGCGGGCGCAGGAAGCTATCGATTTCGTAGTAAGCCGATGGCCTCTGCGGGCCAGGGCGGCGGCGACAGCCGGCGTGGCTTATCCGCGCGTGGCGCGCCGCTGCACGCAGGCCACGTAGGCCTCGCCATCGGGCGGGCGGGCGTTGCTTTGCGCGTCGGCCAGCATCTGGCCCAGGCATTCCATCACCTCGTGGTGCGCCGCGTGCAGATCGCCCCGCTTGGCGGCCAGCAATTCCACCGCTTGCCGTATGCCGCGCGGCTGATCGATGCTGCACTGCTCGCTGATCGACAGGTGCATCGACAGGTGCAGGAACGGGTTGCCGCCCACCGCGCCGTCGCCATAGTCGCGTGCGATGGCGACTTCGGCGTCCTCGAAATCGGCATGCCATTCGGGGTGCTCGGCAATCCAGGCGGCGGCCAGGGTTTCAATGGCTTCCATCGGCTGGCCCGCGCGTGACTTGGACCAGGCGCTACAAAAAAAGCGGCGGACTTGTTCTTGCGAAGGGGCAAACATGGGCCGCGAGGGTATCACGCCCCAAGCGGCGCTGCGTCTCGGGCTTCAGCTATGCCTTGGCCTGTCAAGGGCTGGCTGTGCGCGGCTTTGGTGATCGACGCGGCCGCGTGGCGTGGCGTGGGCGGGCGCGTGCGTAGCACCATGCGTATGGCTTTCGCCCGTGATGTGTTGGGGCAGGCAATGCACACCCGTCAAGCAGAACAGGATGCGGCCCGCCGGTTGATCGACCAGCCACGCGCCACGCCCGCGCGCGACAGCGCGGCAAGGGCGATGGCATACCATCGCTGGTCGATCCACAGACACCCGCCCAGCGAGGAGACAAACCCATGAAACAGGCATTCATCGTCGACGCGATCCGTACCCCGTTTGGCCGCTACGGTGGGGCGTTGTCCGGCGTGCGCACCGACGATCTGGGCGCCATTCCCATCCGGGCGCTGATGGCGCGCAACACCCAGGTCGACTGGGGCGCGGTGGACGACGTGCTGTACGGCTGCGCCAACCAGGCGGGCGAAGACAACCGCAACGTCGCGCGCATGGCCGCGCTGCTGGCCGGCCTGCCCGATGCGGTGCCCGGCGGCACGCTGAACCGCCTGTGCGGTTCTGGCCTGGACGCCGTGGGCAGCGCCGCCCGCGCCATCAAGGCCGGTGAAACGCGTTTGATGATTGCCGGCGGCGTAGAGAGCATGAGCCGCGCGCCCTTCGTCATGCCCAAGGCCGAAGCCGCCTTCAGCCGCGCCAACGCCGTGTACGACACCACCATCGGCTGGCGCTTCGTCAACCGCTTGATGAAGGCGCAATACGGCGTCGATTCGATGCCCGAAACCGCCGAAAACGTGGCGGTGGATTACAAGATCGAACGCGCGGCGCAGGACAAGATGGCGCTGAACAGCCAGCTGCGCGCCGTGGCCGCGCAAAAGGCCGGCCACCTGGCGCGCGAAATCACCCCCGTGTCCATCGCCCAGAAAAAAGGCGACGCGCTGGTGGTGGACCAGGACGAACACCCGCGTGAAACCAGCCTGGAAAAGCTGGCCGCGCTCAAAGGCGTGGTCAAGCCCGATGGCAGCGTCACCGCCGGCAACGCCAGCGGCGTGAACGACGGCGCCTGCGCCTTGCTGCTGGCCGATGAAGAAACCGCCGGCCGGTACGGCCTGACGCCCAAGGCCCGCGTGGTTGGCATGGCCGTGGCCGGCGTGCCCCCGCGCGTGATGGGCATCGGCCCCGCGCCCGCCACCGAAAAGGTGCTGGCCCAAACCGGCCTGAAGCTGGACCAGATCGACGTGATCGAGCTGAACGAAGCCTTTGCCGCCCAGGGCCTGGCCGTGCTGCGCCTGCTGGGCCTGCCGGACGACGATGCGCGCGTCAACGCCTGGGGCGGCGCCATTGCCCTGGGCCACCCGCTGGGCGCCAGCGGCGCGCGCCTGGCCACCGCCGCCGTCAACCGCCTGCACGCCACCGGCGGGCGCTATGCGCTGTGCACCATGTGCATTGGCGTGGGGCAGGGCATTGCGCTGGTGCTGGAACGGGTTTGATATCGTTTTTATAGCTGCTTGCGCCCGCCCATCAAACGCTACAGCGGTATTTTCTATATAAAAGCAGGCGCAGCGGCGAACCACGCATCAGCTGCGCCAGCCGGGCAGGCGCCAGTTCAGCTGCACCGCCAGCAGGCGCAAACCGCTGGTCGCCACCGCGCTGACGACCAGCGTGGCCCACGCCGCCCAGCCCAGCCATTCGCCCATCACATACAGCCAGCCGCCGACGAAGGCGCACACCGCGTATGGCCGGTGGTCGGCAAACGCCGTGGGCATTTCGTTGCAGGCAATGTCGCGCATCACGCCGCCGAACACGCCAGTAACCACGCCCATCAGCACCGCCACCAGCGGCGGCAGCTGCGCCACCAGCGCGTATTGCACGCCCGACGCGGCAAACACGCCCAGCCCCAGCGCATCGGCCACCTGGATGGCCTGGTCGCTGACCGGGCGACGCCCGCCGCGCAGCAGCACCATCGACACGGCGCACAGGCCCAGCACCAGCCACAGCAGCCCGGCTTCAGCCACCCACACAAAAGGCCGCCGGTCCAGCAGGATGTCGCGCAGCGTGCCGCCGCCAAAGGCCGCCAGAAAGCCCAGCACCGAGATGCCGAACACGTCCATCCGCTTGCGCATGCCCGCCAAAATGCCCGACAGCGCAAACGCCACGGTGCCCACCCATTCAACGGTGGTGCGCAGCGGCGCGCCCCAGTGGGCGATATCGGTGATTTCCATGCGCGCGATTATCGAAGCGCGCCCGTGCCGACGTGTGTCGCCCCCGGGCGCGCCTGCAGCGGCGGGCCAAAGTGCGCGCCATTCCCACGCCACCGGGCGCTGCTGTGGCCTTTGCTGCCCTGGCGTCCGGCCGGCATCGTCATCGGCACGCTGTCAGGGGATGCGCTGACAACTGGAATGCTATAGCAGTGATAGCTGCTTGCGCCCATGGGATGGGCGCTAGAGGCTGATTTCATTCAAAACCCGCATCGCCAGCCCCGTGCCCCGGCGAATGCCCCGCGCACGCCGGTGGCGCCCGCTGCAGCCGCTAACATAGCCCCTCAACCGTTTGCAGCAAGAGGGAGCCGCCGTGCCGATAGTCGTGATCGCCAATCCGAAGGGCGGGGTGGGTAAATCCACCCTGGCCACCAACGTGGCCGGCTACTGGGCCAGCCAGGGCCATTCGGTCATGCTGGGCGATGTGGACCGGCAACAGTCGTCGCGCCTGTGGCTGGGCCTGCGGCCCGAAGCCGCGCGCCCCATCACCGCGTGGGACGTGCAGCGCGACTTCATCGTGCGCCCGCCCAAGGGCACCACGCACGTCGTGCTGGACACCTCCGCCGGCCTGCACGGCTCGCGCCTGCGCGAGATCCTGCGCCTGGCCGACAAGGTCTTGGTGCCAGTGCAGCCCAGCATCTTCGACATTTACGCCACGCGCGAATTCCTGGACAAGGTGGCCGAACTGCGCGGCGCACACCCCGCCAACCTGGGCATCGTCGGCATGCGCGTGGACGAACGCACCATCGCCGCCGAACAGCTGCACCAGTTCGTCGACGGCCTGAACCTGCCCGTGCTGGGCATGCTGCGGCCTACGCAGAACTATGTTTATCTGGCCGCACGGGGGCTGACGCTGTTCGACGTAGGGCCGGGCCGCGTGGCGCGGGATCTGGAGCAGTGGCAGGGCATTTGCGAGTGGTTGGACCGCTGAGCGCCGTCGGCGTGCAGCGACCGCAGTGCACAGTGGTGCAGGGCATCGTGATCTGACTGGGGCTTGCCTGCGGGGTCAATAGGGGTTGTTGGCATTGGGAGCGCTACCAGCTGGTAATCGCACCAGCTGGTCAAACGAGGTTGTCCAAGGCAATGTCCTGATTCAAGGCGCCTTGGCATTGACGTTGGGCGAATTCGGCCACGCAGGCGGGTTGCGTTCGATGACCTACGCTCGGATCAAGCGTCAGCCAGCGTGTCTTGTTCAATCCACATAAAAGGAGGCGCATCATGCAAGTCAGCTCAGCGGTCACGCCCGTCGTCAATCCCGATTCGCATCGGCCCGGCACCGCAGCCAACGGCGCACCCAGTAGCGCGGCCGAGGTGTCCGCGAACGTCCCGGCCGCCGATCCCGCCGGACAGCGCGTTGCCAATCCTGCTGCCGCGCGCCGTCTCGCCAGCATGCCGTTGGATCCCGCGGCCGCGGCGCGCCATGGCCCGGTCATCGCTCCCCAGCCCGCGGCGGTCAATCCAGCTGGTGGGTCTGCAACCCCGGTGGAAAGCGCGAATCAACCTCGATCGTGCACTTACAGCCAAAGCAGCGGAAACTTGACGTGCAGAAACGCCCAAGGTCAAGAATCAGTCAATCACAACGGATATTCGGGGCGAAATGTCAGCGGAGGCACCCAGGGAAGGAATAACCCCGATGCACAGCATGTGTCGAACACAGGCCCGATTCCACGCGGTCGCTACACCATCGGTGCGGCCAGAAACAGTGCCAATACGGGGCGCGCTGTTCGCGATCTGACGCCGACGCCTGGAAACCAGATGGAAGGCCGCGGGTCGTTCCAAATCCACGGTGACAACGCCAGAGGAGACGCATCCGAAGGCTGTATCGTCATGCCGCGCAATGTGCGTGACAGTCTTCAAAATGGCGACGCTTTGGAGGTGGTGCGATGAGAACCGCCGTTCTGCTGTTGCTGTTATTGAGTTCTATGGCAAGCGGTGCCCAGGAATGCACGCGGGAAGTTCGGATCAACGACAGCACTTTTTCGCTGAACAAGACGCTTCGCGAAGATGTGGAAAAGCGATTCGGCGCCGCAAAACCCCTGAAAAGCGCCTATGAAGTTCCGTACTATGGGCTTTGCTATAAAAGTCATGATGGCAAAAGCGCTCTCATCCTGGGGTTCGATTCCACGACAAACCAATTGGTATCTTCAACTATTGGCGTGTGGAATGACGCGGTTGGTGAATATATCGACTGCGCCCAATCGCCCGAGAATAAATTCTTGCTGAACAAAAACCGGATCGGCCAGCGCGCAAAGAAAAATGGCGAACAAGAGAAGGTCGTAGTTTCCAGAGATTTCTGCACGATCTGGGAAAAAAGCTCGACCGTGTCAGGCGTCTTGGTGCAGTTTGGCGTGATTTCAAGCAGGCTTCAATAATACGTAGAAGTATTGATTCGGCAGTTTGAAATCAGATCATTGGCAGGTGCGTGGGCGATCCAGAAAAAATCGGGGTCAGATCCCAATTTTCCGCGTCAAAAAATTCGCAATCGCCGCATTCACCACATCCGGCTGATCCTTGAATGGCGAATGTCCGCAGTCTGGTAGCTCCAGCAATTGGGTTTGCGGCAGCACGGCGGCAATATCGCGGATCTGCGCCAACGTGCCGTAATGGTCATCCAACCCCTGAATCGCCAGCAGCGGCGCCTGAATACCGCGAATCTCGTCGCGAATATCAAAACCGCGAAAAGCCTCGCTCAGCCACACGTCGTTCCATTGCCAAAAGGCGCAGTCCACGTTGGCGTGGTAGCGCGCCAGGCGTTCGCGCAGGCCGGCGTTGGTGAAGGCGTCGCGCGCTTCGGCGATGGCGCGCAGGGCCATGTCTTCGACCATCACGTGCGGCGCCTGTACGGTGCAGGCGGCCACGGGGTGGTGCGCGGCGTGGATCAGGGCGATGGTGGCGCCGTCGGAATGGCCGACCAGTACCGGCCGCGCAATGCCCAGGTGCGCCAGCAGTTTGGGCAGCACGTCCAGCGCTTCGCGGTGCAGGTAGTCGGGCAGCAGGCGGCCGCTGCGGCGGCCTTGTGCGTCTTGCCGGGGTTCGCCGCGCACGTCGGGAATGGGGGTGGATTGGCCATAGCCCCGGCGTGAATACATCCAGCCGGCGCGTCCGGTGGCGGCGCACAGGGTGGCGGGCCAGTCGCGCCATATGGCGATAGAGCCCAGGCCTTCGTGCAGAAAAACCAGCGGCGCCAAGGTGGTGTTGCTGCCGGGTGGCGCGGAAATGGCCTGCACTTCCAAATAAATGCCGTCGATGTCCACCATTTTCATGCGGCGGATGTTAAGTCAAGGCTTCCCCGCCGACCCACGGCTACACTTTCTGATTAACTCCGCCCTTGCGCCGTTTTCGTGACCCATTGCAATGACCCGGTTCGGCCCGAAGCCGCGCGCATTTCACGCCGCCACCTGCTGGGCCTGGCTGGCCTGGGTGGGGGCCTGGCGGGGCTGATACAGCCCGCTGGTGCCCAAACGGGCGCGCCGGCCCCGGTTTCGCCCACGGCGGTTCAGCCGCCTGCGCCGCGCCACGGGGCGCCGGTGTTCGTGCTGAATTCGCTGAGTGGTGACGTCAGCGTGATCGATTCGCAGCGCTGGGTTGAAACCAAGCGCATTCCCACCGGCAAAGAGCCGCATCACCTGTACCTGACGCCGGACGAGCGTTCGGTCATCGTGGCCAACGCGGGCAGCGATTCGCTGACCTTCATCGACCCGCGCACGGCCGAGGTGCAGCGCACGGTGCGCGACATTGTTGACCCGTACCACCTGCGCTTTTCGCCGGACATGAAGTGGTTCGTGACGGCCGCCAACCGGCTGAACCACGTCGATATCTACCGCTGGGACGGCAGCAACCCCACGCTGGTCAAGCGCATTGCCACCGGGCGCACGCCCAGCCATTTGTGGATTGACCCGCACAGCACGACCATCTGGTCCAGCATGCAGGACAGCGATGAGCTGGTGGCCATCGACATCGCCAGCCAGACGCTGACGCACCGCGTCAAAACCGGCTCGCTGCCGGCCGACATCTTCGGCACGCCCGACGGCCAGCGCCTGCTGCTGGGCCTGACCGGCGGCACCGGGGTAGAGTTGTACGACGTGGCCGGCGGCAAGGCGCCCACGCTGCTGGGCACCATCGCCACCGGCAAGGGCGCGCACGCCTTCCGCGCGGCGGGCGACCGGCGGCATGTGTACGTCAGCAACCGGGTGGCCAACACCATCAGCAAGATCGACTACCTGCAGATGACGGCGGTGGCCAGCATGCCCGCGCCGTCGGGGCCAGATTGCATGGATGTGTCGGCCGATGGCACGCTGATCATGGTGGGGTCGCGCTGGGCCGGCAAGCTGACGCTGATCGACGTGCAAAAGCGCCAGGTGGTGCACCAGGTGAAGGTGGGCAAGTCGCCCCACGGCGTGTGGACGCTGGACCACGCCGCGAGAACATGAACACCCCCCTGAGTCGCCTGACGGCGCCATCCCCCCTCTCTCTGCGCGCTGCGCGCTTCGGGAAGGGGGACAACGCCAGTGCGCGGTACAAGCCCGAGCACGGCGTTCGCTGGGCTGGCCTGCTCCGCGGCCTTTCGATCCGTTGGGCGCGGGCGTCTGCTGGCGACTCACAGCGGCGTTTGGGTTTCGCGGTCGGACTTGCGCATGGCCTCAAAACTATGCTTTTGATAGCTGCCTGCGCAGTCTGGACAAGCGCCAGCGCCCAAAAAGCCTTAGAAAACTGCGACAAGCCGCTGTACCTGACCTTCGACACCGGCCACATGGGCGTGGCGCAGTTGGTGGCCGATGTGCTGGCGCGCCAGCACGTGCGCGTGACCTTCTTCGCCGCCAACGAACGCACGCAACAAGGCGACGGCAGCCTGGGCAAGACCTGGGCGCCGTGGTGGAAGGCGCGCGCCGCAGAGGGGCATGAATTCGCATCGCACACCTGGCAGCACGCCTATTGGCGCGGCGACATCAAGGGGGTGGATGGGCAGCCGGAATTTCGCATAGAGCCCTCGGCCGGCCCGCAAGCGGGCAAACGCATGGCGTGGTCCGCGCGCCAGTACTGCGAAGAGATCACCCTGGCGGCCGACCGCCTGGCCAGCGTCACCGGCAAGAAGCCGCTGCCGCTGTACCGCGCGCCAGGCGGCAAGACATCGCCCAAGCTGCTGGCAGCCGCTGAAAGCTGCGGCTACAAGCACGTGGCCTGGTCGCCCGCGGGTTTTCTGGGCGACGAATTGCCCAGCGCCCAATACCCCAACGATGTGCTGCTGAAAAAGGCGCTGGCCGACGTTCGCCCTGGCGACATCTTGCTGGCGCACCTGGGCATCTGGTCGCGCCAAGACCCCTGGGCGCCCGCCGTGCTGGAGCCGCTGATCAGCGGCCTGAAGGCGCGCGGCTTTTGCTTCCGAACGCTGCGCGAACATCCGCAATACCAGGGCTGGATAACCCAGCACGGCGGTTGATATGGAGCACCCCCCTGAGGCGCTGCGCGCCTGCCCCCCTGTCTCTTCGCGCTCTGCGCTTCGGGAGGGGGGACAACGCCGATGGCCGGCGCAGGTCCGGCCAAGGCGTTTGTCGGGCTGGCCCCCATCCCTACCTTCCCCCAGTGGGGGAAGGAGAAACTGCCGCAGAGCAGTCGGCGTCCCAACGGCTGCGCTGCTTCAACGCCTTCCCCTCTGGCGGAAGGCTGGGATGGGCGCCCTCACGCATCTCACCCATGCCAGCCGGCTGACGCTCGCCCCGTGACATGCTGACCGCCCTCACCGACGCCTTCGCCAGCGCCCAGCAATGGGTGTTTGAGACGCTGGTCGTGCCGTTCGCCTTCTGGGCCGGTTCGGGCAATCTGCTGGAGGACGGCTTCACCGCCACCGGCTGGTGGCTGGTCGGCGTGGTGCAGATCGCGGTGATGGTGCTGGTCATCGGCCCGCTGCAGCGCCTGTGGCCGGTAGAGCCGGTGCGCGATCGCCACGCCGTCTTCATCGACGTGCTGTACACGCTGATCCATCGGCTGGGCCTGTTCAAGCTGGTGATGTTCTTCAGCGTCGAGGTGTGGCTGACCGATGCCATTGGCTGGCTGCGCGCGCACGGCCTGCGCACCCTGCAGATCGACCAGCTATGGCCCGGCGTGACCGACAAGGCCTGGCTCAGCTTCGCCATCTACCTGGTGGTGTTCGACCTGGTGGGTTACCTGATTCACCGCGCCCAGCACCGCTGGCACTGGTGGTGGCAACTGCACGCCGTGCACCACAGCCAGCGCCAGATGACCATGTGGAGCGACAACCGCAACCACCTGCTGGATTCGGTCATCACCGACAGCATCGTGGTCGTCGTCGCCATCCTGATCGGCGTGGCACCCGCGCAGTTTGTGGCCCTGGTAGCCATCACGCAGCTGCTGGAAAGCCTGCAGCACGCCAACCTGCGCTGGCACTGGGGCCGCGTGGGCGAACGCCTGCTGGTCAGCCCCAGCTTTCACCGCCGCCACCATGCACTGAGCCTGGGGCATGAACCTGGCACCGCCGCGCGCCTGCCCTACGGTGGCAACTACGGCGTGCTGTTCCCGTGGTGGGACGCGCTGTTTCGCAGCGCCGACTGGCGCCGCGGCCTGGAACCCACCGGCATTGAAGACCAGGTGCTGGCCGGGCGCGACTACGGGCGCGGCTTTTGGGCGCAGCAGTGGTTGGGGTTGCGTCGCCTTACATCGATGGCATGGTCAAAGCGTTAGAGAACGTCTGCATAAGTCCCCTGATCGAGCCCCTCGAACGTTGAACACCGATGAACCAGATCAGCCTTGCCCAGAGCGGATTCGAGTTGGCTCACAAGCGCACGCGCAAGCGGGTGTTCCTG
>JAGOEM010000069.1 GCA_017997715.1 Ottowia sp.
TGATGCCGCAGGCCCGAAACCAGGGGCGCCACGGCTCCAGGGGTGAACGGATCAGGTGCGCGCGCTGGATGGCGGCTTCGGTCTCGAAGTCGTGGCCGAAGGGGCCCGTCTCGTGCAGTTATTCCGGACTGCAAACCGGGCACACGTCGTCCGACAGCAGGTGCGTCGATTCGCGCCCCGGGAACGGTCCGGTGCCAAAACGCAGCTCGATGTCGGATTCCTCCGAAGTCACGTTGTGCACCGGTATGGCCACTTGCAGGATCAGCTCGATGTCCGGGTAGGCGCGGCGAAACGAGGCCAGCCGGGGCAGCAGCAACTGGCGCGAGAAGGTGGGTGTAACGGCGACGCGCAGGCGTGCCGGGCCGACGTTGACCACCGGCGGCTGTCCCTGCAACGCGCTCAAGGCCTCGCGCACCCGCGCCAGATAGGCAGCGCCGTCGGCACTTGCAAGAAAGTCGCTGCGACTGGCGAACAGCTTGAACCCCAGCCGGTTCTCCAACTGGCGGATGCGGTGGCTGACCGCGCTGGGCGTGACGTTCAGTTCCTCGGCCGCCTGCGTGACGCTGCGCAGGCGCGCCACCGCCTCGAAGGCGAGCAACGCCTGGATAGGAGGGATGTGGGCGACGGATGCCATGCCTGCATTGTGGCGCGCACCGGCAAACGGTCGGTCAGCCCGGTTACGTCACTCCGCCATCCCCGATCACCGTGGCGCCCACCGCCTGGGCGCCTGTGCGGGAAACCAGGTGAGTCGCAGTGCAGGGCGTGCCGATGCGGCCTGGGGGTTGTTGGACGCGCCGTCGATCAAGGCGATGTGGATCGTCTTGAAGCGGTATCAGGCGGCCGTGCCGCACGATCCGGCGCGGATCAGCGCAGTGCGGCTGGACAGAGATGAACGTTCATCCCTGTCTTCGTAAAACTAAGTCAAATGTGCCGATAGCGCAATGTGGGTGGGCGCAAGCAGCTATTTATTTGATAGTAATCGCCGGATGTCATCAAAGCCGAGGTCAATCGCCGATGCAGCGGCGTGGCACCGGTCACGCAACGCCGCCAGCGGTGCCAAGGCTGCGGTGTCCTGGGGCGCGCTGTGGGCCAGCCATTCGTCCAACAGCACACCGAAAGCGCGCACGTCCAGCGCGCGCAGCGCCGGGTGCAACTCGGGTTGGCCGGGCGGCAGGAAGGCCGCCGCGCCCAGGTCGCTGAGCCAGGCGCGCGGCCCGGCGCGCAGCAGGTTGTGGGCGTACAGATCGCCGTGCACCAGCCCGCGCGCGTGCAACTGCGCCATGGCGCCGGCCACTTGCCGGGCCAACGCCCACAGCGTGCCGGCATCCAGCTGCAGGCCGGGCGGGTACACGTCGCGCGTGCAGGTGTCAAAGCTGGGCGGCGCGGCCAGCGCCTGCGTGCCGGCGGGCAGGCGGCCGAGCACGAGCGCGTGCGTGTCCTGCGCGTCGGGCAGCACCGGGCCGATGACCGGCACCAGGGCGTCGTGCTGGCCCGCCGCCAGGCTGGCGGCCATCTCACTGCCCGGCCAGCCGTCGCTGGTGACGGCGCCTTTGAACTGCTTGACTGCGACGTCCTCGTCGCCATTGGCGCGGTGCCACCGCGCGGCACGGATCACGCCCGATGCGCCCTCGCCCAGGCGATCACCCAGGGTCAGTGCCGCTGCGGGAATGCCGCGCGCACTGGCCAGCGCCAGTGCGTCCGCCTCGGGTGCGGCGGTGAGCGGATTGCCGCCCCAGGCCAGCCAGGTCAGGCGTGGCAGCGCGGTCAGCCAGTGGGGCAATGTGTCGAACTGGTTGGCGGCGATGCGCAGCAGCTCCAGCGCGTGGGCGTGCTGCAGGCTGTCGGGCAAGCGGGCCAGGCGATTGCCGGCCAACATCAGCTTTTGCAGGCGCGGGCGTTGGCCCAGTGCGCTGGGCAGGGTGTCGATGGCGTTGTCGGTCAGGATCAGCCAGCGCAGCTGCGCGGGCAGGGCGTGGCCCGGCACGTGCGTGATGGCGTTGGTCTTGAAGCCCACCATTTCCAGCGCCGCACATTCGCCCAGCGCAGCGGGAAGTTCGGTGAAGCGGTTGTTGGACGCAAACAAGATGCGCAGCCGCTTGAGGCGGTGCAGGTCGGGCGGCAGGGCAGACAGCGCGTTGCCAGAAACGTCCAGCAGCTCCAGCGTGTCGGCGTGGTCGAACACCTCGGGCGGCAGCGCGGTCAGCCCTTGGCCGTTCAGTCGCAGTTCACGCATGCGGGTGGGCCGCATCGGCGGTGCTTCTGACGAGCGCCGGCAGGAGGCCGGGCATCAATCCGCAGACGGCGCAAAGCGCCAGATGCCCTGCGCGTCGCGGCGACGCACCAGCTGGCCGCCATGCCACAGCCGGTGCAGGTGCGCCACCGATTCGCCCAGCGCAAACGTGGTCTGGTGCAGATCCAGCGGGCGTTTGAACAGCACCGGCAGCATGTCGTAGGCAGACACGGGTTTTTCACGCGCGGCTTGCATCACTTCGTCCAGGCGGTCGCGGTGGTGGTCGTGCAACTGCTGGATGCGCGTGTGCAAACCTTTGAATGGCTTGCCGTGCGAGGGCAGCACCAGCGTGTCGGTGGCCAGGGGTCGGTAGCGGTCAAGCGAGTCCAGGAACAGCGACAGCGCATCGGCCTCGGGCTCCATCTCATACACGCTGACGTTGGTGGAAATGCGCGGCAGCACCATGTCGCCGCTGATCAGCACGCCCAGGTCGTCGCAGTGCAGCGCGATGTGTTCGGGCGAATGGCCAAACCCCGCCGTGCAGCGCCAGCTGCGCCCGCCAATGCGTACCAGCTGGCCATCCATCAGCCGGGCGAACGATGGCGGCACATCGGGCACCAGGTTGCGGTAGTAGCTCTTGCGGTTGAGGATCTGGTCCAGGTCGCCGGGATCGGTCATGCCGTGGCTGCGAAAGTAGGCGGCCAGGCGTTCGCCGCCGAAGCTGTTGACCACCTGGCTGGCGTAGCGCGCGTTCATGTAATCGGTGGCGCTGATCCACAGGCGGCATTCGTGCGCGACGTCGCTCCAGCGGCTGCAGATCCAGTGCGCCAGGCCAATGTGGTCGGGGTGCATGTGGGTCACGATGACGCGCAGCACGGGCAAGCCTTCCAGCTGCGTGGCAAACACCTGTTCCCATTGCGCGCGCGATTCGGCGTGGTCGATGCAGGTGTCCACCACCGTCCAGCCCTCGCGCCCATCGATGCGGTCGCGCAGCAGCCAGAGGTTGATGTGGTCCAGCGCAAAGGGCAGCGCCATGCGCACCCAGCGCACGCCGGGCGCCAGCTCGATCGACGTCCCCGGTGCCGGCAACTGATCGGCCAGTGGGTAGTGCAGGGCGCGTTCAAGTTCAGCGGAAACGGACATGGCGGGGCGGCTGAGGTAGGATGGGGTGATTGACGTGCACGTCAACCCGATGGCCCATTCTAGGGACACCCGCCGCGCGCTGCACAGTACATCGGAGACACCCAACACCGGCCATGGCGACCACCTACAGCATCAGCGATCTGGCGCACGAGTTCGAGCTGACCCCGCGTGCCATGCGTTTCTACGAAGACATGGGCTTGCTGCAGCCAGAACGCAGCGGGCCTGGCGGACGGGTGCGGGTGTATTCCAGCCGCGACCGCACGCGCCTCAGGCTCACCCTGCGCGCCAAGCGGCTGGGCCTGTCGCTGACCGAGGCCAAAGAGCTGATCGACATGTACGACAGCCCGCGCGACACCGGGCCGCAGCTGCGCAAGTTTCTGCAGGTGCTGACCGGGCACCGCGCGCAGCTGGAAGCGCAGCGCGCCGAGCTGGACGCCACGCTGGCCGAAATCGGCGATCACGAAAAAGAAGCCCGAAGCCTGTTGGCGCGCCTGGAACGGGCGCGGGCCCAAAGCAAATCCAAGTGATTGACGTTTACGTAAACGTCAATCAAAATCCTGCCCCTGTAGACAACGCCTGACCATGACTGCGCCACGCTCGGACACCTTTATTCGCATTGCCGAAAGCCTTGCCCGCCAGGGCATGATGCGCCACCTGGGGGCCGAATTGCGGCGTGCCGAAACGGGCGTGGTGGAGATCTGGTTGCCTTATTCGGACAAGGTGACGCAGCAGCAGGCCGGCTTTCATGGCGGGGCCATCGGCGCATTGGCCGACATTGCCGGCGGCTATGCGGGGCTGACCGTGGCGCCTGAGGGCGCGGAAGTGGTCAGCGCCGAATACAAGATCAACTTCCTCGGCACCTACCAAGGCGGTGCGCTGCGTGCCACTGGGCGCGTGCTCAAGCCGGGCAAGCGCCTGATCGTGACCACCGCCGAAGTCACCCACGTGGACGATGCAGGCAAGGAGTCGCCGTGTGCGCTGATGCAGCAAACACTGGTGCCCGTGCCGAAAACCTATTGACTGAACCTTCAAGGAGACGACCCATGAGCAATCTGCCCGGACTCAACTTTCAGCTTGGCGAAGACATCGACGCGCTGCGCGATGCGGTGCGCGACTTCGCGCAGGCCGAGATCGCCCCCCGCGCCGCCGAGGTCGACCGCTCCGACCAGTTCCCCATGGACCTGTGGTCCAAGATGGGCGAGCTGGGCGTGCTGGGCATCACCGTGCCGGAAGAGTACGGCGGCAGCGCCATGGGCTACCTGGCCCACATGATCGCCATGGAAGAGATCAGCCGTGCCAGTGCATCGATTGGCCTGAGCTACGGCGCGCATTCCAACCTGTGCGTGAACCAGATCAAGCGCAACGGCACCGACGCGCAAAAGCAGAAATACCTGCCCAAGCTGGTCAACGGCCAGCACGTGGGCGCGCTGGCCATGAGCGAACCCGGCGCGGGCAGCGATGTCATCAGCATGAAGCTGAAGGCCGAAGACAAGGGCGGCTACTACCTGCTCAACGGCACCAAGATGTGGATCACCAACGGGCCCGACGCCGACACCATGGTGGTCTACGCCAAGACCGAGCCCGAGCTGGGCGCCCGTGGCGTCACCGCCTTCATCGTCGAAAAAGGCATGAAGGGCTTCAGCACTGCGCAAAAGCTGGACAAGCTGGGCATGCGCGGCAGCCACACGGGCGAGATGGTGTTCAACAACGTCGAAGTGCCTGAAGCCAACATCCTGGGTGGCCTGAACCAGGGGGCCAAGGTGCTGATGAGCGGCCTGGACTACGAACGCGCGGTGTTGGCCGGCGGCCCCATCGGCGTCATGCAGGCGGTGATGGACAACGTGGTGCCTTACATCCACGACCGCAAGCAATTCGGCCAGAGCATCGGCGAATTCCAGCTGGTGCAAGGCAAGGTGGCCGACATGTACACCGTGCTGCAGGCAGGCCGCGCGTTTCTGTACACCATCGGCAAGAACCTGGATGCGCTGGGCGCCGAGCACGTGCGCCAGGTACGCAAGGACTGCGCCAGCGTGATTCTGTGGACCGCCGAAATGGCAACCAAGATGGCGGGCGACGGCATTCAGCTGTTTGGTGGCAACGGCTACATCAACGAATACCCGTTGGGCCGCCTGTGGCGCGATGCCAAGCTGTATGAGATCGGCGCCGGCACCAGCGAGATTCGCCGCATGCTGATCGGGCGCGAGCTGTTTGCCGAGACCATGTAAGCGGCCAAGGCGCGCGCATGCGCTGCGCGTGCCCTGGGTGCAAAGCGGCAGGTAAACTTCCTCACCGCATCTCGCACCACCAACCACTCTCCACCGCAGCCAACCTATGCCGCAATACGCAGCCATGCCCGAATGGTACGACTGGGCGTACTCGCTCAGCGAAGCCGCGCTGCTGTTGCTGAGCCTGTTCGTGGTGGCATGCATCGCCACGCTGGCGGTGGGCGTGGTGGCCAGCTACCGCGGCAGTCCGCGGCGCGCGGTGGCGTCCAGCATGCCGCCGGCGTTTGTCACGGCCATCGTGCTGCCGGTATCGGTGATCCTCGGTCTGCTGGTCAACGATGTATGGCGCAACTACAACGATGCGCAGAACGGCGTGCTGCGCGAAGCGGCCACGGTGGCCGACGCCACCCGCGCCATCGCGCAACTGCCCGCTGGCCCCGCCCAGCAGTTGGGCGCGCTGCTGGACGAGTACGTCAATGCCGACCTGAAGCGCGACTGGGCCGTCTACCAAACACGCCAGAACCCGATAGAGACGCACAGTGCGCTCAACCAGATGGAGTTTCTGGTTGAGCAGCTGCAGATCCAGTGGCAGGACAACGCGGTGGCAATGGGCGCCTTGAAGGTGCTGGCCGACGATCTGAGCGATCTGGAGCGCCTGCGCAAGACGCGAACGCACTTGTCCGTTGGCCGTATCGACAACCCGCGCTGGTTTGTACTGGGCTTGCTGCTGCTGTGCTGCGTGGCCTTGTTGACGGAAGTGTCGTATGGGCAGACACGCAACCACGCGGTGATCGTCTGCATCTTCAGCCTGAGCTATGGGGCGCTGATCTACATGCTGCTCACGCACGATCGGCCGTTTTCAGGCTCAACCTTTGTCTCGTTTGACTCTATTCTTCAGGCCTACACCAGCCAGATCGAGGCGCTCAAGCGGCGCTGACGAAAGCCTGGCTTTTTTCAGTGGCGCCTGGCAAGGCGATCGCCGCAACCTCATCGTTGACTGACCCCTACACACCATGTCCACATCGCTGCAGCACCTCATCGACGCCAACCACGCCTGGGCTGAACAAGTGGAGCGCGACAACCCCGGCTTTTTCAAAACGCTGGCCGCGCAGCAAACGCCCGACTACCTCTGGATCGGCTGCTCCGACAGCCGCGTGCCGGCCAACCAAGTGATTGGCCTGGCGCCGGGCGAGGTGTTCGTGCACCGCAACGTGGCCAATGTGATCACCCACTCGGACCTGAACGCGCTTTCGGTCATCCAGTTCGCGGTGGATGTGCTCAAGGTCAAGCACATCATGGTGGTGGGCCATTACGGCTGCGGCGGCGTGCTGGCCGTGCTGCACGACAAACGCGTTGGCCTGGCCGACAACTGGCTGCGCCACGTCAACGACGTCAAGATGCGCCACCGCGGCCGCCTGATGCACCTGTGCGGCCGTGAGCAGGAAGACGTGCTGTGCGAGATGAACGTCATCGAGCAGGTGGGCCACGTGGCGCAGTCGAACACCGTGCGGGACGCCTGGGCACGCGGCCAGCCGCTGGCCGTCCACGGCTGGTGCTACGGCTTGAAGGACGGCAAGGTCAAGGACCTGCAGGTCACCATGAGCCGCGGCGACGACGTGGTCGACGTCTACCGCACCGCCATCAAACGCTATCCGCGCCAAACCCAGGGCGATGCGGGGCTGGACGTCGACTAAGCCCATGCCGCAGCCTGCCCTCGACTCCCCGCTGGCGCGCGACATCGCGCACGCGATGATCGACGGCTTCAACCGCCACTACCGCCTGTTCCGCACCGAATCCGCGCGCGCCAAACACCGCTTTGAAACCTGCGACTGGCACGGCCAGCAGCGTGCGCAGCGCGAACGCATCGAGTTCTATGACCTGCGGGTGCGCGAATGCCAGCGCCGCCTGGCGCGTGAATTCAAGGCGGGCGAACAGCCCATGGAAGTCTGGCAGCAGGTCAAGCTGCACTACATCGGCTTGCTGGTCGCGCACAAGCAGCCTGAGCTGGCCGAGACGTTCTTCAACTCGGTCACCACCAAGATCCTGCACCGCAGCTATTTCCACAACGACTTCATCTTCGTGCGGCCCGCCATCAGCACGGAGTACCTGGAAACCGACGACCCGCGCGCCAAGACCACCTTTCGCGCGTTCTACCCCCGCCCCGGCGAGCTGGAACGCGCCGTGGCCGACGTGCTGAAATCGTTCGACCTGCGCTGCCGCCTGGAAGACGCCCCGCGCGACATCGCCCGCGTGGCCAACGCCCTGCGGCGCGAGCTGGGCGACGGGCGGCCACGGCCCAACTTCCAGATCCAGGTGCTGTCCAGCCTGTTCTACCGCAACAAGGGCGCCTACCTGGTCGGCAAGATCATCAACGGCTTCAAAGAGGTGCCGTTCGCCCTGCCCATCCTGCACCGCACGCCCGGCACCGTGTTTGTCGACGCCGCGCTGTTTGGCGAAGAAGACCTGTTGATCCTGTTCAGCTTCTCGCGTGCCTACTTCATGGTGGACATGGAGATCCCCAGCGCGTATGTGCAGTTCTTGCGCAGCCTGATGCCACGCAAGCCACGCGCCGAAATCTACAACGCGCTGGGCCTGGCCAAGCAGGGCAAGAACCTGTTCTACCGCGACCTGCTTTGGCACCTGCGCCACAGCACCGACCAGTTCCGCATCGCGCCGGGCATCAAAGGCATGGTCATGCTGGTGTTTGACCTGCCCAGCTTTCCCTACGTCTTCAAGATCATCAAGGACCGCTTTCCCCCGCCCAAGGACACCACGCGCGAGCAGGTGCGCGGCAAGTACCAATTGGTCAAACGCCACGACCGCGTGGGCCGCATGGCCGACACGATGGAGTTTTCGCTGCTGGCCTTTCCGCGCCAGCGCTTTGAAGACGCGCTGATCGCCGAGATCGAACAGCACGCCCCCAGCCAGCTCGAGATATCCGACCGCGACGGCGATGGCCAGATCGAAGTCATCATCGAACACGCCTACATCGAGCGGCGCATGATCCCGCTCAACCTGTACCTGCAAGAGACCTTCGACGCCGGCCCGGACGACACTGCCGCCAGCGCGCAGCTGGAACACGCCGTCATCGAATACGGCAACGCCATCAAGGACCTGGTCGCCGCCAACATCTTCCCCGGCGACATGCTGTGGAAAAACTTTGGCGTGACCCGCCACGGCAAGGTGGTGTTCTACGACTACGACGAAATCGAATACATCACCGACTGCAATTTCCGCCACGTGCCCCAGCCGCGCAACGAAGAAGACGAGATGAGCGGCGAGGTCTGGTACCCGGTGGCCAAGAACGACGTCTTCCCCGAAACCTTCGGCCCCTTCTTGCTGGGCAACCCGCGCGTGCGCGAAGCCTTCATGCGCCACCATGCCGATCTGCTGCAGGCCGATTTCTGGCAGAGCGCCAAGCAGCGCATCCAGCTGGGCGAAGTGATCGACTTCTTCCCCTACGGCACGCACCGGCGCTTTGATGTGAACGGCGGCGTGTGTGGCGGCGGTGAATCGGCCGACCCCGTGGCCGAGGGCAGCGAAACCCCTGCCGACCGGCCCGATACCTCGTCACCTTCGACCGTGATCGAGCCCTCGGAATAACGCCATGTCGCTCGTATCCGTCATTGACCGCAGCTGCGAAGCCTGGCGCTTTGCCATCGGCACGACGGCGGTTGACGGCGCCCGTATCGAATCCACGCTCGGCTTCTTCCCGTTGAAGCCGGCCTGACGCACTTTCGCAATCACATAACCATTCTTCAGGAGATCCACCATGTCAGACCCCATCGTCATCGTTTCCGCCGCTCGCACCCCCATGGGCAGTTTTCAGGGCGACTTTTCCGCGCTGGCTGCACACGACCTGGGTGGCGCGGCCATCAAGGCGGCCATCGAACGCGCGGGCATCTCGCCCGATCTGGTGACCGAAGTGCTGTTCGGCAACTGCCTGCTGGCGGGCCAGGGCCAGGCGCCCGCGCGCCAGGCGGCTTTCAAGGGTGGGTTGCCCAAATCTGCGGGGGCGGTCACGCTCAGCAAGATGTGCGGATCGGGCATGCGCGCGGCGATGTTCGCGCACGACATGCTAGTGGCAGGCAGCCACGACGTGCTGGTGGCCGGCGGCATGGAAAGCATGACCAACGCGCCCTACCTGCTGCAAAAGGGCCGGGGCGGTTACCGCCTGGGCCACGACCGCATCTTTGACCACATGATGCTGGACGGCCTGGAGGACGCTTACGAGCCAGGCCGCAGCATGGGCACCTTTGGCGAAGACTGCGCCGCCAAGTACAGCTTCACCCGCGAACAACAAGACAAATTCGCTGTAGCCAGCGTGCAGCGGGCGCAAGCAGCTATCAAAAACGGTGCATTCAAGGATGAGATCACCCCCGTGACCATCAAGGACCGCAAGGGCGAACGCGTGGTCGAGATCGATGAAGGCCCGGGCAAGATCAACGTCGACAAGATTCCTGCGCTCAAGCCCGCCTTCAAGAAAGACGGCACGGTGACGGCGGCGTCCAGCTCCAGCATCAACGACGGCGCGGCCGCCATGGTGCTGATGCGCGAAAGCACGGCCAAGCAACTGGGCTGCAAACCGCTGGCGCGCATCGTCAGCCACGCCACCCACGCGCAAGAACCCGAATGGTTTGCCACCGCGCCGATTGGCGCCACCGAAAAGGCGCTGGCCAAGGCCGGCTGGAAGGTGGACGACGTCGATCTGTGGGAAGTCAACGAAGCCTTTGCCGTGGTGCCCATGGCGCTGATGCACGACTTGAAGGTGCCGCACGACAAGGTCAACGTGAACGGCGGCGCCTGCGCGCTGGGCCATCCCATCGGCGCCAGCGGCGCGCGCGTCATGGTCACGCTGCTGTATGCGCTGAAGGCGCGCGGCCTTAAAAAAGGCGTGGCCACGCTGTGCATCGGCGGTGGCGAGGCGACCGCGCTGGCAGTCGAAATGCTCTGAAAATGCTAGCTGCTTGCGCCCATAGGTAGGGCGCTGCAGCCTGTTTTTGTATATAAATGGAGTGCCACGGCGATGATCACGTCCACCGCAGAACTCAGGCAGCTGTACCCGCAGGCCACGGCGCGATCGCGCGCCAAGCAGCTGGATCGGCTGGACGAGACCATGTGCCGCTTCATCGCCCAGGCGCCGCTGTGCGTGCTGGCCACGGCGGGTGACATCGCGCAGGACGCGCTGCTGGATGCATCGCCGCGCGGTGGGCGGCCGGGCTTCGTTCAGGTGGCCGATGCGCAGACCTTGCTGATTCCCGACGCCACCGGCAACAACCGGCTGGACACGCTGGAAAACCTGCTGGCCGACCCGCGCATCGGGCTGCTGTTCTTGATTCCCGGCGTGAACGAGGTGCTGCGCGTCAATGGCCGCGCCAGCCTGCGTGACGAGGCTGCGCTGGTGCAGCGCTTTGCGCAGCCCGAAGCGCGCGCCCTGCCCAAGCTGGTGATCGAAGTGGCTGTGCGCGAAGCCTACCTGCACTGCCCCAAGGCGCTGATGCGCTCCAGCGCCTGGGCCGCCGACGGGCGGCTGGCGCAGGGCAGCTTCCCATCCATGAACAGCATGCTGCGCACCCAGCTTGGCGCCGATCTGGTGCCCGAGACCGAAGCCCAGGCGCAGGCGCGCTACGCCGAACAGCTGGCCAGCGAAGGCCTGACGATTCCTTCTCCGCAGGACTGAACCATGAGCACCACCTTCATATTGGGCGCATCCAAAGGCATTGGCTGGGCACTGACGCAACAGGCGCTGGCCGCCGGCGAACGCGTGATTGCCACCGCGCGCGACGACGCGGCGCTGGCGCGGCTGCGCGAAGCCGGTGCCCAGGTGCTGCGGGTGGACGTGGCCGATGCCGCCAGCGTGAGCGGCCTGGCCTGGCAGCTGGACGGCGAGAAGATCGACACCGCCTGGCATGTGGCCGGGGTCATCTGCAACCGCGCCGACGCCACGCAGCCGCCCCCGCGCGATCAGTTCGACCAGGTGATGCACGCCAACGTGCTGGGCGCGATGCAGGTCATTCCGCAGATCGCACCGTTGGTCGAGCAGGCGGGTGGGCGCTATGCCTTTGTGTCCAGCCAGATGGGGCGCATCGAAGGCGTCGGCAGCTCTGGGGCGTGGCTGTACCGGGTCAGCAAGGCGGCGCTGAACATGGCCGTGGTGTCGGCGCAATCGGCGTACCCGCAGGCCACGTTCGTCTGTTTGCACCCGGGCTGGGTGCAGACCGACATGGGCGGTGCCAGCGCGCCCGTCACCCCCCAAGCCAGCGCCACCGGCATGCGCCGCGTGGTGGCGGCACTGGCGCCCGCCGATCGCGGGGCTTTCTTCAGCTACGACGGGACTCGCTTCGATGGGTGGTGACTGAGTGACCGGCGCGCTGGCCACTGCGCGCTGCGCGCGTGCACTACAGTGGCAGAGGGGACATCGTGAAGGGCGCCCAAGTTGCCCAACGACCATGACGATAGGAGACAGTTTGGATCGACTCAAAACCGTGGTCTGCGCGACGGCCATGGCCGCGTTGCTGGGCGGCTGTGCGCACACCCGCCACCACGCACCCGACCAGCCCGCCACCGGGGCCAGCACCGCCCGTCCGCTGAACGCCAAGTTGATGGCCGCCGCCACCGCCGAGCAGCCCGCGCTGATGAAAACGCTGGAACGCCTGGTCAACATCGAAACCGGCACCGGCGACGCCGAAGGCATGGCCGCCATGGGCAAGCTGCTGGCGCATGAACTGACCGCGCTGGGCGCGACGGTGACACGCCACCCCGCCGAAGGCGACGCGGTGGGCGACAACATCGTGGGCCGCATTCCGGGCACTGGCCCGCGCAAGCTGCTGCTGATCGCGCACATGGATACGGTGTACGCCAAAGGCACCCTGGCCAAGACCCCTTTTCAGATCGAGGGCAACCGCGCCTATGGCCCGGGCGTGGCGGACGACAAGGGCGGCATCGCGCTGATCCTGCACACGCTCAAGCTGCTGAAGGCGCAGGGGTTCACCGAACACGGGCCGATCACGGTCATGTTCAACACCGACGAAGAGCGGGGGTCTTTCGGCTCGCGCGCGCTGATCCAGAAACTGGCCAGCGAATCGGACATGGTGCTGTCGTTCGAACCGACTTCGGCGCAGCAGGAAATGCTGACGCTGGGCACCGCCGGCATCGTGTATTACCGCGTGGCCGTCAAAGGCGCCGCCGCGCACGCGGGCGCCATGCCCGAGATCGGTGTGAACGCGCTGGTCGAGGCGGCCGACATCGTCAGCCGCACCCACGACCTGGACGACCGGGCGCGCGATCTGCGCTTCAACTGGACCATATTTCAGTCGGGCGCGGTACACAACGTCGTGCCGGACCAGGCCAGGCTTCAGGCCGATATCCGCTATGCGCGCGAAGAAGACCTGAAGGGCCTGCTGGCAGCGCTGGAAGACCGCATCCAGAACCAGAAGAAGCTGCAGGGCTCGCACATCACCATCGCTGCCGAACGCGGGCGCCCCGCCTTCACCGCCAATGCCGGCGGCCGCCAGATGGTGGACAAGGCCATTGCCATCTACCGCGAAGCGGGCGCCACGCTGCAGCTGATTCCGCGCACCGGTGGCGGCACCGATGCGGCGTATGCCGCGCTGTCGGGCAAGCCGGTGATAGAGGGCTTGGGCTTGCCTGGTTTTGGTATCCACAGCGATCAGGACGAATACGTGCAGATCGACGCCGTGCCGCGCCGCCTGTACCTGGTGGCGCGGATGATCATGGACTTGTCGCAGGGCCTTTGATGCGGTGTCCGAATCAGGCCATGCACACCTGCGGGTGGACGGGGTAAGCGCGGTGTCGGTGCATCGGTGCCTGGTGTTCGACATGCCCGCTTCTGCCGAGGTGGCGTTCGACGCGTTTCACTACCACTTCTGGCGGCCGCGCTGGGATTCGCTGGTGCGTCGCACCGCGGTCGAAGGCGACAGAGAGCACCCGGTGGTGGGCGCCGTCAGCGACAACGCGGCGGCCGGCTGGCTGCGCGGGCTGTCGATGCGCACGCGCTTCGTTGCGTACGACCGGCCGCGCCTGGCCGCGGCCACCATGGTCGGCCACGCCTTTCCGTTTCAGCGCTGGGCGGCATCGATGCGCCATGAGCCGCTGGGCGCGCAGCATTCGCGCCTGATCTACACCTACACCTTGCAAGCCCGCTGGCCGTGGCTGGAACCCTGGGTGGCCCGCGCTTTCGAGCGCGCCACGCGGCGCCGCTTTGCCCGGTTGATGGCCTTTCTGGCGAACCATGCCCACGAGGTGCGCGACTGGCAAGGCCGGCGCTGCGCCTGATGGAACCTGTTTTTATCTCCAACCCATTTGCAACTTCGACCGTAAGGAAACCATGATCCTCAGCCCCGACCACCATGCCGTTCGTGATGCCGTGCGCGTTTTTGCACAAGAGCAGCTTTGGCCCCAGGCCGCACAGTGGGACAGGGACCACCACTTTCCCAAGCCCGCGCACCAGGGCCTGGCCGAACTGGGCGCCTACGGCATTTGCGTGCCTGAAGAGTACGGCGGCGCAGGGCTGGACTATTTGACGCTGGCGCTGGTGCTGGAAGAAGTGGCCGCTGGCGATGGCGGCACCAGCACCGCCATCAGCGTGACCAACTGCCCGTTCAACGCCATCCTGATGCGCTATGGCAGCGAGGCGCAGAAACAGCAATGGCTGGTGCCCGCCGCGCGCGGCGAGATGCTGGGCGCCTTCGCGCTGACCGAGCCGCATGTCGGCAGCGATGCGTCCAGCCTGCGCACCACGGCCGTGCGCGACGGCGATGGTTACGTGCTGAACGGCGTCAAGCAGTTCATCACCAGCGGCCAGAACGGCCACGTGGCCGTGGTGATTGCCGTGACCGACAAGGCGGCTGGTAAGAAGGGCATGAGCGCCTTCATCGTGCCCACGCACAACCTGGGCAACACCGGCTGGGTGGTGGCGCGGCTGGAAGACAAGCTGGGCCAGCACAGCAGCGACACCGCGCAGATCAACCTCGAAAACTGCCGCGTGCCGGCCGAAAACCTGATCGGGCAAGAAGGCGAGGGCTACCGCATCGCCCTGAGCGCGCTGGAAGGCGGGCGCATCGGCATTGCCGCGCAAAGCGTGGGCATGGCGCGCAGCGCGCTGGAGGTGGCCATTCAGTACGCCAAGGAGCGCGAGAGCTTTGGCACCGCCATCTTCAACCACCAGGCGGTGGGCTTTCGCCTGGCCGACTGCGCCACCCGGCTGGAAGCCGCGCGCCAGCTGATCTGGCACGCCGCCACCTTGCGCGATGCCGGCCTGCCGTGCCTGAAAGAAGCCGCCATGGCCAAGCTGTTTGCCAGCGAAACCGCCGAGGCGGTGTGCAGCGCCGCCATTCAGACATTGGGCGGCTACGGGTACGTGAACGACTTTCCGTTGGAACGCATCTACCGCGACGTGCGCGTGTGCCAGATCTACGAAGGCACCAGCGACGTGCAAAAGATCATCATCCAGCGCGCCTTGTAAGCCCGCGTGTAAGCCCGTGCGCAGGGCAGCTGAAGGCGGCATGAACTTGGCATGAA
>JAGOEM010000070.1 GCA_017997715.1 Ottowia sp.
GGGGCTTGCGCTGGGGGCTCAAACAGTGCTTCAAGCTGCTTGGCGTCCACGCGCGTCATCAGGTGCGTGTATTCGCCGATCTGCGCGCCGGCGCCCAGCGGGGTGTCCACGTCGGCAAAGGTTTCGGGCGGCACCATCAAGAAGGCCGCCACGTCGGCCGCCAGCTTGGGCAGGATCGGCTTCAGGTACACCGCCAGCACGCGGAAGGTTTCGATGCAGGTGGTGCACACGTCGTGCAGGCGCTCGTTCTGCTCGGGCAGCTTGGCCAGCTCCCACGGTTTGTTCTGGTCGACGTAGGCGTTCACCAGGTCGGCCAGCGCCATCACTTCGCGCACCACTTTGCCGTATTCGCGCTGTTCGTACAGCGTTTCAATGCTGGGGCGGGCGGCGCGCAACTTGTTGAGCAGCGCCAGGCCGTCGTCGGCAATGACCGACAGGCGCCCGTCAAAGCGCTTGCTGATGAAGCCGGCCGCGCGTGAGGCGATGTTGACGAACTTGCCGATCAGATCGGCGTTGACGCGCGCCATGAAGTCGTCGGCGTTGAAGTCCAGGTCTTCGTTGCGGCCCGACAGCTTGGCCGCCAGGTAGTAGCGCAGCCATTCGGGGTTCATGCCCAGCTTCAGGTATTTCAGCGGGTCCAGCCCGGTGCCGCGGCTCTTGCTCATCTTCTCGCCGTTGTTCACCGTCAGAAAGCCGTGCACGAACACCTTGTTGGGCGTCTTGCGGCCGCTGAACTTCAGCATGGCGGGCCAGAACAGCGTGTGGAAGGTGATGATGTCCTTGCCGATGAAGTGGTACTGCTCGGTGGCCGGGTCGGCCATGAATTCGTCAAAGCTGAGCGCCTTGCCGCTGGCGGTCTTGCCGCCGCCCTGGTCGAACAGGTTCTTCAGGCTGGCCAGGTAGCCCACGGGCGCGTCCAGCCAGACGTAGAAGTACTTGCCGGGTTGGTCGGGAATTTCGATGCCGAAGTACGGCGCATCGCGCGAGATGTCCCAGTCGCCCATCTTGGGCTTGCCGTCTTCGCCGGGGGCGATCCATTCGCTGATCTTGTTCAGCACCTCGGGCTGCACGGCGCCGTGGCTGGTGGTCCAGCTGTTCAGGAACTCGATGCAGCGCGGGTCGGACAGCTTGAAGAAGAAGTGCTCGCTGGTGCGCAGCTCGGGCTTGGCGCCGGTCAGGGCGGAATAGGGGTTGATCAGCTCGGTGGGCGCGTACACGGCGCTGCACACCTCGCAGTTGTCGCCGTACTGGTCCTTGGCGTGGCAGTTGGGGCATTCGCCCTTGATGAAGCGGTCGGGCAGGAACATGCCCTTTTCCGGGTCGAAGAACTGCTCGATGGTGCGCGTTTCGATCAGCTGGTTGGCTTTCAGATCCTTGTAGATGGTCTGCGCCAACTGGGTGTTTTCGGGGCTGTGCGTGCTGTGCCAGTTGTCGTAGCTGATCATGAAGCCGTCCAGGTACGGCTTGCGCCCGGCGGCAATGGCGGCGACGAATTCCTCGGGCGTCTTGCCCGCTTTTTCGGCCGCGATCATGATCGGCGCGCCGTGCGCGTCGTCGGCGCCGACGAAGTTCACCGCATGGCCCTGCATGCGCTGAAAGCGCACCCAGATGTCGGCCTGGATGTATTCCATGATGTGGCCGATGTGAAAGGTGCCGTTGGCATACGGCAGGGCGGTGGTGATGAAAAGCTGGCGCGGTGCGGCGGACATGAGGGAAACGCCTTTTTTGAAAAGGTGACGGCTGCGCCCCTGCCGACCGGCAGCGGGGCGATGGAAAGCCAATGATTCTAGGGGGTGGCCGCGCACCGCGCAGGGGCCGGCGCGGCGGCGGCACGCGGTGTTGGGCGTGCCAACGCAGGTGAATCGGTGGCCGCGCGGGGCTTGCGCCTGCACGGTCTTGCGCGGCGCGGGCTGCGGTTACCGCGGCCGATCGGCCCAGCCGAAGAAGCGGCACACCTCAGCCCGCTGGCGAAAGGTGTCTTCCCAGCCCAGCTGCATCAGCGCGCGGGTGTAGCCGGGCTCGAACAGCAGGTAGCTGGCCAGCGCGCCGCTGCGCGGGTCGCCCGGGCGCACGCCCAGGATGCCCAGCAGCGTGCGCACCGAATGCGGCAGCTCGGCCACGTGCCGGGCGGCCAGCTCGTCCAGCCGCTGCGATGGCGAGATCACCAGCAGCTCGATCGGCCGCAGGCTGCTGTGGGTGCGCGCGGCAGCCGGAATCAGCGACAGCGTGTGGTTGATGCGCAGGGTGCGTTCAATGTCGGCCGACAGCGTGTCCAGAAAGATGCTGGACAGCGCGTGCCCCGCCACCTGCGCCAGCGATGGGTAGCTGGGCGCGTCGCGCGGCGTGCCGGGCGGCTCCAGCGCGCGGCCGGCGCCGATCACCAGCACCCGGTCGGCGCCCAGGTGAATGGCGGGTGAGATGGGCGCCACCTGCCGCATCGAACCGTCGCCGTACCAGCCGGTGCGGCCATCCACGCGCACTTCGCCGGCAGGAAAGATGAACGGAATGGCCGACGACGCCAGCAGGTGTTCCACCTCGATCTGCGCCGGCACGGCGCTGCGCTGCGCGCGCGACCAAGGCACCACGCCCTGGTGCGACTGGTAGAAGGTGATGTGCTCACCGCTGGCGTAGCTGGACGCGGTGATCGACAGCCCGCGCAAATGCCCGGCCGCCAGCATCTGCGGAATGCGCGGCAAGGGCACCTGCGCGCGCAGCAGCTCGCCCAGCGGCGCGTTGTCCAGCAGCGAACGCGGGTGCAGCTGCCGCCAGCGCGCCAGCGCCCAGCCCAGCGACAGCAGCGACATCCAGCGCGTGCCGGCGCGCAGCGCGGACCAGCCGTCGATCCGGTACACGTTCTGGGCGTGGATGTGGGTCCATACGCGGGTCAGGCGGCGCACCGCGCCGTCGAAATGGTCACTGCCCGCCGCCAGTGCGGCCGCGTTGATGGCCCCTGCCGAGGTGCCCGACAAGATGGGAAACGGGTTGCCGGACTGCGCCGCGCCCGCGTCGCGCCGCAGCACGCGGATGGCGCGCAGCACCCCCACCTGGTAGGCCGCGCGGGCGCCGCCGCCCGTCAGCACCAGGGCGGTGGTGGGCGCAGCGGGCGGTGCGTGCGGCAAGGTCATGGGGGCATCTTACGGGCGCCGGCGGCGGGGCTTCGCTAGACTCCTTTGTTCATTCAGCACAGAAGAATTTCCCATGACCGTGGACCAAGGCGCGCTGCTGGCGGCGCTGCAAACCGTGATCGACCCGAATACCGGCAAGGATTTCGTGTCGACCAAGCAATTGAAGAACCTGCAGGTTGCAGGCGGCGATGTGGCGTTCGACGTCGTGCTGGGTTACCCGGCCAAAAGCCAGGTGCCGGCGCTGCGCCAGGCGTTGATCGCCGCGGCGCGCACGGTGGCGGGGGTCGACAACGTGTCGGCCAACCTGCAGTGGCAGGTAATTGCCCATTCGGTGCAGCGCGGGGTGCCGCTGCTGCCGCAGGTCAAGAACATCGTGGCGGTGGCGTCGGGCAAGGGCGGCGTGGGCAAAAGCACCACCGCGGTGAACCTGGCGCTGGCGCTGGCCGCCGAGGGCGCGCAGGTCGGCCTGCTGGACGCCGACATCTACGGCCCCAGCGTGCCGCTGATGATGGGCGTCAGCGGCAAGCCCGAAACCCTGGACGGCAAAAGCATGGAGCCGCTGCAGAACTACGGCGTGCAGACCATGTCGATCGGCTTTCTGGTCAACCCCGACGAAGCCTCGATCTGGCGCGGCCCCATGGCCACCCAGGCGCTGGACCAGCTGCTGCGCCAGACCAACTGGAAAGAGCTGGACTACCTGATCGTCGACATGCCGCCCGGCACCGGCGACATCCAGCTCAGCTTGAGCCAGCGCGTGCCGCTGACCGGCGCCGTGATCGTGACCACCCCGCAAGACATCGCCCTGGCCGACGCGCGCAAGGGCGTCGCCATGTTCGACAAAGTGGGCGTGCCGATCCTGGGGCTGGTGGAAAACATGGCGGTGCACGTTTGCACCAACTGCGGCCATGTCGACCACATCTTTGGCGCCGACGGCGGCAAGCGTTACGCGGCCGAAAAGGGCATCCACTACCTGGGCGCGCTGCCGCTGTCGCGCAGCATCCGCGAACAGGCCGATTCGGGCCGCCCCACGGTGATCGCCGATCCCGATGGCGAAGCGGCGGGCATCTACAAGGCGGTGGCGCGGCAGGTGGCGATCGAGGTGGCGCAAAAGGCCAAGGACTTTTCCAGCAAGTTCCCGAGCATCACGATCTCGAAAGACACCTGAAACCGAGCTGCCTGAAGCAGGCGCAAATTGCTATGCTAGTAATAGCTATCTGCGCCGGATGCGCAAGCGCTGTAGGTCATTTGGTTTAGTTTTTTCGATCCAGCCAGGCTCATCCACCCGGGTGATGGTCACGGCCCGGCCGATGCGGTATCGTGGGCGCAAACAAGCAGCTTGAACATGGACGCATCGAACCCCCTCACCCCTTGGCTGAACGCCTTGCCCGAATGGCTGCCCCAGGAAGGCGTGGGCCTGATCGCCCTTGCCCTCGTCTTGTTCCTGCTGGCAATGGGCTGGTACGTCTTGCGCCGCCGCACTGGCGACCATGCCGACTACGACGTGCGCGACGACCGCTTTTCGCCCACCGCGCCGATCAACGAAGAGCAGATTGCGCTGCTGCACTACTTTCAGGCCGCCTTTCCCGAAATGGCGGTGCTGTTTCGCCCCCGCCTGGCGCGTTTTCTGGCCGTGCGCAAAACCCGCGAGCGCGCCGCCGCACAGGCCCGGCTGGCGGACGAACAGATCGACTTTCTGATCTGCAGCGACAGTGGCCAGCCCCTGTTCGCCTTCGAGGTGGACGCCTTCAAAGCCAAGGACGACCCCACGCTGGCGCGCAGCGCGGCCGAGAAGAACCAGATGCTCAAGACAGCGGGCATCCGCCTGATCCGGCTGAAAGGCGCGCAAACCCACTGGCCACCGCCCGAAGTGCTGCGTGAGCGCATGCTGGGGGCGCAGCAGACGCCAACGGCCGAGGCGCGGCCGTCGGGCTATGGGCCATCGGAATTCGCCGGTTCCAGCTTCGGTGGCAGTGGGTTTTCCAACTCGCGCACCGCGCCGTCCACCGTCATGGGCCTGTCCACCCTGATGGGCGGCGATCCCGACGCCAGCCCGTGGAGCGACGTGCGCAAGCGCTCCTGATCTGATGGCCGTACGCCCGTGGGCGCGTGAACCGATGGCGCGTCGGCGCTCTGCCGGTGAACTGGGCCGGTTTGTGCTGCCGATTCTATAAAAAAGATAGCTTCCAGCGCCCGCCTATCAAGCGCTAGAGGCCGATTTTGTGGTGATTCTTAGCCTGCCGCTTGCGCTTGCGTAGCCTGAATCGCTGAACTTTGCGGGGCGGCAAGTGCGAAGAGGTGGCGTGGCTCCGTGGCTGTCCTGTTGCAGGCGCCAACCGGTCGGCCAGTCCGTTGGACTTTTGTCCGGCTGAATGATGAAGTGCATTATTCTGCGCATAACAAGAAATGCACTAAATTGCATGTAAAGCCATCGCAGGCCAGCCCTGTAAGGGCAAGCTTCAAGCCAAACCGTTCGATGCACACAGACGACGACACTCAGCCCGAGGTGCAAGAGCGCCCCCGTTCCAGCGCCACGCCCGCTGCGGCCGACGCCACGCCGCGCCATCCTTTTCTGGTCGCCCTGGGAGAGCGCGTGCGCAGGCTGCGCGCGCGCCGCGGCATGACGCGCAAGGCGGTGGCGCAGGCGGCGGATATATCAGAGCGGCATTTGGCCAACCTGGAATACGGCACCGGCAACGCGTCGATCCTGGTGCTGTTGCAGGTGGCGCAGGCGCTGTACTGCGATTTGAGCGAGCTGCTGGGCGACGTGACCACCTCGTCGCCCGAATGGCTGATGATTCGCGAGCTGCTGGAACGCCGCAACGAGAGCGAGCTGCGTCGCGCGCACCAGGCGCTGTCAGCGCTGTTCCATGCGCCCGGCAGCGTGGATCGCGCCCGCAGCACGCGCATTGCGCTGATCGGCCTGCGTGGCGCGGGCAAATCCACACTGGGCGCGCGCCTGGCCGACGAGCTGGGCTACGCCTTCATCGAGCTGAGCCGCAAGATCGAACAGCTTGCCGGCTGCCGCATCAACGAAATCCACAACCTCTACGGCACCCACGCCTATCGCCGCTACGAACGCCGCGCGCTGGAAGAAGCCATCCAGATCCATCCCCAGGTGGTCATTGCCACGCCGGGCGGGCTGGTGGCCGATGCGGCCAACTTCAACCTGTTGCTGCAGCACTGCTACACCGTCTGGCTGGAGGCCGACCCGTCCGACCACCTGGGCCGCGTGGCCGCGCAGGGCGACATGCGCCCCATCGCCGCCAGCCCCGAAGCCATGGAAGACCTGAAGCGCACCCTGGCCGGGCGCGCTTCGTTCTACGCCAAGGCCGACTTGCGCTTCAACACCAGCCGCTACAGCGAGAACGATGCCTTTGAAGCCTTGCGGGCAAGGCTGCGAGAGGTGGTGGGCTGAGGGGTTGAAGTGCATTCAAATGCATGGATCCAACTGAGGCTGGCGAAGTATTGTTCATGATGTTCCGCTGGTTGGATGAGGCGCCTCAGCCCAACACAGCGTGCGGTGCAGCCGCTGCGCCTGCCGACCCAAGGGCACGGCACCACTCTGACCAACGCCCAGCTCGCCGTCCGCACCGATTCCACAGGCGGCGAATGGCTGTTGCCAACGAAGGCCGCGACCTTGGTCGACAACCTGATCGGGCGCGCGCTTGGGCCTGGCAAGTTCGCCAGCTAAACATCGGTGGGGGCGCACACCGCCAGCCGGCACAGGCGGATGGTCGTACAGGGCAACCAAGCCATCGCACCGTCTGTTCTTCAGGCCGCTTGCTATATGGTTGATAGCTTTCAACGCCCATTTGACGGGCGCCAAGGCATAAAAACACCTGAAATCTGGCGTCAGGCGGCAGGCATGAAAAAAGGCTTCCGAAGAAGCCTTTTTTACAAGCTGGGTCGATCGACCCGGCGATCAGCGATCAACGATCAGCGACCGTAGCCACCACCGCCGCCACCGGAGCGGCTGCGGTTGCCGCCACCACCGCCACCGCCAAAGCTGCTGCGGCCACCGCCGCCGCCGCCGCCGCCACCGCCGCTGCGGTTGTTGCTGCGCTTGCCGGCACCACCGCCGCCGCCGCCTTTGCCTTTGCCCATCACGTCGATGCTGGTGCGCATCGGGTCGGGTTGGCCCACGGCGCCGTGGCTGGGGCCGCGCGGTGCGCTGCGGCGCCCGTGCAGGTTGGTCTGCAGCGGATCGATGTTGCGAGGCAGGTGATCGGGCTCGCGCTCGTCCTCGTCGTCAAAGCCGAATTCACGCGTGGCCTGCGGTTGCGGTGCCGGGCGCGGTGCCTGGCGGCTGGGGCCGTAGCCGTCGCCGCGCGGGCCACGGGCGTTTTGTCCCATGCCGTTGCCTTGGCCATTGCCTGCGCCACCACCGGTGCCACGGCCACGGCGCCGGCGGTTGCCGCCTTCGCCGCCTTCGCTGCGGCGGGGCGCGTTGCCAGCGCCTTCCACCAGTCCATCGTCATTCAGCAGGGGCGCGTTACCTTCGCCGCGCGCGGGCTGCCGGCGCGCGTTGGGGGCGGCGCCACGGCCGCCTTGGCCGCGCTGGCCCTGGCCCGCCTTGTTGTCGCGGATGCGCTGCATCATGTCCTGGCGCGCAGCACGGGCAGCCGCCTGCATGACGTCGCGGCCGGGCGGCTTGCCCAGGCCGCCCCACAGCGTTTGGCGGCCCATGGCGATGGGTTCTGCCTGTTCGCCTTCGATGGGGCCAAAGCCTTCCAGGATTTCCACGGGGATCTGCTGCTTGGTGAAGCGCTCGATCTCGTGCATGAAACCTTCTTCGTCCATGCACACCAGGCTCACCGCCTGGCCGCTGGCGCCCGCACGGCCGGTGCGGCCGATGCGGTGCACGTAGTCCTCGGACACGTTGGGGATTTCGTAGTTGACGACGTGCGGCAGCTCATCGATGTCGATGCCGCGCGCGGCAATGTCGGTGGCCACCAGGGCGCGCAGTTCGCCGCTTTTGAACTCGGCCAGCGCCTGGGTGCGGGCGCTCTGGCTTTTGTTGCCGTGCAGCGCCATCGCCTTGATGCCGTGCTTGGTCAGGTATTCGGCCACGTTGTTGGCGCCGTACTTGGTGCGGGTGAAAACCAGCACCTGGGTCCAGTTGCCCTGGTCGATCAGGTGGGCCAGCACTTCTTTCTTGCGCGAACGGCCCACGGGGTAGATCAGCTGGCTGATGCGCTCGACCGTGGTGTTCGGCGGCGTCACCTGGATGTGCTGCGGGTCTTTCAGCAAGCCGTTGGCCAGGTCGCGGATTTCGTCGCTGAAGGTGGCCGAGAACAGCAGGCTTTGCTTGGCCTTGGGCACCAGGGCCAGCACTTTTTTCACGTCATGGATGAAGCCCATGTCGAGCATGCGATCGGCTTCGTCCAGCACCAGGATTTCAACGTGGGACAGATCGACAAAGCCCTGGCCAGCCAGGTCGAGCAGGCGCCCGGGTGTGGCCACCAGAATGTCGCAGCCGGCCTTGATGCGCGAAATCTGCGGGTTCATGCCCACGCCGCCAAAGATAACGGTGGAGCGCAGTTCAAGGTATTTGCCGTAGGTGCGGACCGATTCCTCGACCTGCGCGGCCAATTCGCGCGTGGGCGTCAGCACCAGGGCGCGGATGCAGCCGGGTTTGGCGCCAGCACGGCTGGTCAGCAACTGCAGCATGGGCAGGGTGAAACCTGCGGTTTTGCCGGTGCCGGTTTGCGCGCCTGCAAGCAGATCGCTGCCGTCCAGCACGGCGGGAATGGCTTGCGCCTGGACAGGGGTGGGGGCGGTGTAGCCCTGTTCGTGCACGGCCTTGAGAATGGCCGGTGCCAGATTCAGATCTTCAAAGTTCATCAAGTTATGGGCGCCGGTCTCTGTGCGGCGCTGCTGCTTGCCAGCCTGTTCCGGTAGGGTACCGGCCAGTCAGAGGCTGGAAGCGTTCTTCAAAAGCGGGCGATCGGGGGCTTGTAGTCTCCCTCATGACCCCAGCGGAAGAGCTGGCTACACGGCTGTACTGGTGGGCCGCGAGCAGGCGCATTATCGCACGGCCCACCGCTTCTCCGTTGTCGGCAGGTAAATCGAGCCAGCGGATGGCGGTAGGGGCGTAGGCGTGATCCTGGTACTCAGTTGGCAGAGCAATATGCCGTTTTGTCGCAATCGGCGCACGGCACGTTGGCCCAGCCGCTCGCGCTCGGGGAGAGCATCGCGCCTGCCCACTGAGCGACAGGCGTCGTCGTCTCAGTGAATGGCCAGCCCATGATCGAGTGTGAGTTGCCGTTGAACAGGTAGCTGCGGTAATTGGGCTCCGATTGGTTGTCGGCGATTTGGCTGGCGATACCTTCGACCCAAGCTTCACAGGTTGCTCGGTCGAGCGCGCTGTTGACGCCGTTGGCCATCTTGTTGAAATAGTCAATCAGGATCGCGTCCGCCGCTGCCGAGTATTGTGCAAAGCGGTCCTGCGGGTAATGTGCCGTTAGCGGTTTAAGCAAATCGGCCATCCGTGTAGTTGACGCTTGGCTGCCCCAAACCGCAGGATCAATCTGCATGTTCCAGTTGGCGCGATGGCGAGTTTCGAATGCCTCGGGCATCAGCGTAGGGCCGGCTTCAACCATTAATGCGGCACGCGCTACCGGGAACGCATCGCGCAAGCGGGGATAGTGCAGGATCGCGCCGATGCCGCCGGCGCTCGAGCCCAACAGGAAGAGTTGATCGGGCTGCGCGAAGTTGTCCTTGATCCACTCTGTCACCACGCGGACGTTGTCCGCACCTCGGTGTTCAATGGCGTAAGGTTGGCCGGTTGCGGGGCGGGTGTATGTGGTGGTGGCCGAACCAGTATGCAGGTCGCCATTGCAGCTGGGGATGTAGACCATGCTCCAATCTCTGACCGGGCTGGCCGGATCAGCCGCGTTGAGCACGCCCCCGTAGCGGGACGGATCGTCGTTGGCAATTTCGGCGAAGAAAAGTCCCGGATTGGCTGCCTCAGTCCCCGTAGTCGGTTGCGCACAGGACTCGCTGTCCCAACAGGCGCCGCCCCCGCCGAAGAAAACCATTAGCCCGTTGCCAGAGCCACGGCGGGCGTAAAACTCATAAGTTGGCTCTGTACCGGAAGCGTTAGAACATGTCGGATGAAGTTGGACGCCGTCGACGACTGTGTCGCGGGGGGTAAGCTTGATCCAGTCGCTGGGTGTCAGTGGGAGGGCCTCTGCGACGCGCCCTGGATTGGGCTGTGGTGCAGGACTTGGTGCAGGACTTGGGGCAGGCGCAGGAGACGGCGCGGGAGACGGCGCGGGATCGGGGGCATCGCTGCCGCCACAACTGCCCAGTAGCAATGCGCTGAATATCAATGAGGTGGCACGGAGTGAAGCTGACACGAAAAACTCTCCAACAATATGTTTGTAAGCATATTAGCAAAGGATGTTTCGATTCCCGACATGGCTGTGCCGTTGACGTGCTGACACTTCATGTTGTGGCAAGTGCGTCAACATGCGCCAGCGAGCGCTGGTTTTCTGCGGGGGCTGAACTGGCGTTTTCGAACCGCCGATAATCGCGGCTGAACGGCGGGCGCACCTGGCGCCGGACACCACGCCGCACCCTCATCCCGTTTTTTAATGAAATTGCCTCTCCGCCGCCTATGGGTCGGCGCAGGCAGCTATTGATTTGAGAGTAAAAGCATGGCTCAGTATGTCTATACGATGAACCGCGTCAGCAAGATCGTGCCGCCCAAGCGGCAGATCTTGAAGGATATTTCGCTGTCGTTTTTTCCTGGCGCCAAGATCGGCGTGCTGGGCTTGAACGGTTCCGGCAAGTCGACGCTGCTGAAAATCATGGCCGGTATCGACAAGGAAATTGAAGGCGAAGCCATTCCCATGCCGGGCCTGGATGTGGGCTACCTGCCACAAGAGCCGCAGCTGAACCCCGAAAACACCGTGCGCCAGGAAGTGGAACTGGCCATGGGCGAGGTGAACGCCGCCCGCGCGCGCCTGGAAGAAATCTACGCCGCCTATGCCGAGCCCGATGCCGACTTCGACGCGCTGAGCGAAGAGCAGGGCAAGCTGGAGGCGGTGATCTCCGCCGCTGGCACCGACAGCGAACACCAGCTGGAAATTGCCGCCGATGCGCTGCGCCTGCCGCCGTGGGACGCGGTCATCGGCAAGCTGTCGGGCGGTGAAAAGCGGCGCGTGGCGCTGTGCAAGCTGCTGCTGTCCAAGCCCGACATGCTGCTGCTGGACGAACCCACCAACCACTTGGACGCCGAAAGCGTGGAATGGCTGGAGATCTTCCTCAAGCGCTTCACCGGCACCGTGGTGGCGATCACCCACGATCGCTACTTTCTGGACAACGCCGCTGAGTGGATTCTGGAACTGGACCGTGGCCACGGCATTCCGTACAAGGGCAATTACAGCACCTGGCTGGAGCAAAAAGACGCGCGCCTGAAGCAGGAACAGCGCACCGAAGACGCCCGCGCCAAGGCCATGAAGAAAGAGCTGGAATGGGCGCGCGCCAACCCGAAAGGCCGCCAGGCCAAGTCCAAGGCCCGCCTGGCGCGCTTTGAGGAACTGAGCGACTACGAATACCAAAAGCGCAACGAGACGCAGGAAATCTTCATCCCCGTGGCCGAGCGCCTGGGGCATGAGGTGTTCGAGTTCACCGACGTGTCCAAGAGCTTTGGCGACCGCCTGCTGATCGACAACCTGAGCTTCAAGGTGCCGGCGGGTGCCATCGTGGGCATCATCGGCCCCAACGGCGCGGGCAAGTCCACGCTGTTCAAGCTGATTGCCGGCGTGGAACAGCCCGATTCGGGCGAAGTGAAGATCGGCAAGACCGTGAACATGGCCTTTGTGGACCAGCACCGCGATGCGCTGGCCAACGACAAGACGGTGTGGGAAGACATCTCTGGCGGGCTGGACCTGATCACGGTGGGCAAGTTTCAGATGCCCAGCCGGGCGTATGCTGGCCGCTTCAACTTCAACGGGCAGGATCAGCAGAAGAAAATCGGCATGCTGTCCGGCGGTGAACGCGGGCGCCTGCACCTGGCCAAGACGCTGATGCTGGGCGGCAACGTGCTGCTGCTGGACGAACCATCGAACGATCTGGACGTGGAAACCCTGCGCGCGCTGGAAGACGCGCTGCTGGAATTCGCCGGCAGCGTGATGGTGATCAGCCATGACCGCTGGTTCCTGGACCGCATTTGCACCCATATCCTGGCGGCCGAGGGCGACAGCCAGTGGGTCTTCTTTGACGGCAACTACCAGGAATACGAAGCCGATAAGAAGAAGCGCCTGGGCGAAGAAGGCGCGCGGCCACACCGCATGCGCTACAAGGCGCTCAAATAAGGCGCTTGCGTGCGTCGGTAAAAGAAAAGGCCAGCGCATGCTGGCCTTTTTTATGGAGCGGCGCCCGCTGCACGCTGGACGCCGCGGCCGCTACGGCGTAGTTACAGCAAGCCCTTGATGGCCAAGGCGCCCACGCTCAGCATGCCGGCTTGCCAGCTCAGCAGGCGCATCCAGCTGGCGCGGCGGCTCTCGACGGTTCGGTACAGCAGGGCGCCCGCCGCGATCGACGCGAGTACTGCGACCACCATGCCCAGCGCATTCATGGCCACGCCTTGGGGCCACCAGGCATCCCACACCGCGTTGACCAGCAGGCACACGGCAAAGTGAATGAGAAAGATGGAATACGAACGCTGGCCGATCCAGGCCAGTGGCGCCCACCGGGCTTGCTGCCAGCGTGCCGACCAGTGCACGGCGCCCACACAGGCCAGGCACAGTGCCACCGCCAAGGCCAGCGCGATGCGCGTGCGCCATTCGATGGTGAGTGCGATGGCGCCGCACGCCAGCATGGCCGCCACCCACGCCGCGCGGCCCAGCGCGCTGGGGCTGTGCGCTGCCCACCAGGCCATCATGCCCAGCGCGTAGGCGCCGATGAAGTACAGCGCCCATACGTCCAGCGCCGATTCCAGGTTCCACCACCACAAGGAAGCGCAGCAGAGCACGACCACGCCCACCTGCGCCAGCGCAGGCCCCGTGGGCACGTCCGCCGTGTGGCCAGGCCTGTGCGCCAGGCGCAGGCTGGCCCAGAACCACAGTGCGCACAGGGCGTACAGCTGAAAGTCGATGGCCACGTACCACACGCCCGCTGACAAGGACGACCAGCCGCCGATGCTGTGCACCAGCAGCAGGTGGGCCAGCATTTGGTCCAGGGTGGGCGTGTCGGCCACCGATTCGTGCACAAACCCCAGTTCGCGCACGGCTTCGTTGGCCAGTATGGTCAGGGCGAGGGCCGCACAGTAAGGTGGGGCAAGCCGCACAAAGCGCTTGCCCAGCAGCGGCAGGGGCTGGCTTGCGCGCGGCTGGCCCAGCGGCGCCAGCGCGCCTGCCGCCAGGTAGCCGCCCAGCACCAGGAACAGCTGAACGGCCATGCGCCCGTATTCGTAAAGCCAGTCCAGCAGCGCCGGTGCGCGGGGCCAGACCACATCGGCCATCGGGCCATAAAACGCCAGGTGGTGACCGATGATCACCAGGCACGCCAAGGCCTTGGCCTGGTCGATCCAGGCATTGCGGTGGGCAGATCGGGAGGGCAGGGGGCGCACGGCGGATGGCGGATTGCCTACGGCACCACGGCAGGGGTGCGGCAAAAGCGCATCGCATTACAACGTGCGGCGGCACCATTCCGTGCACAGGCCGCTACAACTTGTGCCGAAATCGTGGGCTTGGGGGGCTCTGCCCCGTGCGCGCCCGTCAAATCCGGTCGCGAAGCGGCCAATGCCAACCAGCCGGGCGCCGGGCGCTTGGCCGCCCACCCGGGCTGGCGCCTTATCGTCCCTTGGCCTGCAGGCGTTCCACCGCCTTGGTGGTCTCTTCAACGTGCTTCAGGGGGTCGCTGCCTTCGTGCGCAAAGGCGATCTTGCCGTCTTGCCCCACCACGTATGAGATGCGGCTGGCCATGCCCGGCATCAGCGATGCGGCGTCATAGGCGCGAATGGTCTTGCCATCGGGGTCAGACGCCACGGCAAACTTGTCGCGGCACGCTTCCACGCTGAATTTCTTCAGCGTGTCGATGTTGTCGCGCGACATGCCCACCACGGTGGCGCCCAGCTTGCTGAAGTGCGGCGTGGCTTCAGCGAAGGCGTTGGCTTCGATGGTGCAGCCTTGGGTGAACGCCTTGGGGAAAAAGTACAGCACCACTGGCCCCTTTTTGAGGGCCGCTGCCATGTCGAACGGGAAGGGCTTGCCGGCCACCGCCGCCTCGGTCTGGAACTGCGGCGCGGCGTCGCCGGCTTTAAGCGCGGCATGTGCGCCAACGGAACAGCCAGCAATCAGGCACGCCAGGCCGGCGCGTTGCCACAGGGGAATGGGTCTTGTCATACGGCCTCCGGGGCGCGCGGCGCAACAGGCGCCTGCTCAGGCCAGTATGGCACGGCCCGCTGATGCCGGCCGCCGATTCAGCAAGGCGCGAGCAGGGGATTGCGCCCCGCGCAGCGCGGGGCCGGCCGAACGCGCTGCTGCGCGCGGGCCGCAGGGCCGCTTTAGTTGCGGTCTGCGCGCGGGGCGCGGATGGGGCAGTAGCCTGGCGCGCAAGGCAGCGTGGGGGCGGCCACCAGCGCGTAGGGCTTCATCGGGCGCTCTTCGATCAGGTCCATCGGCGGGTAATACGTCATCGCCGTTGGCGCCACGTAGCGGCCGTCGTGGCCCGGCTGCAAGGTGGGGTTGAACTGGCCGGCGTCGGGCGTGCCCTGTGCTTTCCAGGGCGAATTGGGTTTCACGGCGTCGTCGTTGACGGCGCCCTGGGTAGCGTGGGCCGCGCCGGACAGCAGTACCAGGGCGGAAATCAGCAGGGCAGAAGTTTTGATCATGTTGGGTGGCTCCCTCACGCCGCACGCGTGCGGCCAGTGTTTCAATGACTGTGTGCCGCAGTGTAACGACTTGTCGGCGCAGTGCGGCGTGCGTGCTGCACCAACGGGGCCCGCCGCGCGGTGCCCACCGGGTGACAATGCGGCGCATGAC
>JAGOEM010000071.1 GCA_017997715.1 Ottowia sp.
GGTGGCAAAAAAGCTTTAAATGCACGGCACCGTGGGATACCGCCGCGGGCCAGCCCACCCCCGATGGGGTGGCGCCGGCCCGCGATTCAAAGGGCGTGGCGAATCAGGGGGCTGGCCGCGCGCCACAACAGCGCCCGGGTGGGGGCGGTGCAAGGCGTTGGGCGGATGGGTTCATCGGGCCTGCTTGGGATTCGACAGCCTGCGTGCGCTTACTTGCCCGGCTGATAGAGCTTGTCGAACTGGCCACCGTCGTTGAAGTGCACCTTCTGCGCCTCAGCCAGCGAGCCGAAGTACTGGTCCACCGTGAACAGCTGGATCGGCTTGAACTGCGGGTACTTCTTCAGGATGGCTTCGTTGCGCGGGCGGATGTTGTGCTTGGCGGCAATCTCCTGGCCTTCGGGCGAATACAGGAAGTCCAGGTAGGCCTTGGCATCGGCGGCGGTGTTTTTCTTGGCCACGGTGCGTTCCACCACGGCCACCGGGTTTTCGGCGATCACGCTGGCGCTGGGGTGAATCGCGTCCACCTTGCCGGTGCCGAATTCCTTGTCGACCGACACCACTTCGGATTCAAACGTGATCAGCACGTCGCCAATGTTGCGCTGCAGGAACACGCCCGTGGCGTCACGGCCACCGCGCGCCAGCACCGGCACGTTCTTGTACAGCTTGGACACGTAGTCCAGCGCCTGCGCGTCGGTGCCGCCCTTGGCGCGCACCTGGCCCCAGGCCGCCAGATAGGCCAGCCGCCCGTTGCCGCCGGTTTTGGGGTTGACCACCACCACCTGCACGCCGGGCTTGATCAGGTCGTCCCAATCCTTGATGCCCTTGGGGTTGCCGTTGCGCACCAGGAACAGCATGGTGGACGTGGTGGGCGCAGCGCCGTTGGGGAATTTGGAGCGCCAGTCCTTGGCCACCACACCCTTGTCGGCCAGAAAGTCGATGTCGGTCGTGGTGTTCATCGTCACCACGTCGGCGTCCAGGCCGTCGGCCACGGCGCGCGCCTGCGCGCTGGAGCCCGCGTGCGACTGGTCGATCTTGATGTCTTTGCCCGTGGTTTTCTTGTAGTGGGCAATGAAGGCCGGGTTGATGTCCTTGTAGAACTCACGCGCCACGTCGTACGACACGTTGAGCAGCGTGGTTTGCGCCGACACCAGCGTGGCCGCAGCCAGACCGACCGCGCCCAGCGCCAATTGAAAAGTCTTGTTCATGAGTAAGCAGCTCGCCTGAAGAGAGAAAGTGACCAATTGTCAAAGCGCTGCCTTGTGAATCAAACGAATTTGTTTTTTTGTCTTTATGCGATATGAATATATAGATTGTGGTGGGGTGGGCCGTGCGGCAGGCTGCGCCGCGCCCGCCAGTGCACGCCGCGTCAGCCTTGCCAGCAGTTGCAGCCCCGCCGGCCAGTGGCCGTGGCCAGAATCCACGTTGATGTGCCCCGCATCCACCAGGCACACCGCATCGCTGCCCCAGGCCTGGGCAAAGCCGCGGCTGGTGGGCAGGGGGCAATACGGGTCGTTGCTGCTGGCCACCACCGTGCTGGGGTAGGGCAAACGCTGGCGCGGAATCGGCGCAAAGTCGGCCAGCGCGGGCCGGCGCTCGGCATCGGCCGGCGCCACCAGCAGCGCCCCACTGATGCGGGCCGCCACATGGGCAGGCAAATGCACCGTGGCGATGCAGCCCAGGCTGTGCGCCACCACGATCACCGGGCCAGTCGTGCTTTCAATGGTTTCGCTCACCCGGTCGACCCAGGCGCGCTTCAAGGGGCTGACCCAATCGTCCTGCTCCACCCGCACCGCATTCGGCAAGGTATCGGCCCACAGGCTTTGCCAGTGGCCCGGCCCCGAATTGCGCCAACCCGGCACGATGACGATGGTGGGTGATGTCATGCGCCGATTCTGCGGGGCATGCCTGCGAGCACCAACGAACGAGATGTAGTTTGCTTATCTGCGCCGCGAAGCGATGGAGCGGGGTTAGCAGGGGCGCGGGGCGTGCAACGCCGTGCGCAAGGTCTGCGTGCACGGCGTTGCCCTGGGTGGCTGCCAACTGTGAAATAGATAGCAGCCTACGCCCGCAAATAGGGCGATGTCACCGGTTTTAATGTGGAATGTCAGCGTTGCGTCGTCTGCATGACGGCACGCAGCCGCTGTGGTTTCACACAGCGAACGCCGACGGCGCAGCGCTGCGGCTGGCATCCCCATCGCCGTGATGCCGCCGACGAACCGCCCGCAAACAGTCCGACCCGCGTCAGCCTGCGCGCCGCTGCCCCGCCAGCCGCCGCACTACCGCGATCAAGCGGTCGATTTCTTCAAACGTGTTGTAGAACGCCAGCGACGGTCGCACGGTGGTTTCCACGCCAAAGCGGCGCAGGATGGGTTGTGCGCAGTGGTGGCCGGTGCGCACGGCGATGCCTTCTTCGTTCAGCGCGTTGCCCACTTCTTCGGTGCTGTAGCCGTTCAGCACGAACGACATCACGCTGGCCTTGTCGTCGGCGGTGCCGATCAGGCGCACGCCGGGGATGGTGCGCAGCTGCGCCATGCCGTAGACCAGCAGTTCGTGCTCGTAGCGGGCGATGTTCTCGATGCCGATCTTGTTGACGTAGTCGATGGCGGCGCCCAGGCCCACGGCGTCGGCGATGTTGCCGGTGCCGGCCTCGAACTTGTTCGGGATGGGCTGGAACACGGTTTTCTCAAACGTCACGTCGGCAATCATGTTGCCGCCGCCCTGCCAGGGCGGCATGTCTTCCAGCACTTCGCGCTTGCCCCAGACCACGCCGATGCCGGTGGGGCCAAACACCTTGTGGCCCGAGAAGACGAAGAAGTCTGCGCCGATGTCCTGCACGTCCACCCGCATGTGCGAGACGGATTGCGCGCCGTCGACCAGCGCCTTGGCGCCCGCGCGGTGCGCCAGCTCGACGATTTCCTTCACCGGCACCACGGTGCCCAGCGCGTTCGACACCTGGGTGACGGCAACGATCTTGGTGCGGTCGTTCAGTATCTTGCGGTATTCGTCCAGCAGCACCTGGCCCGAGTCGTCCACCGGAATCACGCGCAGCTTGGCGCCCTTGGCGGCAGCCAACTGCTGCCACGGCACGATGTTGGCGTGGTGTTCCAGGTTGCTGACGATGATCTCGTCGCCTTCGCCCACGTGCTGGCCGCCCCAGCTTTTGGCCACCAGGTTGATGGCTTCGGTGGTGCCGCGCACGAAGATCACTTCGTTCACGTCGGGCGCGTTGATGAAGGTCTTGACCCGCTCGCGGGCGCCTTCGTAGGCGTCGGTGGCGCGCGCGGCCAGTTCGTGGGCGGCGCGGTGGATGTTGGAGTTTTCGTGCGCGTAGAAGTGGCTGATGCGGTCGATCACCGATTGCGGCTTGTGCGTGGTGGCGGCGTTGTCAAACCACACCAGTTGGCGGCCGTTCACGCGCTCTTGCAGGATCGGGAAGTCGCGCCGCACGGCGTTCACGTCAAACGGCTGGCGCTGGCCTTCGGTGGCTTTGGGCACATCGCCATGCGGATGCGCTTTGGCGGGCGTGACGTAGCCGCTGGGCAGCACCACGGCATCGACAAAGTAGAACTTGGGGTCGGCCGATGGCGTGGTGGATGGCGTGGCGGCGGCACTGGCGGGCGCACTGCCCAGGCTGGGTGGCACGGTGTGGCCGGTGAAGGGCAGGCCGGCCAGCGCGTCCAGCGGGTCGGCGCGGCCGGTGTCGGTGCCGCCAGCCGAGGGGTGGCCGTGCGAGCTGTCCAGAAAGTAGTACGGCACCGCGCCGGTGGCGGGGTGCGTGGCGGCCTGGTGGGCGGTGGCGCCGGATGCCTCGGGCACGCCCAGCGCGGCGCCACCCAGGCGCGGTTCGTAGGCGGGCAGCGCGGTGACCACGTTGTCGGGCAGGCCATTGCCGGCCGGCGCGTGGGGCAGCAAAGCGGGGGCGCGGTGCGCCAGCGAAGCCAGTGGCGTGGGCGAAGCCGGCAGCAGGTTGGCGCCAGGAAGCACGCCCTGTGGAACGGGTGTGCCGGGCACGGACGGGCCGAAGCCGGCCGGGCTGACCAGGGGCGAACCCGGCGGGGCGATGTTCACAGGCGCCTGCACGCCGGGCGGCACCCCCGCTGAACCCAGCGCGGGCACCGACGAAGGCGGCGTGCCCGGCAGCGCGGCAAACAGGGCCGACGCCATGCGTGCCAGCACGGCGGGGTCGATGGGCGCCTCGGGGCCGGTGGGGATGGTTGCAATCGTCATGTCAGTGGTTCGTGGCGGCGGGCGCCTTGGGCTGCTGCGCAAGCGGGGGCAGCAGCGTCAACGAAGGAGAACGGGGTACCGAAGCGATGCGGGCCCCCTCATCGGGGAGCCCCAGCGAGACGGGCCCTCGTTGCCGCCTTCTCCGCGTGGAGGAAGGTGGCAAGTCAGGCCCACGCCCGCTTTACTTGTAGGTGTCCAGCACCGAATAGTCGTGGTAACGGTTGATCTCGACGTCGTCCAGCACGGCCAGCGCGTCGGGCGTCAGCACGGCCAGCGAGCAGTACTGCGAAATCAGGTACGAGGCAATGGCGTGGTTGTTGATGCCCATGAAGCGCACCGACAGGCCTGGGCCTTGCTCGCCCGGCAGACCAGGCTGGAACAGGCCGACCACGCCCTGGCGCTTGTCACCCACGCGCACCAGAATGATCTTGCTCTTGCCGTCGGCCACGGGCACCTTGTCCGAGGGAATCAGTGGCACACCGCGCCAGGTGATGAACTGCGAACCGAACAGGCTCACCGTGGGTGGAGGCGTGCCGCGGCGCGTGGCTTCGCGGCCAAATGCGGCAATCGTCAGCGGGTGGGCGAGGAAGAAAGCAGGCTCCTTCCAGACCTTGGTCAGCAGCTCGTCCAGGTCGTCCGGCGTGGGGGCGCCGCTCAGCGGGAAGATGCGCTGTTCGTCCGTCACCTGGGCCAGCAGGCCGTAGTCGGGGTTGTTGATCAGCTCGCTTTCCTGGTTTTCCTTGATCGTCTCGATCGTCAGGCGCAGCTGCTCCTTGATCTGGTCGTGCGGGCTGCTGTACAGGTCAGAGATGCGGGTGTGCACGTCCAGCACGGTGCTGACGGCGTTCAGGAAGTATTCGCGCGGCTGCTCTTCGTAGTCGACGAAGGTGCGCGGCAGCTGGTTTTCGCTTTCCTTGGCGGTGCAGACCACCTTGATCGATTCCGGATCCTTGACCTTGTTCAGGCGGTAGATGCCCGCTTCCACCGGCACCCACTGCAGCAGGTGCGTCAGCCAGCGCGGCGAAATCGTCGCCAGTTGAGGAACGGTCTTGGTAGCGTTGGCTAACTGGCGTGCGGCGTTGTCGCCCAGGGCGGTGGTGCCGCCGACGGTTGCTGTCATGGGAAAGTACTCCGGTTATCGGAAAAGGAAAGTAAGAGAGAGAGGAATCTGGATAGCGTGTGCTATCGGCGCTGCGCAGTGTCCGGTTGATCGGGGGTGCGTCTCAACCGGCTATACCCATCAACTGGTGGTGCCGCTCGCTGGCCGCGCGGTGTTGGTGCTCGGCCTCTTGCACCAGGGCGCTCAGTTCGATGCCCAGCGCCGTCGCCAGCTTTTGCGCGGTGTTCAGCGAGGCGGCGGCTTCGCCGCGCTCCAGCTCGCCCACGTAGGTGCGGTTCAGGTTGGCCGCGGCTGCCAGGCGTTCTTGCGACCAGCGGCGCTGGTCACGCTGGCGGCGCAGCGTCAGGCCGAACTGCACAGTGATGTCCAGTGGCGCTTCTGGCAGCCGGGTAGCCATCACACGGGCTCCGGCACGCGTGCGCCCGAATCGTGCGAATGCGCCAGCGTCAGGTGGGCATCGGCCGGTACATCGTGCGTCACCCACACGTTGCCCCCCAGCGTGGCGCGCGCCCCGATGGTGATGCGCCCCAGCACCGTGGCGCCGGCGTAGATGACCACGTCGTCCTCGATCACCGGGTGGCGCGGCGCCCCTTTTTTCAGCTGCCCACTGGCGTCCACCGGGAAGCGCTTGGCGCCCAACGTAACTGCCTGGTAGATGCGCACGCGCTGCCCGATGACCGCGGTTTCGCCGATCACCACGCCCGTGCCGTGGTCGATGAAGAACGAGGGGCCGATGGACGCGCCCGGGTGAATGTCGATGCCCGTGGCGCCGTGCGACAGCTCGGCGATCAGCCGCGCCAGCAGCGTGGCGCCCAAGGCGTACAAGGTATGCGCCAGGCGGTGGTTGATGATGGCGTGCACGCCGGGGTAGCACAGCAAGACTTCGTCCACGCTGTGCGCTGCCGGGTCGCCGTAGTAGGCGGCCAGCACGTCGGTGTCCAGCAGGCGCCGCGTGGCGGGCAGCGAATCGGCAAAGGCACGCACGATGTGGGCGGCGCGCAGCTGTGCCTCGCGCGGCGACAGGTGCGCGTGGCGGGCAGAGTGGCGCAACTCCAGCTGAACCTGGTCGCCCAGCGTGTGAAGCACCTTGTCCAGCGTGGAGCCCACGTAGAAGTCCTCGGCGTCCTGGCGCAGATCGGGGGGGCCCAGGCGCATGGGGAACAGCAGGCCATGCAGGTCGGCCATCAGGCCTTGCAGCACCCCTCGGGACGGCAGGTCGCGGCCGCGCGGCTCAAGCGAACGGCCCTGGGCCAGGCGCCAGTCGGTGCGCGCGTTGCGCAGTTCGGCAACGATCGCACCGATCTCCAGATCGGGGTCGGCGGTGGGGGCGGGCACGGGCTCGAGAGAATTCGTCATGGCGGAGGTAAGGCTGGTCGGACCAGGTGCGGTCCTCTTTTTTGGGGGGAAAGGTGTTGGGGTGCGACGAACGTCCCGGGCAGACGGGGCGTCAGTCCTGCACCCAGGGGAGGCCGCGAAACCGCCAGCCGTCGCCGCCACCGCGGTGTTGCTGGGCGTCGATCTCGCCCTCAAAGCCCTCCAGCACGTTGTAGACGTGTTGAAAACCAGCCTTGGCCGCCGCTTCGGCCGCCAGGGCAGACCGCTTGCCACTGCGGCACAGCAGCAGCACCAGGCTTTCCTTGCCGGTCTTGGCTTCCAGTTCGCGCACGAAACGCGGGTTGCGCGTCAGCGCGGTGCCGGTGGCCCATGGCACGTGCAGGCTGTCGGCCACTTGGCCGACAAATTTGCGCTCTTCTGCGCTGCGCACGTCCACCAGCAGCGCGTCGCCCGCTTCAAACAGTTCCCACGCCAGCGCTGGCGCAACCTGCCCGTGGAAGGGCAGGCCCTGCTCGGCGGCGTGGGCCTCAATGTCGTTAAGCGCCTCCAGCGCCGGGGTGAGGGTGTCAAGCGTGGTCATCGGTCGTCTCTGAAGCTCGGGTTACAACGGAAATCAATGCAGCCACCAGGCGGCCAGCAGCATGGCAATGGCCACCGCGACGATGGCGATCTGTTCACTGCGGGTGATGCGCCGGTAGCGGTCGGTGGCGGCCGCGCCAGCGGCTGCGTCGGCTGCGGGCACGGTCTCCAGTTCGCCTGGATCGGTGCCGCGCCAGTGGCTTTGCGGCGGGGTGAAGGGCATGGTGAGCAAGCGCCTGCGCCCCTGTTTCAGCGCCAGTCGGCGGCCAGGCCGGGGTAGCTTGGCCAGTACGGCCACTGGTCGGGCGTGATGTCGGCGGCTGTGGCCCGGCGCGCGGTGGGCGCAACGCGGTGGGCGGCGCGCCGCAAGACCTGGCGCGAGCGCGCCACGCCGGCGATCACTGCCATGGGCATCACCGGCTGGCCCAGGCCAACGTCCATGACCTCGACGCCCCAGGACTTGGCGGTCAGCTGCAGCAGCGCCTGTGCAATGGCGCGCGGGTCTGGGGCGGCGGTACTCATGGTGGGGACTCCTGGGGTTGGCGCGCCCGGCGGCGCGGTGTGAATTACTTTTGCGTGTAGATCAGGTCAAAGTTGCCGCCATCCGCAAAGTGCTTGCCGGCGTTGTCCCAGCCGCCAAACGCCTGGTCGATGGTGAACAGCGTCAGCTTGGGAAACTGCGCCGCGTACTTGGCCTTGGCCTTTTCCGAAACGGCTGGGCGGTAGTAGTGCTTGCCGGCCAGGTCCTGGCCTTCTTCGGCGTACAGGTATTTCAGGTATTCCTCGGCCACCTTGCGGGTGCCGTGCTTGTCGACGTTCTTGTCCACCACGGCGACCACCGGCTCGGCCAGGATGCTGATGGACGGCACGACGATCTGGAATTTGTCGGCGCCGAATTCCTTCAGCACCAGGAAGGCCTCGTTTTCCCAGGCCAGCAGCACATCGCCCACGTTGCGCTGGGCAAAGGTGATGGTGGAGCCGCGCGCGCCGGTGTCCAGCACCGGCACGTTGGCGTAGACCTTGCGCACGAAGTCGCGCGCCTGGTTTTCGCCGCCGTACTTGCGCTTGCCGTATTCCCACGCGGCCAGGTAGTTCCACTGCGCGCCGGCCGAGGTCTTGGGGTTCGGGGTGATCACGGCCACGCCCGGTTTGGTCAGGTCGTCCCAGTCCTTCACGCCCTTGGGGTTGCCCTTTTTGACCAGGAACACGATGGTCGAGGTGTAGGGCGCGGCGTTGTGCGGCAGGCGTTTTTGCCAGTCGGGCGCCACCCAGCCGCCGTTCTTGACCAGCGCGTTGATGTCGGGTGCCAGGCCCAGCGTGGCCACGTCGGCTTCCAGGCCGTCGATGATCGATCGTGCCTGCTTGCCCGAGCCGCCGTGCGACTGCTTGATCGACACGGTCTGGCCGGCCGTGGTTTTCCAGTGGTTGGCAAAGGCCTTGTTGAATTCCACGTAAAACTCGCGCGTGGGGTCGTAGCTGACGTTCAGCAGGCTCACGGGTGCCGCCTGGGCCCAGGCGTGCGACGCAGTGGCGAGAAGGGCGGTGGCGGCCAGTGCGTTCAATGCGCTGCGGCGACGGAGGGACATGGGGAAGCCTTTGTGGGTGGATCGATGAATCAGGAGGGTGATGGTCGCGCGTCAGGCCCGAAAAGCGAACGAATCATTTTTTGTTTGCTTATGCGCCGCGCTGAAGAACGGACACCTGCTTACAGAGGGCGCACCACCCGCCCGGCGGGCGCTTGGCCGCCATACCGGCGTGGCATCATTCACCTATGTCACACACACCTGACGCGCTCAAGTACCTGGCGCCCAATTGGTTTGCCGTCGTCATGGGGCTGGCTGGCCTGTCGCTGGCCTGGGGGCGAGCGGCGCCCTTGATGGGTGACATGGCCGGGGCCGGCGCGATGGTGCTGGCCGGGGCGGCGCTGCTGGTCTTTTTGGCGCTGCTGGTGTTTTCAGGCCTGCGCTGGCAGCACCACGCGGCGGCCTTTGCGGCCGATCTGGGGCACCCGGTGCGCCACGCCTTCGCGGCGGCAGTGCCCATTTCCATGCTGTTGCTGGCCGCGGCGGCGGTCTCCGTGGTGGGGGCAGAGCCCTGGGTGGCCGTGCTGTGGTGGGCGGGTTCGCTGTCGCAGTTCGCCGTCACCGTCTGGGCCATGGGCCGCTGGCTCAGCGCCGACAAGGCGCGCGGCCTGGGCTGGCCGGCGGTCACGCCCGCCCTGCTGTTGCCGGTGGTGGGCAATGTGCTGGCGCCCCTGGCCGGCGTGACGCTGGAGGCGCCGACCTGGTCGGCGGCGCAGTTCGGCGTGGGCGTGCTGCTGTGGCCGGTGGTGCTGGGCTTGCTGGTGGCGCGCATTGCGGTGCAAGGGTTGTGGGCAGAACGGCTGTTGCCGCTGACCTTCATCACCGTGGCGCCGCCGGCGGTGATTGGCAGCAGCACGCTGGCGCTGGGCGGGCCGCCGGTGCTGGCGTGGATGTGCTGGGGCGTTGCCCTGTTCTTTTTGCTGTGGAGCGGCCACCTGGTGCGGCGCATGCTGACGCAGCCGTTTTCCATCGCGTTCTGGTCGCTGGCCTTTCCCTTGGCCGCCTTCGCCACGCTGACGCTGCGCCTGTCGATGCAATACCCGGGCGCGCTGACGCTGGGCATGATGGCGCTGGCGCTGGCCTCGGTGCTGACCGTGGTGCTGGGCATCGCCACCTGGAAGGGCCTGCGCGAAGGCTCGCTGCTGCAGGCCGAGCCGGTGGCGATCATCGCCGTGCCCGGCTCTCAGCTGCCGCCGGGGCCACAGTAAGCGCCGCCGCAGGCAGGCGGTTTTTATAGACCAAATCAGCCTTTAGCGCCCGTGTGGTGGGCGCAGGCAGCTATAAAAATAGTAGTATTCATCGCGCCTATGCGATGACACGCCAGCCCGGCTTGGGTGCGCGCCAACGCCCTGGCGCGGCGCAGTCCGTCCGGCCACCGCCAGCGGCACGCGGATAATCCGTGCGATGTCCGAAGCCCCCTCCTTTCGCCGAGCCCCCCGCCCCGAAGCCGCCGCGCCGGCGGTTGACGCGGCCGGTGTGCGCCTGAACAAGCGGCTGGCCGACATGGGCCTGTGTTCGCGCCGCGAGGCCGATGAATGGATCGAGCGCGGCTGGGTCCAGATCAACGGCCAGGTGGCCGCCATGGGCACCAAGGTCGGCCCGCAAGACAAGGTGACGGTGGACCGCCGCGCCGACGCCGCCCAGGCGCAGCGCGTCACCATCCTGATGCACAAGCCGGTGGGCTACGTCAGCGGCCAGGCCGAAGACGGCCACGAACCGGCGGTGGTGCTGTTCCACGCGCGCAACCACTGGCAGGGCGACGCGGCGCGCACGCGCTTTGCGCCGTCGCAGCTCAAGGGGCTGGCGCCCGCCGGGCGGCTGGACATCGATTCCACCGGCCTGTTGGTGCTGACGCAGGACGGGCGCATCGCCCGCCACCTGATCGGCGAGGATTCCGACGTGGAAAAGGAATACCTGGTGCGCGTGGCCTTTGGCGACGTGGTGCTGGACGTGCAGCGCGCCTTTCCCGCCGCGCAGCTGGCGCGCCTGCGCCACGGCCTGTCGCTGGACGGCAAGGCGCTGAAGCCGGCGCGCGTGGATTGGCAAAACCCCGAACAGCTGCGCTTCATCCTCAAGGAAGGCAAAAAGCGCCAGATTCGCCGCATGTGCGAAGCCGTGGGCTTGAAAGTCACCGGCCTGAAGCGCGTGCGCATCGGCGGCGTCACGCTGGGCCAGCTGCCGGTGGGCCAATGGCGCTACCTGGCGCCGCACGAACGCTTTTGACCGCCGCGCACCAGGCCCTGGCGCCGGCCCGCCCCGCTTGTTTTAGCCCGGTGCGCCCCCATTTAATGCAATCCGGGCCGGTATTGGCGCCGGCTGGCGCTGGTTGACCGCCAGGCTTTCTTTCATCGTTCACTGATCTGACCGACACCCATGAGCACACAAAAACATGCCTTCCAGGCCGAAGTGGCGCAGCTGCTGCACCTGGTCACCCACTCGCTGTATTCCAACCCCGAGATCTTCCTGCGCGAGCTGATCTCCAACGCCTCCGACGCCTGCGACAAGCTGCGCTACGAAGCGCTGGCCACCCCGTCGCTGTACGGCGACCAGCCTGAGCTGGAAGTGCGCATCGCCTTTGACAAAGCCGCCAAGACGCTGACGGTGACCGACACCGGCATCGGCATGAGCGAAGCCGACGCGATTGCCCACCTGGGCACCATCGCCAAGAGCGGCACCAAGGAATTCATGAGCAAGCTGTCGGGCGACCAGAAGGCCGATTCGCAGCTGATCGGCCAGTTTGGCGTGGGCTTTTATTCCGGCTTCATCGTGGCCGACAAGATCACCGTGGAATCGCGCCGCGCCGGCCTGCCGGCCAACGAAGCCGTGCGCTGGACCAGCCGCGGCGACGGCGCCTTCGACGTCGAAGCCATCACCCGCGAAGCGCGTGGCACCAGCGTCATCCTGCACCTGCGCGATGACGCGCTGGAATTTGCCGACGGCTGGCGCCTGAAAGCGCTGATCAACAAGTATTCCGACCACATCTCGCTGCCCATCAAGATGGAAGGCGAAACCTGGGAAGAGGCCAAGGAAGAAGGCCAGCCCGGCCAGATGGTCAAGACCGGCGAATGGGAAACCGTGAACCAGGCCAACGCCCTGTGGACGCGGCCCAAGAAAGACATCAGCGACGAACAGTTCAAAGAGTTCTACCAGCAGGTGGCGCACGACTGGGAACCGCCGCTGAGCTGGAGCCTGAACCGCGTGGAAGGCGCCACCGAATACACCCAGCTGCTGTACGTGCCCAGCCACGCGCCCATGGACTTGTGGGACCGTGAGCGCAAGGCCGGCATCAAGCTGTACGTGCGGCGCGTGTTCATCATGGACGATGCCGAACAGCTGATCCCGCGCTATCTGCGCTTCATCAAGGGCGTGGTCGATTCGGCCGACCTGCCGCTGAACGTCAGCCGCGAGCTGCTGCAGGAAAGCCGCGACGTGCGCGCCATCCGCGACGGCAACACCCGCCGCGTGCTGAGCCTGCTGGAAGACATGGCCAAGGCCGAGCGCGCCGCCGGCGGTGCCGAAGCCGCCCAAGCCGCCAGCCCCGAAGGCAAGGTGGACGTGGGCAGTGGCGATTCCACCCCCGCGCCCGAGCCAACCGAGCTGCAAGGCGACGCCGTGACCGACGTGGTCGACAAGAACGAAGCGCCCACCGCCGCCGATGCCGCCGCCAAATTCGCCGAAGACAAGGCCAAGGAACCGGCCAAGTACGCCACCTTCTGGCGCGAATTCGGCGCCGTGCTGAAAGAAGGCCTGGGCGAAGACACCACGCACCGCGACCGCATCGCCAAGCTGCTGCGCTACGCCACCAGCACCACCGACGGCGAAACCGTGTCGCTGGCCGACTACAAGGCGCGCATGAAAGACGGCCAGAAGGCCATCTACTACATCACCGCCGACACCGCCGCCGGCGCGCGCAACAGCCCGCAGCTGGAGGTGTTCAAGAAAAAGGGCATCGAAGTGCTGCTGATGACCGACCGCGTGGACGAATGGGCGCTGTCGTACCTGCAGGACTTTGAAGGCACGCCGCTGCAATCCGTCGCCAAGGGCGCGGTGGACCTGGGCGACCTGCAGGACGAGGCCGAGAAGAAAGCCGCCGAAGCCGCCGCCGAAACCGTCAAGCCCCTGCTGGAGCGGCTGAAAGGCGTGCTGAAAGACCAGGTGGAGGACGTGCGCGTCACCACCCGCCTGGTGGATTCACCGGCGTGCCTGGTGGTGAAGGACGCGGGCATGAGCATGCAGCTGGCGCGCATGCTGAAGCAAGCCGGTCAGCCGGTGCCGGAAACCAAGCCGGTGCTGGAAATCAACGCCGAACACCCGCTGGTCAAGAAGATCGAAGCGCTGGCGGCCGACGCACCGCGCTTTGACGACATGGCGCACGTGTTGTTTGACCAGGCATTGCTGGCCGAAGGCGGCTTGCCGAACGACCCGGCGGCCTACGTGCGGCGTGTGAATGCGCTGTTGATTTGAATGAAATAAGGCGTTAGCGCCCGACCAGCCTGCGCAGGCAGCTATCAAATTTGAATGAATGGCTGCTTGACTGCTTGACTGCTTGTCGCCTGTTCTGCGCGGTACAGGTGGCGAAGGGCTGGGCGCAAGTGCTGGCCTTTCTGCTTTGGTCAGGCTGGGCGCGCGTCAGCCAGCGCAACATCAAATTTTATAGCTGACTGCGCAGGCCAGGCGGGCGCTGCAGGCCGATTTGATGCCTAAACGGTGCCGGCGTTCGGGCCACGCCGAACCCCGCGCGCTTCAAAGCTGCTGAACAAATTCCTTGGCGCCGCGCAGCAGCATTTCCACCGCCAGCGCCACCAGAATCAGGCCGAACAGGCGCTCGAAAGCCTGCAGCACGCGCGTGCCCACCAGGCGCTGCAGGCGGTCGGCCAGCAGCAGCACCACGGCGCAAACCGCCATCGTCACCGTCAGCGCGGCCACCCATTCCCAGCGGCGTTCGGGCGCCTGGCTGACCAGCAGCATCACCGTGGCCAGGGCCGAAGGGCCGGCCAGCGCGGGGATGGCCAGCGGCACGATCAGCGGCTCCACCATCGGCTCTTCCGCGGCGGGGCGCGCTGGCGGCGGAAACACCATGCGCATCGCGATCAAAAACAGCACCACGCCCCCCGCGATCTGCAGCGACAGCGCCGACAGGTTCATCACGCGCAAAAACCCCTGGCCCACGAACATGAAGGCCAGCAGCACCAGAAAGGCGATCAGCACTTCGCGCAGGATGACGCGCGGGCGGCGTTCGGGCGGCACCACCTTCAGTGCGCCGGAAAAAACAGGAATGCTGCCGAACGGGTCGATGATCAGCAGCAGCAGGATGGTGGCCGAGGCGAAGGTATAGGTCATGGGGGTACGCAGATTCAGCGCCGCCGGCCTGGGGCAATGCCAGGCCGGTGCGCCACGGCACATTCTGCAGCGCCGCGCGTGGTCGCTACTATTTCAGCCTCGACCCCAGAATCGGCCGCCGGCCTTGACCGCCGATAGCCGCCAGGCCGGCCATCACCCCAAGGAGACTTCTTTCATGAGCCACCCCGCCATCGACTACAGCCGCTACCAGACCCTGAACATCACGCGCCGCGGGCCGGATGGCGCGGTGATCGATCTGCAGATGAAGGCCCAGAACGGCAAGCTGCCCACCGCCGGGCACGACGGCCACTGGGAACTGTCAGAGATCTGGCGCGACATCGACAAGGACGACAGCGTGCGCTGTGCCGTGCTGCGCGGCGAAGGCATGGGTTTTTCGGGTGGCGGCGATTTGGCCCTGGTGCAGGACATGGCCAGCGACTTTGCCGTGCGCACCCGCGTGTGGAAGGAAGCGCGCGACCTGGTCTACAACGTGATCAACTGCGACAAGCCGATCGTCAGCGCCATGCATGGCCCGGCGGTGGGCGCTGGGCTGGTGGCGGGGCTGCTGGCCGACATTTCCATTGCCGCCAAAACCGCCAAGATCGTCGACGGCCACACGCGCCTGGGCGTGGCGGCGGGCGACCATGCGGCCATCTGCTGGCCGCTGCTGTGCGGCATGGCCAAGGCCAAGTACTACCT
>JAGOEM010000007.1 GCA_017997715.1 Ottowia sp.
GTTGAGGACATGACCCAACGCTTGTCGGTGCGCTACCGGTTGGCGTTGACCGCCGCGTCAGGCCTGCTGGCGGTCTTTTGGCTGGGCTTGTCGGTGCCTGTTACCGCGATTCCCGGCCTCGACACCCTGATCACCATGGCGCCTTGGATTGGTGGCGCCATCGCCTTGCTGGCCATCGCCGGATTGCCCCACGCCTTCAACATCATCGATGGCTACAACGGCCTGGCCGGCATGGTGGCGCTGATCGTGTGCCTGGCGCTGGCGCATGTCGCGCTGCAGGTCGGCGATCGTGCGCTGGCGGCGGTACTGATCTCTACGGCAGCGGCGACGGGCGGCTTTCTGGTGTGGAATTACCCCCGCGGCATGATCTTCTCGGGCGACGGCGGCGCCTACGTCTGGGGCCTGGTCATCGGGCTGGCCAGCCTGACCCTGGTTCAGCGGCACCCGCTCGTTTCGCCCTGGTTTCCCATGCTGCTGCTGATCTACCCGGTGTGGGAGACGCTGTTCAGCATTTACCGAAAGATGGGGCGTGGGGTGTCGCCCGGTGTGGCCGATGCGCTGCATTTTCATCAGCTCATCTACCGTCGCATCGTGCGAGAGGTGTTCGATGACGACGAATCCAGACGCATGCTGATGCGCAACAACCGCACTTCACCGTATCTGTGGGCCTTTACGCTGCTGACCGTGGTGCCCGCCGTTCTGTTCTGGAGCAATACGCCCGTGCTGATGGGGTTTTGCCTGTTGTTTGTGGTGTCCTACGTGGTGGCCTATATCGCCATCATTCGCTTCAAGGTGCCCAGGGTGTTTCGAAATTCCCGCTGGTAGCGGCTGTCCTATGATCGCGTTTTTGCACAGCCCAACCGCTTTAGCCCGCAGAACATGACGACCGAACCCAAGATCATTTCTCCCCACGACAAGGCCGACATTCTTGCGCAGGCGCTGCCCTACATCCGCAAGTACCACGGCAAGACCATGGTGATCAAGTACGGCGGCAACGCCATGACCGACCCTGCGCTTCAAGCCGCGTTTGCCGAAGACGTGGTGCTGCTCAAGCTGGTCGGCATCAACCCGGTGGTGGTGCATGGTGGCGGTCCGCAGATCGAAACCGCGCTGAAGCGCCTGGGCAAGCAAGGGCACTTCATCCAAGGCATGCGGGTGACCGATGCCGAGACCATGGAGGTGGTCGAATGGGTGCTGGCGGGTGAAGTCCAGCAGGACATCGTCGGCCTGATCAACCAGGCCGGAGGCAAGGCGGTGGGCCTGACCGGGCGCGACGGCGGTTTGATCCGCGCGCGCAAGCTCAAGCTGCTCGATCAGAAAGACCCAAACGTTGAACACGACGTTGGCCAGGTGGGCGATATCGACCAGATCGACCCCGCGGTCGTCCAAGCCTTGCAGGATGACCAGTTCATTCCCGTGGTCAGCCCCATCGGGTTTGGCGAGCAAAACGAAAGCTACAACATCAATGCCGATGTGGTCGCTGCCAAGCTGGCCACCGTCTTGCGGGCCGAAAAGCTGCTGATGCTGACCAACATTCCTGGTGTGCTGGACAAAGCGGGCGAGCTGCTGCCAGAACTGACGCCGCGCCGTATCGACGAATTGGTGCAGGACGGCACCATCTCCGGCGGCATGCTGCCCAAGATTGCCGGCGCGCTGGACGCCGCCAAGAGCGGCGTGAACGCGGTTCACATCATTGACGGCCGCGTGGCCCATTCCATGCTGCTGGAAGTGCTGACCGATCAGCCCTTCGGCACGATGATCCGATCACACTGAAGCCCAGCGACTGGCCGCAACGCGCGGCCAACTGACTGAGGATGTGACGTGCGTGACCGTCTGTCGGCTGCAGGCAACGGATACTGGGGGCATTCTGTTAACGAAATGCTTCAGCTTGTGCGAGAATCATTTCGACACATTTGTTTGCCCTATGTCGCCATCCGACGCTCCCACCGAATTGCCTGCCAACGAAGTTGCTGGCTCAGCCGCGCTTGCGCGCAAACGTCCCAAGCAAGGTGAGCGCCGCGCGCAGATCCTGCAAGTGCTGGCCGCCATGCTGGAACAGCCTGGGTCCGAGCGCATCACGACCGCTGCGTTGGCTGCCCGTCTCAGCGTGAGCGAGGCGGCGCTCTACCGCCATTTCGCCAGCAAGGCGCAGATGTTCGAAGCCTTGATCGATTTCATCGAGGGCTCGGTGTTCGGCTTGGTCAACCAGATTGCCGAACGAGAGCCGGGCGACATGTCCAGGGCCGGACGAATCGTCGCCATGGTGCTGCAGTTCGGCGAGAAAAACCCCGGCATGACCCGCGTCATGGTGGGTGACGCGCTGGTGTTCGAAAACGAGCGGCTGCAGCAGCGCATGAACCTTTTGTTTGACAAGCTGGAAGCCGCCTTGCGCCAGAGCCTGCGCGACGCGGCGCTGACGCCCGATGCGCCAGACTCGGCCACGCCGACGGCCGACACGCAGGTGGCCGCTTCGGTGCTCACTGCGTTCATGATGGGCCGTTTGCAGCGCTTCGCCCGCTCGGGCTTTCGTCGGCTGCCGACCGAGGCGCTGGATGCCGCGCTGCTCAGAATGCTATGAAATAGCTAGCTGCCTGCGCCCTGCGGATGGGCGCTACAGCCTGATTTGATTGAGATTTCGGCATCCGCCGCCCGGCACAGGGGAAGTCCGGATTGGAATGCCCGCCGCCCGGGCGTTTCCCTTCGTGCGTGACGCCACCCCTGCGCGGACCGACGTGGCGCAAAGGTCAGCGCGCCTTCAAAGTGACAGTCACTTCCGGGCCCACGCCCCGCGCGCCCACTCAGGCGCGGCGCCGCACGAGTTGCCCGCGCTGCGCGATAACCAGAATTGACGGGCTGACGGATCGGCATCACGATGCGTGAACAGCTTGCATCGCAAGATCTGCAGCGGTTTCAAGGGTAAACACCTACTCGCGTGTGAGGGCGAACACTTGGCGAAGGCCGAACTTCCATACAAAATAGCACGACCGTTCGTTTTATTTTAAATGTCCACTTCCTCGCTTTCGCCCAATCGCCGCGCCCGCGCGGAGCGGCCTGTGCGCGCCGGTCGCGCTTTGGCAAAAGGTCAGCAGACCAAAACGGCCATCGTCGACGCCGCCTTGCAAATGGCCGCCCAGGTGGGGCTGGAGGGCTTGTCGATCGGCGCGCTGGCCGAAGCCATGCAGATGAGCAAGTCGGGCGTGTTCGCCCATTTTGGCTCACGCGAGGAACTGCAGATCTCCGTGGTGCGCGAATACTACGCGCGCTTTGAGTCCGAGGTATTCCACTCGGCGCTGACGCTGCAGCGCGGTCTGCCGCGTGTGCGCGCGATGTTTGAAAACTGGATGCGCTACACCAGCGCCGAGCTGGACTCGGGCTGCATCTTCATCAGCGGCGCGGTCGAGTTTGACGACCGCCCCGGCCCGGTGCGCGATGCACTCATTGAAGCGGTCATGGCCTGGCAAGAGGCGATGGAACGCGCCGTGGCCAAGGCCCGGGACGAAGGCCATCTGGTGGCAGATGCCGACGAGCGGCAAATCACCTTCGAGATCCATGCGCTGATTCTTGCGCTGCACTACGACGCGCGCTTTCTCAGGCGCCCCGGTTCCATGGAGCGCGCCCTGCGCGGCTTCGACAACATCCTTGCGCGCTACGGCGCGTGACCATTTCCTTACCCAACACCACCCAGGAGCAAACTGCGAATGCCCAGCTATACCCCCCCACTGCGCGATATGCAATTCGTCATGCACGAAGTGTTGAACGTGATCGACGAACTGAAAGCCATTCCGCAGCACGCCGATCTGGATGCCGACACGCTGAACGCGGTGCTGGAAGAGGGCGGCAAATTCGCGGTGGAGGTGACCCAGCCCCTTAACCTGAGCGGCGACGCCGAAGGCTGCACGCTGGACAAGACCACGCACGAAGTCACCACGCCCAAAGGCTTCAAGGACGCCTACAAGCAGTACGTCGAAGGCGGCTGGGCCGCGCTGTCGTGCGACCCGGCCTATGGCGGGCAGGGTCTGCCGTTCGTGGCCAACCAGTGTTTTTATGAACTGCTGAACGGCGCCAACCAGGCCTGGACGATGTACCCAGGCCTGTCGCACGGCGCGTACGAAGCGCTGCACGCGCACGGCACCGACGAGCAAAAGAAAACCTATCTGCCCAAGCTGACCAGCGGCGAATGGACCGGCACCATGTGCCTGACCGAACCGCACTGCGGCACCGATCTGGGCATGCTGCGCAGCAAGGCCGAACCGCTGGCCGACGGCACCTACAAGATCACCGGCAACAAGATCTTCATCAGCGCCGGCGAGCACGACTTCACCGACAACATCGTCCACCTGGTGCTGGCCCGCCTGCCTGATGCGCCCAAGGGCAGCAAGGGCATCAGCCTGTTCCTGGTGCCCAAATACCTGGTCAATGCCGATGGCAGCCTGGGCGAACGCAACCCCGTGTTCTGCACCGGCCTGGAGCACAAGATGGGCATCCACGGCAACGCCACCGCGCAGATCGCTCTCGACGGCGCCGTCGGCACCCTGGTGGGCGAGCCCAACAAGGGCCTGCAGGCCATGTTCGTGATGATGAACGCCGCCCGCCTGGGCGTGGGCAACCAGTCGCTGGGCCTGACCGAAGTGGCCTACCAGAACGCCCTGGTCTACGCCAAGGACCGCATCCAGATGCGCAGCCTGTCCGGCCCCAAGGCCAAGGACCTGGCCGCCGACCCGATCATCGTGCACCCCGACGTGCGCAAGATGCTGCTGACCGCCAAGGCCTACGCCGAAGGCGGCCGCGCGATGAGCATCTACTGCGCCATGATGCTGGACAAGGCCTTGCACCACCCCGATGAAAAGGTGCGCAAGGACAGCGACGAAATCGTCGCGCTGCTCACGCCCATCGTCAAAGCCTTCATCACCGACAACGGTTTTGCCGCCACCAACCACGCCATGCAGGTGTTTGGCGGCCACGGCTACATCCATGAGACGGGAATGGAGCAGTTCGTGCGCGACGCCCGTATCAACATGATCTACGAAGGCACCAACACCGTGCAGTCGCTGGATCTGCTGGGCCGCAAGGTGCTGGGCAACCAGGGCGCCACGCTGCGCAAGTTCGGCAAACAGATCGAGGCGCTGGTCAGGGAAGAGGGCGTCAACGAGAAGATGGCCGAGTTCATCAACCCGCTGGGCTACCTGGCGGACCAGATGACCAAGTTCACCACCGAGATCGGCTTCAAAGGCTTCACCAACCCCGACGAAGTGGGTGGCGCCAGCGTCGACTACCTGCGCGTGGCCGGGCATCTGGTGTTCGCCTACTTCTTTGCGCGCATGGCCAGTGTGGCGCTGAAGAAGATTGCCGAAGGCAGCGCCGACCCGTTCTACACCGCCAAGCTGCAGACCGCGCGCTTTTACTTCGCGCGCCTGTTCCCCGAGACGGCCAGCCTGATGCGCACCGCGCGTTCCGGTGTGGCCAATCTGATGGACACCGACGCGGCATTGGCGTGACAAGTTCACATAAAAAACAGGCTTCAGCGCCCATCCAGCGGGCGCTAATAGCTATTGTTTTGGGAGTTATTGCCGCTCCGGCCCACGCGCAGATGACGCCCGTGGGCACCTGGCGCAGCATCGACGACGACACCAAGCAGCCCAAGGCGCAGATCGTCATCAGCGACAGCGCGGGCGTGCTCAGTGGCCGCATCGAACAGCTGCTGCGCCCCGGCGTTGATCCCAAGGCCGTGTGCGACCGCTGCACCGACGACCGCAAAGACAAGCCCATGGTCGGCCTGGAAATCATCCGCGGCGCCAAAAAGGCCGAAGGCAAGGACGTGTGGGAAAGCGGCCGTATTCTCGACCCCGAAAAGGGCAGCACCTACGGCCTGCGCCTGACGCCCATCGACGGCGGCCAGAAGCTGGAAGTGCGTGGCTCCATCGGCCCGTTTGGCCGCACGCAGACGTGGGTGCGGGTCAAGTGACGCGCCTGGTGCCGGCGCACTTGCGCCACAACGAGGCTTCAGCGCGGCGCCCGCTTGCATCGGCAAGCTGCCCCGGTTGAACCGACACAGATATTCATAGGAAACAAGACATGTCCCGATTCAACGTCAAGAAAGTCGCCGTGCTCGGCGCTGGCGTGATGGGTGCGCAGATCGCGGCGCACCTGGTCAACTGCAAGGTGCCCGTCGTCTTGTTTGACCTGCCAGCCAAAGAAGGGCCGAAGAACGGCATCGTGCTGCGCGCCATCGACAACCTGAAGAAGCTCAAGCCCGCGCCGCTGGCGGTGGCCAGCGATGCCGACCTGATCGAGGTGGCCAATTACGAGGACGACCTGAAGAAGCTCAAAGGGTGCGACCTGATCATCGAGGCCATTGCCGAGCGTATGGACTGGAAGAGCGACCTGTACCACAAGATCGCGCCGCACGTGGGCAAGCACGCGCTGCTGGCCAGCAACACATCCGGCCTGTCGATCACCAAGCTGAGCGAGGCGCTGCCCGAGGCGCTGCGCCCGCGCTTTTGCGGCATCCACTTCTTCAACCCGCCGCGCTACATGGTGCTGGTGGAGCTGATTGCCACGCCCACCACGCAGCCGCAGGTGCTGGACCAGCTGGAAGCCTTTGTCACCACCGCGCTGGGCAAGGGCGTGGTGCGCGCCAAAGACACGCCCAACTTCGTCGCCAACCGCGTCGGCATTGGCGGCATGCTGGCCACGTTGAAAGAGGTCGAAAAATTCGGCCTGAGCTTTGACGTGGTGGATGACCTGACCGGCAAGCGCCTGGGCCGCGCCAGCAGCGGCACTTTCCGCACCATCGACGTGGTGGGGCTGGATACCGTGGGCCACGTCATCAAGACGCTGCAGGACAACCTGGACGAGAAGACCGATTCCTTCTATGGCAGCTATGGCACGCCCGAGGTGCTGGCCAAGCTGCTGGAGATGAAGAACCTGGGCCAGAAGACCGGCGCCGGCTTCTACAAAAAGGTGGGCCGCGACATCCTGCGCTTTGACCTGGCAGAAGGCGACTACGTGCCCGGCGGCGCCAAGGCCGACGAGGTGTACGGCCGCATGCTGAAGCGCCCCGCGGCCGAGCGCCTGAAGCTGCTGCGCAATGCCGAGGGGCCGCAGGGGCAGTTCCTGTGGGCTATTCTGCGCAACGGCTTTCACTACGCTGCCGTGCACCTGCAAGACATTGCAGAGACCGCGCGCGATATCGACCTGGCCATGCGCTGGGGCTTTGGCATGTCGCAAGGCCCGTTCGAGCTGTGGCAGGAAGCCGGCTGGCTGGAAGTCGCCAAGATGGTGCAGGAAGACATCGACGCTGGCAAAGCGCTGAGCAAGCAGCCGCTGCCCGACTGGGTCTTCAAAGGCCCGGTGGCCGACGCGGGCGGCGTGCACACGGCCGAGGGTTCGTGGAACCCCACCGCTGGCCGCTTCGAGCCGCGCCGCCAACTGCCCGTGTACGAACGCCAGCTGTTCCCCGAGCTGCTGCTGGGCGAAGGCGGACCGCACTTCGAGACGGCCGGCAAGACGCTGGCCGAGACCGACGCCATCCGCATCTGGACGCTGGACGACGAGGTGGTGATCGCCACCCTCAAGACCAAGCAGCACATCATCAGCCCCGAGGCGGGTGAAGGCCTGATGCAGGCGCTGGACATCGCCGAGGCCGATTACAAAGGCCTGGTGATCTGGCAGGGTGGCGACCCGTTCAGCTTTGGCGCTGACCTGGAAACCATGCTGAAAGGCTACGTCGCTGGCGGTGCCGACTTCGTCGATTCGCTGGAAAAAGAGCTGCAGGACGGCATGATGCGCATCCGCTACTCGCAGGTGCCGGTGATTGCCGCCATTCGCGGCATGGCGCTGGGCGGCGGCTGCGAACTGTCGGTGTACAGCGCGCGCCGTGTGGCCGCAATGGAAAGCTATATCGGCCTGGTGGAAGTGGGCGTGGGCCTGATCCCCGGCGCAGGCGGGCTGACTTACATCGCCCGCCGCGCGGCAGAGAATGCCCAGGCCAGCACCGGCAAGGATTTGCTGCCCTTCCTGACCGAAGGCTTCACCGCCGCGGCCATGGCCAAGGTGGGCACCAGCGCGCTGGAATCGCGCCAGCTGGGTTACCTGCTGTGGGACGACGTGATCGTGCCGAACCGCGACGAGCTGCTGCACGTGGCGCTGGAACAGGCCAAGGCCATGCACGCCGCCGGCTACCGCCCGCCCATGCGCCGGCTGTTCCCGGTGGCGGGCCGCGACGGCAAGGCCACCATCACCGGCCAGATGGTCAACATGCGCGACGGCGGCTTCATCAGCCAGCACGACTTTGATATTGCCCGCCACATCGCCCACGTGCTGACCGGCGGCGACGTCGACCCCGGCACGCTGGTCAGCGAGGAGTACCTGCTGACGCTGGAGCGCCAGGCGTTCACCACGCTGCTGTCGCACCCCAAGACGCAGGAGCGGATGCTGGGGATTCTTTCTACCGGCAAGCCCGTACGCAACTGACCCACGTTCCCTCTCCTTCCCCCTGTGGGGGAAGGCAGGGATGGGGGCCGCTCACTCCAGCCACTTGCCATGCAGAACCAAGCTACATCCAGCGCCCGCACCAATGCCCGCACGCTCCGCCGCGAGATGACGGACGGCGAACGTCGCTTGTGGACGCACTTGCGCGGTGAGCAGTTGGGCGTGAAGTTCAGGCGCCAACATCCACTGGGCGCGTACGTGGCCGACTTTGCGTGCCTGACACCACGTTTGATTGTGGAGTTGGACGGTTCGCAACATGCAGGTCAGCAGGTGTACGACCAGGCACGCGACGCCTTTTTCAGGCAGCACGGCTTTCAGGTGCTGCGCTTTTCTTCGAACGAACCCTTCATCAACATGGATGGGGTGCTGCAGGCCATTGCTCATCGGTTGAAGCCGATGTCGACCCAGGCGAGCCCCCATCCCAACCTTCCCCCAGCGGGGGAAGGAGCCAGACACCCAGGAGCATCGGCATGAGCAAGCAAATTCAAGACGCCTACATCGTCGCCGCCACGCGCACGCCGATTGGCAAGTCGCACAAGGGCTACTTCCGCCACACCCGGCCGGACGACCTGCTGGCGCACACGCTGCGCGCCGCACTGGCGCAGGCGCCGGGGCTGGACCCGGCGGCCATTGAAGACATCATCTGCGGCTGCGCCATTCCCGAAGCGCAGCAGGGCCTGAACGTGGCGCGCATTGGCGCGGTGCTGGCCGGCCTGCCCAACAGCGTGGGCGGCATCACCGTCAACCGGTTCTGCGCGTCGGGCCTGTCCGCCGTGCAGATGGCGGCAGACCGCATCCGCGTGGGCGAATCGGATGTGATGATCGCCGCCGGTGTGGAAAGCATGAGCATGGTGCCGATGATGGGCAACAGCCCCAGCCTGTCGCCCACCATCTTTGGCAACACCGACAACGTCGACGACTACGGTATCGCCTACGGCATGGGCCTGACGGCCGAGAAGGTGGCGCAGCAGTGGAAAGTCAGCCGCGAAGCGCAGGACGCGTTTGCGCTGGAATCCAACCAGCGCGCCGCCAGGGCGATTGCGGCGGGCGAGTTCAAGGACGAGATCACCCCCGTCACCGTGACCGACCGCAGCGTCAACCTGAAGACCGCCGAAGTCACGCAGACCGAACGCACGGTCGACATCGACGAAGGCCCGCGCCCCGACACCACTTTGGAAGGCCTGGCCAAGCTGCGCACCGTGTTTGCCGCGCGCGGCAGCGTCACGGCGGGCAACAGCAGCCAGACCAGCGACGGTGCTGGCGCGCTGATCCTGGCCAGCGAAGCCGCCGTCAAGCGCTTTGGCCTGACGCCGCTGGCGCGCTTTGTCAGCTACGCCAGCCGTGGCGTGCCGCCGCACCTGATGGGCATCGGCCCAATCGAGGCGATTCCCGCCGCGCTGAAGGCCGGCGGCCTGACGCAGGACCAGATCGACTGGATCGAGCTGAACGAAGCCTTTGCCGCGCAGTCGCTGGCGGTGCTGAACACGCTGAAGCTGGACCCGGCCAAGGTCAACCCCATGGGCGGCGCCATTGCACTGGGCCACCCGCTGGGCGCGACTGGCGCCATTCGGTCGGCGACCGTGGTGCACGCGCTGCGCCGCCATAACAAGAAGTACGGCATGGTCACCATGTGCGTGGGCATGGGGCAGGGCGCGGCGGGCATTTTCGAGCGGGTGTGACGCGTGGCTGACGCGGCTCACCCAGACGGTGCAAAGCGGCGTGGTGGGGCCGTGCAGCCCTTCACGCTGACCATGGCCGACGGCGCCCGCGTTGCCGCGCGGCGCTACACGCCCGGCCCAGCGGCGCTGGGCAGCGTCGTCATCGGCGGCGCCATGGGCGTGCGCCAAGACTATTACGCGCCGTTCGCCGAATGGCTGGCAGAACAGGGCTGGCAAGTCACCAGCTTTGATTACCGGGGCCATGGCGATTCGCTGGCGCTGGGCCCGCCGCTGCGCGCGTGCGCGGCCGACTTGAACGACTGGGCGCGCGACTACGAAGCCGTGGTGACCGACGCGCGCACCGCCAACCCGCAAGGGCCACTGCTGTTGCTGGGCCACAGCCTGGGCGCGCAGCTGCCCGGCTTTTTTCAGCGGCCCGATGTGGTGGATGGCCTGCTCAGCGTGGCTGCGGGCAGCGGTTATTGGCGCGAGAACGCGCCGCGCCTGAAGCGCCTGGTGCCGTATTTCTGGTGGGTGCTGGTGCCCATCGCCACGCGCCTGGTGGGCTACTTTCCCGGCCGGCGCCTGCGCAAGGTGGGCGACCTGCCGCGTGGCGTGATGCTGCAATGGCGCCGCTGGTGCCTGAACCGCGAATACAGCGTGGGCGCCGAAGGCCCGGCCGCGCGCGCCAGCTACGCCAGCGTGAAATTCCCGGTGCTGGCGCTTTCGGTGGCCGACGATGAATTGATGACGCTGCAGGGCACACGCAGCCTGCTGCGCCTGTTCAGCGCCGCGCCCAGCCAGGTGCAGCGCATCGAGCCAGCGCAACTGGGCCTGCGCCGCATCGGCCACTTTGGCTGGTTCCGCCCATCCGGCACGGCGCGGCTGTGGCCACTGGCCGAACAGGCTTTGCGTGGCCTGCCGCAGCGCGCGGCCAAGGCGCAAGGGTGACATTCCGCGGGCATGCCGCGTGTTAGCTTCCACGCATCTACCCCACCCTGTGTCCGACGCACCGCCCTTCATGAACGTTACCGCGCCGCCAACCGAAACCCACCCGCTTGACCAGGCTTTGGCGCTGTCGCCCGCCGACGTGGCCGAGGGCGCATCCGCCACCGGTGCGCGCAGCTTCACGGGCGCACCGCACCCCGCCTACGCCAACATGGTGGGCCCGTTTGGCGGCGTGTCGGCGGCGCAGATGCTGCAGGCCGTGTGCCTGCACCCTGGTCGGCTGGGCGACCCCATCTCACTGACCGTGAACTTCGCTGCCGGCGTGGCAGACGCGCCCTTTCGCATCAGCGCCGAGCCAGCGCGCACCAACCGATCCACCCAGCATTGGGTGATGCGCATGACCCAGCTTGATGCGGACGGCACCGAGCAAACCGTGCTGACCGCCACCGCCGTCACCGCCGTGCGGCGCGCCACCTGGGGCGCCACCGACACACCGATGCCCGCCGCGCCCGCTGCGCAGGGCATTCCGCGAGCGCCCGCCGCTGGCTGGGTGCGCTGGATCGAGCGTTACGACATGCGCCCGCTGGCCGGCCCCATTCCCGCCGACTGGGACGGCAGCGAAGCCGACAGCCTGACCCGCATGTGGGTGCGCGACGACCCGCCGCGCCCGCTGGACTTTGCCGGCCTGGCCGCGCTGTCCGATGTGTTCTACCCCCGCATCTGGCGGCGGCGCGCCACCCGCACGCTGATCGGCACCGTGTCGATGACGGCGTACTTCCACGTCGATGCCGCAGCGCTGGTCCAGGTGGGCGAACATCACCTGCTGGCCCAGGCGCAGGGGCAGGCCTTCTACAACGGCTTCTTTGACCAGAGCGGCCAGCTCTGGAGCCCATCGGGCCAGCTGCTGGTGACCACGCACCAGATCGTCTATTTCAAGGAATGATTTCAAGCCAAATAGGCTTCTGGCGCCCTACCATACGGCGCTAGCAGCTATCAAATTTGAACTTCTTCGCCGCCCTTTCCCACCACCTTCCACCGCCATGTCTGACATCCTGATCCACCAAGAAGCCGGTGTGCTGACGCTCACCTTCAACCGCGTCGAACGCAAGAACTCCATCAACGTCGCCATGTACGACGCGCTGGCCGGCGCCATCGAAGGCGCCGCCACCGACGACGCGGTACGCGCGGTGCTGATCCAGGGCCACGAGACCGTGTTTTCGGCCGGTAACGATCTGGACGACTTCCTGCGCAACAAGCCCGCGGGCATGGATTCGCCCGTGTTCCGCTTCTTGCGCGGCATCGCCACCTTTCCCAAACCGTTGCTGGCCGCGGTGTGCGGCCCGGCCGTCGGTGTGGGCACCACGCTGCTGTTTCACTGCGACCTGGTCTATGCGGGCGACAACGCCGCGTTTTCCATGCCCTTCGTCAACCTGGGCCTGTGCCCCGAAGCCGCTTCCAGCCTGCTGGTGCCACAGATGTTCGGCTACCACCGCGCCGCCGAGGCGCTGCTGCTGGGCGAACCCTTCATGGCCGAAGCCGCGCTGGAAGTCGGCCTGGTCAACCGCGTGCTGCCGCCCAGCGAATGCAACCGCTTTGCGCGCGAGCAGGCACTGAAACTGGCCGCCAAACCGCTCAGCAGCCTGGTCACCACCAAGCAGCTGATGAAGGGCGGCCAGCAAAATGCCGTGCTGGACCGCATCGCCGAAGAGGGCGCGCATTTCGGCCGCATGCTGGCCGAACCCGCCGCCCGCGAAGCCATGACCGCGTTCATGGAAAAGAGGAAGCCCAATTTCAGCAACTGCTGAAATTGGTGGGCAGCGCCAGCTGCCTGCCGCGCAGCGGCGCGAGCACTTTCGCTAGAAGAGGAAGCCCAATTTCAGCAAGTGCTGAGATTGGGGGGCAGCGCCAGCTGCCCGCCGAACAGCGGCGCGAGCACTTTCGCCAAAAGAGGAAACCTGATTTCAGCAACTGCTGAGATTGGGGGCAGCGCCAGCTAATTGCCGCGCAGCGGTGCAGATCCGTTCGCTAAAAGAAGAAGTCCGGTCGCTACCGACGCCGAAATCCAAGGCCGCGCGTAGGCGCTGTGCGCAACCTCAGCCCAGGCAGGAAAGGGCGTACAGCGGCCGCTCAGCCTGGTCTGCGAACGCCCCGCGCGCGCGGTGGTTCAAGCCTTTTCAGGCTTTAGATGCGACGGCTTGGGCCAGCTCTACGTATTCGGCCACGGGCACTTCTTCCGCGCGCCGCTGCACGTCAAACTGGCCACCAAAGCCACGCGCATCCAGCCATTTGCCCAGCGTATGCCGCAGCAGTTTGCGGCGCTGGCTGAAGGCGACCTGGACCAGTTCAGAAAGCGCTTTCACGTCCAGCGGCGCAAAGTCGGTGCGCGGCAGCATGCGCACCACCGCCGAGTCCACCTTGGGCGGCGGATCGAAGGCTTCGGGTGGTACGAACAGCACGTTTTCCATGGCGTAGCGCCACTGCAGCATCACCGACAGGCGGCTGTAGTCGCTGGTGGAGGGCGTGGCCACCATGCGGTCGATCACTTCCTTTTGCAGCATGAAGTGCTGGTCGTGCACGATGGCGGCAAAGGGCAGCAGGTGAAACAGGATCGGTGTGGAGATGTTGTACGGCAGGTTGCCGACCACTCTCAATTTGGTAGCTGCCTGCGCAGGCTGGATAAGCGCAAAGTCGACTTTTAGTACATCAGACCCGATCACGCTCAGCTGCGGGTGCGCACGCAGCCGCACGGCCAGGTCGCGGTCCAGCTCGATCACGGTGAGGCGGCCCAGGCGTTCCACCAAAGGCTGAGTCAGCGCCGCCAGGCCGGGGCCAATTTCCACCATGGCATCGCCGGGCTGTGGATCGATGGCCCGCACGATGGCGTCGATGATGGCGCCGTCGGACAGGAAGTGCTGCCCGAAGCGTTTGCGTGCGATGTGTTTCATGCGCGTGGCGAGCGATTCAATGACGGTCGGCGGCCCTTACCCCAGCCCTCTCCCAGAGGGAGAAGGACGAAGTCAGAGACGCTGCTGATCGCGGCGGCGAAACAGAACCGATAGCCAAAGCCCGGCCGACGTATGAACCCCACCGAGCCGAAAGGCCGCGGAGCAGGCCATGTCAACGAACGCCGTGCTCGGGCTTGTACCGAGCACCGGCGTTGTCCCCCTGCCCGAAGCGCGCAGCGCGAAGAGAGCGGGGGGAAGGCGCGCAGCGACTCAGGAGGGTGTTCCATTTATTTCGGCGGATCCCGGTACTCGACGTAGGCGCGGCCACGCACCTCGCGCGCCCAGGTTTCGAAGGCGTCTTGTGCTTTCTTCTCGCGCAGCATGTTGCGCGCCATCTGCCGCTGATCGTCGGAGGACAGGGTGCGTTCGGTGCGCTCGTCCACCCGGATCAGGTGCACGCCAAAGCGCGTGACGATCGGCGGGCTGACCTGCCCAGGGTCCAGGTTGTTCATGGCCTGTTCGAACTCGGGCACGAACTGGCCTGGGCTGACCCAGCCCAGATCGCCACCTTCGGCCGCGCTTTCGTCGCCAGAGTTCTCGCGCGCCAGGGTTTCAAAACTGGCCTGCTTGGCCACGATGCGGCGGCGCATGTCGGCGGCCCGTTCGGTCGCGATGCGTTCGGTCTGCGTAGGGCCGACCTTGAGCAGGATGTGGCGCACATGGGTTTGCGGAATGCGCACTTCCGGCAGGTCGTTGTTGCGCTTGCGGTCCAGCAGTTTCAGGACGTGAAAGCCCGCGTCCGACTTCAGCGGGCCGACGGTATCGCCCACGCGGGTGCGTTGTGTGGCGCGCGCGAACAGGTCGGGGTAACGGTCGGCCGGGCGCAGGCCCAGCACGCCGCCATCGCTGCCACGGTTGTTGGCGTCGGAAAATTCGGCGGCCAGCTTGGCGAAGTCTTCACCCGCCTTGGCGCGGCGTGCCACTTCGTCCGCGCGTGCCTGCAGGCGTGCGCGTTCCTCGGCCGTGGCGTTTTCGGGCACGGCGATCAGGATCATGGCCAGGTTGATGTCCTGCCCCGGTGCCTGGGCGCCGGTCTGCTGGCGGATGAAGGTGTCCACCTCCGCATCCGTCACCTTCATCTTGGGATCGATCTCGCGTTCACGCAGCCGTGCCAGCGTTACCTGGTTGCGGATGTCGTCGCGGAAGTCCTTGATGGCGATGCCGCTCTCCTCGACCCGGCGATGCAACTCAGCCACGCTGCGCAGCTCGTTCTGGCGGGCGATGGCCAGCTCGGCCTGCTCCAGCGAGGCGTCTTCGACCTTGATGCCGGTTTCGCGTGCGAATTGCAGTTGCGCGCGTTCGGAGATCAGGCGCTCCAGCACTTCCTTGCGCAGCTCTTCGGCGGGCGGCGGCGTGGCGCCACGTTCGGTCAGCTGCTGCTGCGCACGTGCAGCGCGGGCGCGCACTTCGTTGTTGGTGATCGGCTCGCTGTTGACCACGGCCACGATGTAGTCGGCTTCGCGCGGACCAGCATTGGCCACCGGGGACCGCGCACCCGACGCCGCGGCCGGGGCGCTGCTGGCGGCGGCTGGGCCGGCGGCCGGCTTCACCGAAGGCTTGGCGGCGGGCTTGGCGGCGGCCTTGCCGGTCGGCTTGGCTGCAGGCTTTTTGGCTGGCTGTGCGGCGCGCTTGCTGGCAGCGCTGGGTTGCTTGCGGCTGTCCGTGGACTGGGCGTGCGCCGGCAGGGCCAGTGCGGCGCACAGCAGGGGCAAAGCGGCCCAGGTGGCGCGCGGCAGGCAAAGGGGACGAGAGGTCTTAGTCATAAGCGGTGAACCGGCTCGGGGTGGTGGTTTCCTGGCGCAGGTACTGATAGCCCGGGATGTTGTTGCGCAGCGAACGCAAGGGGTTGGTGCCCAGCTTGGACAGGCCGATGAATTCGAGCTGGAACATCACGCGCTTGGTGGACGAACTGACGGAGCTGGTGAGCTTTTCGAAGACGATGCGGCCGATCCAGCAGCCTGCGTCGTATTCGACGCCGACGACCGCATCCACCAGCTTCTTGTCGCGCAGGCTGTAGTTCAAACGACCGACACCGTACCAGCGCCCGCTGCAGCTGCCGCCGCCACCGGATGTGGTGGTGCCCAATTCGCCGCGCCGCCCGACCAGATCGCCCAGCGGCCATTGCCAGCCGAGGTCCAGCGATTCGCTGTTCAGGTCGCGCTGGTTGCGGTAAGCCGCGCTGATGGTGTGGAATTTTTCCGGCGAGTAGCGGGCGTGCACCGTGGTGCGCGTGCTGCGGCGCGTGTCGGGGTTGTACTGCACGACGGTGTCGAACGACCACTGCGGCGTCCAGTTGATGGACGCGCCCAGCATCAGGTCGGACAGGCCACGGTCGTTGGGGGTGCCGCCGGGCAGCACCACCTTTTGAGGCGAGAAGCGATAGCGCTGGGCCACGCCCAGGCGCACCGCTTCGGCGCCGGTTTCGGGGTCGAGCAGGCGCGTGGTAAGCCCCGCCGTGACCAGGTTGTTGTCCACGATGCGGTCGTGGCCGGCAAAGGCGTTTTCGGCCCAGATGGTGGCGAAGTTGAAGTCGTACGCGCCGGTGTCGTAATTGGGAATCTGGCTTTGGTTGCGGTAGGGCGTGTACACGTACATCAGCCGCGGCTCCAGCGTCTGGCGGAAGGCGCGGCCAAAGTAGCTGGCATTGCGTTCGAACACCAGCCCGCTGTCCAGGCTGACCGTGGGCACCGCCCGGTTTGCGCTGCCTGCGCCATTGACCAGCGTGCCGTCAAACGAGTAACGCGCCGCGTGCATCTGCACCTTGGGCGTCAGAAAGCCCCACGGCCGCAAGAACGGCCGCGATGCCTGCGCCCAGACGTAGCTGCGGTCGGCGTCGGGCTGCAGTGTCAGCAGGCGGTCGCCGCGAAAGCGGGTGTAGTCGGCCTCGACCGAATAGTCGAAACCCCGGTCGTTGACGCGCGCCCAGCGGCCGGTCAGCTGCGGCAGGCGGTCGTAGGGCGGCACGATGGGCGCCGTCACGTCCTGCAGCGTCTGCCATTTCAGGGCGCGGGCGGTGGCCGAGAAGTCGCCCTTGGACCAGCTCAGGCTGCCGTCGTTGGCCAGCAGGCGTGTGGTCAGCGACAAGCCTTTGCGGGTGAAGTCGCGCCAGTGGTCGTTGTCGCTCACGCGGTTCAGGTTCAGCCCGAAACCCAGGCCGCCCACGGCATCGACGCCCGAGTCGTACATGCCGTTGTGCCGCACAAAGTAGCCCCAGCGGTTGCGCTGGCGCAGCTTGTCGTCGGGCATGAAGTGCGCGTTGACGCGGCCTTCGTAATTGCGTTCCAGGTAGCGGAACTCGCCGCCCACATCCACGCCGCGGCGCAGCATCAGCTCGGGCGTGATGGTGGCGTCGCGGTTGGGCGCAATGTTCCAGTAGTACGGCAACGTCAGGTTCAGGCCGCTTTTGTTGTCCAGGCCGATGGTGGCGGGCAGCCAGCCCGACTTGCGCTGGTCACTGAGCGGAAAGCTCATCGACGGCAGCGGCAGGATCGGCATGCCCTGGAATTCCAGCGTGGCGCCCTCGGCGCGGCCTACCTGGTCTTCCTGGTCCAGCTCCAGCCGGTTGGCGCGCAGGATCCAGTCGGGCATCCAGTCGGGGCCGCCGCGCCGGCAGGTGGTGTAGTCGCCGACCAGCACCGTGGCGCGGTCGCGGTCATGAAACTCGATCCGTTCGCCCTGGCCGTGCGCGCCGTTGGCCAATATCTCGTAGCTGGGCTGCAGAACAAAGCCTTCGAACGCATCCACCTGGATCTGGCCTTCGATGCCCTTGAACCGGTCGCCGCGCGAATTGATGCGCACATCGCCCTCTGCGGTGGCCACATCGGTGGTCTGGTCGTAGGTCAGGCGGTTGCTGCGCAACACAAAGCCGGGTTGGCGCAACTCGGCCTCGCCCTCGATCACCGCTTCCAGGTTGGGCCGGCCGGTGATCTGCTCGCCATAGATGATGCTGGCGTGGTCGCCGCTGGCCGGCAGCGCCTCAGACAGCGTTGGCGTGGCGTGCAGCGCCAGCGGCGCATCGCCAGCGGTGGAAATGGGTGAAGGTGCTTCTGCCGCAGGCGACTGCGCCAGTGCGCCGCCGCCCAGCAGAATCAGCACGCCCAGTGCCACCGGGCGCAGTGCTGCGGGCCGAGGGGCATGGCGTGAGCGAAGACGGGAGGAAGAAAGCGGGGGCACCTGCACTGCGGAATGATCGAAACGGTCGCGCCACAGGGTGCGCGGTTTGTAGAATCGATTATCCATGAGTGCCGCGCCTTCCGACTTTCCCCCTGCCTCCCACACACTTGTCACTGAACGTGACATGTCTGCCGCCGTTTCCTGGCCCGATCCGGGACGCCGCGAGGCGTTCGAGCGCTGGCTGAACAACGTGGCGGCCGAACAGGCGCTGCGCCCAGACAGCCTGCGCATCGCCTCGGCAGATGCCAGCTTTCGGCGTTACCTGCGGCTGGACACCCTGGACGGCGGCACCCGCATCGTGATGGACGCCCCGCCCGCGCATGAAAACTGCGCGCCCTTCGTCCACGTGGCGGCCCTGATGCACGGCGCCGGCCTGAACGCGCCCGAAGTGCTGGCCTGGGACCAGCCCCAGGGTTTCATGCTGTTGAGCGACCTGGGCGCGCGCACCATGATCGAAGCGGTCAACCCCGACGATCCGGCGGCCAGCCGCCCGCTGTACGAAGCCGCGCTGGACATCCTGCTGCCCTGGCAACAGGCCAGCCGCCCCGGCGAATTGCCGCTGTACGACGAAGCCCTGCTGCGGCGCGAGCTGGCCTTGTTCCCCGACTGGTACCTGGCCCAGCACCGCGGCGTGGCCGTGGAAGGTGCGCTGCGCGACACGCTGGACAAAACCTTTGACCTGATCGTGGCGCGCAACCTGGCGGCGCCCATGGGTTACGTGCACCGCGACTTCATGCCGCGAAACTTGATGGTGCCCCCACGCGCCTCTGCTTCGCATGATGCGCTGCCCCCCGAGGGGGCCCTCGCCGCCTTGGGGCGGCCCGGCGGCGGCGAGATGGTGCCGCCGGCCGAAGCCGGTCCGCTCGGCGTGCTCGATTTCCAGGACGCCGTCTACGGCCCGCTGACCTACGACATCGCCAGCCTGATGCGCGATGCGTTTCTGACGTGGGACGAAGAGTTCGTCATCGACATCACCGTGCGCTATTGGGAACGCGCCCGCAAGGCCGGGCTGATGGACTACGAAGACTGGCACAGCGACTTTGGCAGCTTCTGGCGCGCGGTCGAATGGATGGGCCTGCAGCGGCACCTGAAAGTGGCCGGCATCTTTGCCCGCCTGACGCTGCGCGACGGCAAGCCCAAATACCTGGCCGATGCGCCGCGCTTCATCGCCTACATCCGCCACACCGCCGGGCGCTACCGCGAACTCACGCCGTTGCTGCGGCTGATCGACCAGGTGGAAGGCACGCAGGCCGCCAACGGCTGGGCGTTTGGCCGCGTGGGTTGAGGCGCGTTGGTTTGGGTCAACACCAGGATGAGTGCCCGGTGGATGTGCCCACCGTCAAGCTTGCGATTTTTAGTCAAATAGGGCTGTAGCGCCCGCAGCACGGGCGAAGGTAGCTATGTTTAAAATAGCAAATTGCCTTTGACCGAGTGGGCAGCCGTGCCGGCTGCCAACGCCGCGCGATCCGCACTTTCACTTTGGTAGGGGGGGCCCTGTGGCGCGCATCTCGTCAGTCGCAGGGGCCTGTGGCGCACAGCCGCGCAGCACCGCATGCAGATGAGCCAGTTTTAAGCCAAACATGCCGCCAGCGCAGGTGGGGTGGGCGTAGGCAGCTATGATTTTGGTAGTTTTACGCCGGCACTTGGCCGCCCTTGCGCACTGCCTTCTCAGCCGCGCGGCGTGGCTAGCCAGCGTTCGGCCAGGCGCACCAGGTAGCTGGCGCCCACGGGCAGCAGGGCGTCGTTGAAGTCGTAGCTGGTGTTGTGCACCAGGCAGGGGCCATGGCCGTGGCCGGTTTCGCGGTGGTCGCCGTCGCCGTTGCCGATGAAGCTGTAGCTGCCGGGCACTTTTTCCAGCATGAAGGCGAAGTCTTCCGCCGCCATGATGGGCGCCTGCACGATCAGCCGATCGGGCCCCACCAGGTCGGTCAGCACTTCGCGGGCGAAGGCGGTCTCGGCCGGGTGGTTGACGGTGGACGGGTAGATGCGGGTGAATTCAAAGTCGCATTCGGCGCCAAAGGTGGCGGCCGTGCCGTGGGTGATTTCGCCCATGCGGCGCTCGATCAAATCCAGCGTTTCGCGCGTGTAGGTGCGCACGGTGCCGCGCATCTCGCAGGTGTCGGGGATGACGTTGGGCGCCTCGCCCGCGTGGATCATGGTGACCGAGATCACCGCCGTTTCAGACGGCTTCTTGTTGCGGCTGACGATGGTCTGAAACGCCTGCATGATCTGCGCCGCAATCGGCAGCGGATCGACCGCCAGGTGCGGCATGGCGCCGTGCCCGCCCTTGCCGCGCACGCGCACCAGAAACTCGTTGCTGGACGCCAGCACCGGCCCGGCCGATGCGGCAAAGTGCCCGGCCGCAATGCCGGGCATGTTGTGCATGCCGAACACCGCTTCCATCGGAAACTTCTCGAACAGGCCGTCCTTCATCATCTCGCGCGCGCCGCCGCCGTGCTCTTCGGCGGGCTGGAAGATCAGGTACACGGTGCCGTCAAAGCGCCGGGTGCGCGCCAGTTCCTGCGCGGCGCCCAGCAGCATGGTGGTGTGGCCGTCGTGGCCGCAGGCGTGCATCACGCCGGGGTGGCGGCTGGCGTGGGCGAACTGGTTGGCCTCGGTCATCGGCAGCGCGTCCATGTCGGCGCGCAGGCCCACGGTGCGGGGCGAATCGCCGTTTTTCAGAATGCCGACCACGCCGGTCCTGCCCATGCCGCGGTGGATGGGAATGCCCCACTGGGTGAGCAGATCGGCCACCAGGTCGGCGGTGCGGGTTTCTTTGAACGACAGCTCGGGGTGCGCGTGGATGTCGCGGCGGATGCTGCTCAGGGCAGGGGCGTTGGCAACGATGTCTTCGATCAGGTTCATGGTGGGATTGTTGCAGACGGTCTGACGATGGCGAACATCGTATTTCATGGCGATTAAGGCCGCCAGCGCACGCTGAATAGGCGCAGGCAGCTATCGTATTTATAGTTGGCTGGTTTCAGTTGGGCTGAATGCCAAGCCGGCGGATGGCCGGGCCCCAGGTGCCGCGTTCGGCCACGATGCGCTGCGCAAACGCTTCGGGGCTGGCGTGGTAGGGCAGCGCGCCGTGCGCCACCATGGCTTGCTGCATGGCCGGGTCTTTCAGCGCCTTGCCCACTTCGTCGTTCAGCCGTTGGATGACGGCTGGCGGCGTGCCGGCGGTGGCCACCAGGCCCAGCCAGACCGCGCTTTCGTAGCCGGGAAAGCCTTGCGATGCCAGCGTGGGCGCGCTGGCAAACACCGGCGCCGATACCTTGGGGCTGACCGCCAGCACGCGCAAGCGGTGGTTCTTGACCATGGGTTCGACCAGCGAGGTGCCGGCCAGGTAGACCTGCGTATCGCCCGCGATGGTGGACGTCAGCGCGTCGGTGCCGGTCTTGAACGGCACGTGCACGATGTTGGCACCGGCCTGGTCGCGCAGCATTTCAAACAGCACGTGCGGTGGGCTGCCGTTGCCCGACGACGCGTAGTTGAGCTTGCCCGGCTCCTTCTTGGCCAGCGCGAACAGCTCGGCCGTGGTGTGCGCCGGCAGCTTGGGGTTGACCACCAGCGCCATCGGAATGACCGAGATCGGGCTGACGGCCACCAGGTCGGTGGCCGGGTCGTAGGTGAGTTTGGGGAACACGTAGGGGTTCCACACCATGTGCGCGTTGGTCACCACGGCCAGCGTGTGGCCATCTTTCGGCGCTTGTTTGACCTGCTGCATGGCCACCATGCCGCCCGCGCCGGGCTTGTTGTCAATCACCACCGGCTGGCCCAGCGCGGCCGACAGGCGGTCGCCCAGGGGCCGGGCAAAGATGTCCGGCAGGCTGCCGGCGCCGCCGTTGACGACGATGGTGATCGGCTTGCTGGGCCAGGCGTCGGCCGCGTGCGCGCCGCCAAGGGCAGACGCTGCGGCCGCGGCCGCCAGCAAACGGGTGAAGGTGCGGCGTGTGGACAAGGGCATGGCGGGCGCTTTCAGCGGCTGGTTTCGTTAAGGATCGGGGTGATCAGGATGGGGTGCGCCAATGCTTCAGTCCAGCCGCAGGTTGGCGGCCTGGATGATCTTGGACCACTGCGAGGTTTCGCGGCGGATCAGCGCATCGAACTGCGGCGGGCTGAGGTTGGGCGCCTCGTAGCCGATGGCTTTGTAGGCGGCCACCACTTCGGACGCGGCCAGCGCCTGCGACACATCGGCCGAGATCATCTTGCGCAGCTCGCCCGGCATGGTGGCCGGGCCGAACAGGCCCGCCCAGGCGCTGACCTCAAACCCGCGCGTCGCCGGCGATTCGGCCGTGGCCGGCACGTCGGGGTACAGCGCGTCGCGCTGCGGCCCAGCCAGTGATATGAAGCGCAGGCGGCCACCTTTTTCCAGCGGTGCGGCGGTGGCCACGCTGCCCATGGCCCAATCCACATCGCCATTCGCCACGGCGGTGTAAAGCTGGCCGAAGTCGCGAAACGGCACATGCAGCATGCTCAGGTCGAACCTGGACTGCATCAGCAAGCCGGCCAGATGCCCCGGGCTGCCGTTGAACCACGAGCCGTAGCTGATGCGCCCCGGCTTCGCGCGCGCCGCATGGATCAGGTCGTCCAGCGTGCGGAGCGGGCTGCGCGCGCTGACGGCCACGAAAAAGGGCGTGCGCAGCAACATGCGCAGCGACGAAAAATCGCGTTGCACGTCGTACGGCAGTTTGCCGAAGGTGCTGGGGTGGCTGGTGACGTGCGTGCTGTCGAGCTGCAGCAAATCGTGCCCGTCGCTGGCGCCCTGTTTGAAGGCCGCCACGGCAATGAAGCCGTTGCCACCCGGTCGGTTGTCGACCAGCACCGGATGGCGCCAGTGGCGCGACAGCTGTTCGGCCACCATGCGCAGCGAGGCATCGGGCCCGCTGCCAGCCGGAAACGGCGTGAACACGCGCACCGGGCGGCGGGGAAAATCTTGCGCGCGGGCCACGCCGGCCAGGGCCAGCGCGCCAGTGGCAGCCAGGCCGTGGCCCAGCAGGGTGCGGCGGTCGATGCGCTTCATGGCGATGTCGCCAGCACTTGGCCGGTGGTCAGCGGCACGCCGCAGGTGTCGGCTACCCACCGCAGGGCCATGTCGTGCTTTTCGCGCGAGTAGTCGGCCAAGGCGTCGGCCACAAAGAAGGCTTCGATGTCGCGCTGGAACGCTTCCACGGCGGTGGCCATGCAGCCAATGTGCGCGTACACGCCGCAGATCACCAACTGGTCGCGGCCGCGCGCGCGCATCAGGCTTTCCAGGTTGCTGCGCTGGAAGGCGCTGTAACGGTGTTTGGTCAGCACGATATCGCCGGGTTGCGGCGCCAGCGGCGGCGTGATTTGCTCGTGCTCGGGCACGGCACGCATGCCCGGGCCCCACAAATCGGCCTGCAGGCCGCGGTCGCGCCGGTCCTGGTGGCCGTGCTGCGCGGTGTAGAAAACGGGCATGCCCTGCGCGTGCGCGAAATCCAGCAGCTGGCGTATGTGGGCGACGACGGCGGGCACGGGGCTGGGCTGGTCGCCAAAGGCCGAAAGAAAGTAGCGCTGCATGTCGTGCACCAGCAGCGCGGCGCGCGATGGGGCCAGACGCCAGGGGCCGCGCGGCGCGGGCAATTCGTCGGCGCCCGGTAGCGCGTAGGCAGGGATGCGCGGCAGGGCGCGGGTGGGCTGGGGAGCGGTGTCGATCATGGGGTGAAGTGGCTCGTCAAAGCAGGGCATCCGAATCCGCACCCAGCGCGTGCAGCATGGCGCTGAACTTGGCCCGGGTTTCGGCGCCTTCGGCTGCGGGGTCGGAATCGGCCACGATGCCGGCACCAGCAAACAGGCGCGCGGTGCGGCCTTGCACGCGCGCGCAGCGCAGCGCCACGTGCCAGTCGCCGTCGCCCTGGGCGTCACACCAGCCAACGGCACCGGCGTAGTAGCCGCGCGGCACGGGCTCCAGTTCGGCAATGGCGCGCACGGCCTGCGCGCGCGGGGCACCGCCCACGGCGGGCGTGGGGTGCAGCAGCGCGGCCAGCGCCGCACTGGAAGTCTGGGCCAGGTTGTCCGCCGAGGCATCTTTCAAAGCGCCTTCAATGCGCGTGCCCAGGTGCCACATGGTGGCCGTGGCGTGCAGCGAGGGTTGCGTCGGTACGCGCAGCTGTCGGCACAGCGGCGCCAGCAGGTCGCCGATGGCCTGCACCACGTAGCGGTGTTCCTGCTGATCCTTGGCCGAGGTCAGCAGCGCGTCGGCCTGCGCCTGGCTGGCCGCCGCATCCGGCAGGCGCGGGGCCGAGCCGGCCAGTGGCTCGCTCAGCACGCTGGCGCCGCGCCGCGCCAGCAGCCGCTCAGGCGTCGCACCTACCAGCCAGGCGGGCGGCGCGTCCGCATCGACCGGCAATGGCACCACGTAGCGCAACACATGCGGATCGGCACCCAGCCGGCGCGCCAGCCACCAGGGGTTGATGGCGCGGTCGGCAAGCGCGTGCAGGCTGCGTGCCAGCACCACTTTGCGCAGCGCGGGGCCGCGCGCCAGCAGCCGCACACAGCGGGCCACGCTGTCTTCATAGAAGTCGCGGGTGGGTTCGGGCGTCAGCGTCCAGGCGGGCGCGCTCTCGCCCCCCGACTGAGACTGCAGCCAGGCATCGACGGCCACCCGATCGGTCTGCGCCCGCACTGCCAGCAGATGGCTGTGGGCCATGCGGTCAAACGGCAGCGCACCCGCCAGCCGGGCGTGCGGCGCCAGCGTGCCCAGATGCAGCGCCACCTGCGCGCCCAGCGCATCCAGCGGCGCGGCCACCACGTGGGAAGCCGCCGTGCCCAGCAGGCAGGCATCGCGCGCGCACAGCAGCACGGGGGTGTCGGCAGGCGAGGTCATGCGGGCCTGCGGTGTTGCGCCAAGGCGTGCTCAGCAAGGGGGCTGGCTTGAATGGGAGCAACGGCCAGGCGGCGGCCGCTTCTCTGCAGCGCACCCACGGGGAAGGCGGGAAAAGCGGCAGAGCAGGCCACGCCAGCGAACGCCGTGCCAAGACCTGCGCCGAGCAGCGGCCTCGTCTCTTCTGTCGGCGAGCGACGGGTTGGCGGTTCAAGGGGGAAGGTCAAGCTAGCCTCGCAAGGTCGCGCCGCCATCGACGTACAGATCGCTCATGGCGATGTGGCCAGCCTGATCCGAGAGCAGGAACATCACCGCGTGGGCAATGTCGTCCGGCGTGGCCAGCTTGCGCATCGGGATGCCGGCCTTGTACTGCTCGGGCAGGCCGGCGATCACACGGTCGGCGCCATGCTCATCGGCCCACATGCCGGTCTGCATGGGCGTGAGCGTGGAGCCCGGCGCCACGATATTGCAGCGGATGCCGTGCGGCGCCAGCTCCAGCCCCAGACAGCGCGTGAACATGGTGGCCGCGGCCTTCGATGCCGCATAGGCCGCCATGGCGTGGCGCGGCACGCCGGCGGCGTTGGAGCCAACGGTGACGATGGCGCCGCGCCTGCGCGGCTGCATCGCCTGCGCCAGCGCGCGGCCGACGTGGAAAACACCATCGCAGTTGACAGAGAACACGCGGCGCCATTCGGCATCGGTGGTGTCGGTCACCAGCGTGCCGGAGAGCACGCCAGCCACGTTCACGCCCAAGTCGATCGGGCCGATTTCGGCCTCGGACTGCCGCACCTGCTGCGTCACGGCGGCGCCGTCGCTCACGTCCAGCGCACAGGGCCACAGGCGATCCGATGCGCCAGCGGGCGGATCGATGTCTGGCGCCGTCAGGTCGCAGGCCACCACCGTGCTGCCGGCGGCCAGCAATTGACGCACCAGCGCCCGGCCGATGCCACCGGCGGCACCGGTGACGAAGGCCACGCGGCCGTCAAATCCAGTCAGTTGCATTCGTCCAACTCCTGCATGTGCCTCGTCAGCATCGGCGCGATCAGCGCGGTGGCCTCGGGGCCGGTCATCTGCGCGTGCATCAGCGGCACGTCAAGCGTGTCAACGCGCCCGGCGTACGGCGCCCAGGCGTCGGCCCGCAGTTGCGGCTTTCCGGCGTGGTCGCGCGCGGCGCGCACGTGCGTCAGCGTGCCGGCCATGGGTGTGTGCTGGTGTTCGCGGATCAGCCGGTTGGTGTCGGTCACCACGCGCACCACGCCGTGCAGCGCGTCGGCCGGCAGGTTGCCCAGGGCGCTGTCGCCCGCGCGTAGAAAGGCGATCAGCTTGTCCTGGGTGTCCAGCTCGGGGTGGCCTTCGGGGTCGTAGCCGGCGATGGCCAACAGGGCGCGCAACGCCTGCTGCGGCGTGGGCGCGGGCTCGTCGCGCCAGCAGTCTGCCGGGTAGGCGTCCAGCAAGGCCACCAGGCCCACGCTGCGGCCGCGCCGCTGCAGCGCCGCCGCCACGGCCTGCGCAAGAATGCCGCCCACCGACCAGCCGGCCAGGTGGATCGGCCCTTCGGTGCGCAGGGCTTGAATGCGGTCGGCATAGGTTTCGGCCAGATCGCCAATGCTGGACGGCAGCGGCTGGGCCGGGTCCAGCGCAGGCGACTGCAAGCCCCACACGCTGCGCGACGGTTTGGCGCCGGCCAGCGCGCGCGCCAGCAAACGGTAGCCCCAGGCGATGCCGCCTGCCGGGTGGATCAGGAACAGGGGCGGCCGGGTCGGGTCGCCCGACGCCAGCTGCATGATCGGTTTGAGGCCGCTGTCGAAACGCACGATGCCGCTGTCGATGGCGGCGGCCAGCGCGGCCACGGTGGGTGTTTCGAACAAGGTGCCCAGCCCCGGATGGCGGTGCCAGCGCTCTTCGATCATCAACAGCAGCTGCACGGCCGACAGCGAATCGCCGCCCAGGCTGAAGAAGTCCGCATCGGCGCCCAGCTGGGTGCCGGCCGGCAGGCGCAGCAGATCGGCGAACAGGGCGGCCAGCGCCTGCTCGGTCGGCGTGTTCAGCGCGCGGCCAGATGGGCCTGCGGCAAAAGTGGGCGCCGGCAAGGCCTTGCGGTCCAGCTTGCCGTTGGATGTGACCGGCCATGCCTGCAGCCACACCCAGGCGGCGGGCACCATGTAATCGGGCAGGTGGGCCGACAGGCGTTGGTGCAGCGCGGCATCGTCCGCCTGCGCGCCGGCTTGCGGCTGGACGTAGGCCACCAGGCGCTTGTCGCCGCCACCGTCCTCGCGCACCATGACTTCGGCGCGCACCACCAGCCCCGTGGCCAGCAGCGCCGCTTCGATCTCGCCCAGCTCAATGCGCAGCCCGCGCAGCTTGACCTGGTGGTCGCTGCGACCCAGGAACACCACCGCGCCGTCTTCGGCGCGCCAGCGGGCCACGTCGCCGGTCTTGTAAATGCGCTGGCCGGGGCGATGGGGGTCGGGCAAGAAGCGCTCGGCCGTCAGGTCGACGCGGCCGACGTAGCCGCGCGCCAGTTGGTCACCGCCCAGGTACAGATCGCCGGGCACGCCGGGTGGCATGGGTCGCATGTGGGCATCCAGCACGTACAACTGGGTGTTCCAGACCGGAAAGCCGATCGGCACCGGCTGGGTGTGGTCGGTGGGGCCGGCGGGCCACCAGCTGACGTCCACCGCGGCTTCGGTCGGGCCGTAAAGGTTGTGCAGCTCGCTCGTCATCGTGGCGTGCAGGCGGTCGCGCAGCGCGGCGGGCAGTTCTTCGCCGCTGCAGAAGATGCGCTGCATGCGCAAGCCCTGCGCGGCGGGGTGCGCCAGAAAGGCGGCCAGCATCGACGGCACAAAGTGGCAAGTGCCGATGCGCTGCGTGCGAATCAGCTCGGCGATCTGCGCCGGGTCGCGGTGCGCTTCGGGCGGCGCAATCACCAGGGTGCAGCCGGTGATCAGCGGCAGGAAGAATTCCCACACCGACACATCGAAGGTGGCGGGGGTTTTCTGCAGGATGCGCTCGTCGGCGGTGAAGCCGTAGTGCTGGCGCATCCATTCCAGGCGGTTGACGATGGCGCGGTGCTCGATCAGCACGCCCTTGGGCTCGCCGGTCGAGCCGGAGGTGTAGATCACGTAGGCGGCGTGATCGGGTGCAACGGCGGATTGCAGTGCCGCGTCGGTTGGGGCGCTTGGCCAGTCACCAGCCAGCAGCAGGGGCAGTTCTGCCGGCAGCAGCGCGGCCGCGTCGGCCTGCACCAGTGCGCAGACCGGTTGGGCCAGCTGAACCACACGCGCCAGCCGATCCTTGGGGTGCGCCAGATCCAGTGGCAGGTAGGCGCCACCGGCCCGCAGCACGGCCACCAGCGCCACCAACAAATCCAGCGAACGCGGCAGCGCCACGGCCACCAGCGTGTCGCGCCCCACGCCGCGCGCGCGCAGCGCCTGCGCCAGCGCGCGGCTGCGCTGTTCCAGCTCGGCGTAGGTCAGCGGGGTGCCTTCGAATTCCAGTGCGATGGCCTGCGGGCGGGCCGCCATCTGCGCTTCGATCAGATGGGCGAGTGTGGTGTTGGCCACCGGGTGCGCGGTGGCGTTGTGCTCGAACAGGTGCGCTTGCGCCTCTGCGGGGCTGGCCAGCGGCACGTCGTCGATGGCGCCGCCGCGCTCCAGTACCGCCAGTGCCGATTGCAGGAAATGCGGCAGGCGCTGCAGATGGGCTTCGACGGTGTGCAGTGCGTACAGGTCGGGATTGGCCTCGATCTCCAGATCAAGCTGCTCGCCAAAGCCGCGAAACCCGATGGTCAGGTCGTCGATGGGCCCGGTGCCCAGCACTTCCAGCCGGGTTTGCAGCGCGGGCAGGGTCAGCGGCTGATAGAAGGGCTGCACATTGATCAAGGCCGCGAACAGGCGGCGCTGCCCGCCCAGCAGACCCAGATCGCGCCGAAGCTGTTCGCTGCGGTAGCGGCCATGCCGGCGCGCCTTCATCTGGGCGCGGGCAGATTGTTCGACGTAATCGTCCATCGACTGGCCGGGCCGGCTGTCAACCCGCAGCGGCAGCACATTCATGGCGATGCAGCTGGCGCGTGCGGCGGCGGTGCCCAGCCGCCCCATGAAGGGAATGCCCAGCACCGTTGAATCGGCCGCTGCCATGCGCTGGCAGTACAGCGCGGTCAGGGCGGTCAGCAGATCGGGCCAGCCGACGTCCAGGCGCGCAGCCTGCGCTTTCAGCGCGCCCGCCAGCGTGGGCGGCAGGGCCGCGCTGATGCGGTGGCATTGGTGGGCGGCGACGGCGCGGCCCGCAGCCAGGCCGGCCACTTCAGGCGCTGTTGGGAACTGCTCGCGCCAATAGCTGGCATCGGCCACGCGCTTGGCACCGCTGCGGTACGCGGCGTCATCGGCCGCCACGTCGGCGAAGGGCGCCAGCGGCTTGCGCTCGGGGGCGCCGGCTGTGCGCGCGGCATACAGCTCGGCCACGCGTTGGCTCCACAGCGCCATGGCGTAGCCGTCGGTCGCAAGGTGGTGCGCGCGCTGGTACCAGCCGTAGGCACTGGGGCCCAGCTTGAAAAGGATTTGCCTGGCCAACGCGCCCTGCAGCGGGTCGATGGCGGTCTGCATGTCTTGCTGCATCGCGGCCCTGGCGCGCTGGGCGGCGTCTGGCGCACCAAGCAGATCAACGATTTCGAGGGCGGGGCTTCGGGCTGGGTCCAGCCATTGCTCGATGCCCTGCGGCGTTTCCCGCATGAATAGTGCCAAGGACTGGCATTCGCGTGCGCCTTGCTCCGCTGTCGCGCGAAAGGCATCGACATCCAGCACGCCGTCGACCCAGGTGGCGTGGCCGCAGTTGAAGCTGGGGTTGCCCGGGTCCAGGCGCTGGGCGTACCAAAGGCCTTCCTCGGCCTCGGTCAGCGGCCACGGGCCGCCGGGAATGGGTTCGGCTGGCACGGTGATCTGGTTCACCCGGCCTGCTGTTGCACGATGCGCCACCAGCCGTTCAGCGTGGTTTCGGCGCCGATCTCCATCACGTCGACTTTCAGGCCGTCGGCGTTCCAGCCCATGATGAGGTCGAGCAGGCGCATCGAGTCGAGCCCCCAGTCCATCAGGTTGTCGTCAAGGCCGATGGCTTGCGGGTCTTCCCGCAGCACGCGGGCAACGTCCGCTCGCATGCGATCCAGGGTGAATGGGGTCATGCTTCAGTCTTTCTTCTGGCTGGCAAGGAAGTCGGCGCGCAGCCGCGCCCGCAATTCCTTGCGGCTGGTCTTGCCCACGGCGGTGACTTCAAAGGCGTCCACCAGCACGATCTGGTCGGGAATCTTGAAGGCCGCCACGCCGCGCCCACGCATCCAGGCCTTGATCTCGGGCGGGCGGGGCTTTTGGTCCTGGCGCGGAATCACAAACGCGCAGATGCGCTCGCCCAGGTATTCGTCCGGGATCGACACCACGGCCACGTCGAACACCTGCGGGTGCGCCAGCAGGTGGTCTTCCACCTCCTCGGCCGAGATTTTTTCGCCCGCGCGGTTGATGTGGTCGTGGGCGCGACCCTGCACGACCAGGTGGCCGGAAGGCCGGCGCACCACCATGTCGCCGGTGCGGTAGAAGCCGTCCTCGGTGAACGAGCGCGCGTTGGCCGATGCGTCGTTGTGATAGCAGCGAATGGTGTAGGGGCCGCGCGTCAGCAGGTAGCCCACCTGGCCGTCTGGCACGGGCTGGCCGTCGTCGTCCACCACCAGCACTTCGTCGCCCGGGCTGATCGGCCGGCCCTGCGTGCCCAGCACGGTGTCTTCGTCATCGTCCAGCCGCGTGTAGTTGACCAGGCCTTCGGCCATGCCGAACACCTGCTGCAGCCGCACCGGCAGCGTTGCCACCACGCGCCGCGCCGCCTCGGGCGTGAGTTTGGCGCCGCCCACCTGCAGCGTTCTCAGGCTGGACAGATCGTGCGGGGTGCGCTCGGCCGCCTGCGCCCACAGCAGCGCCAGCGGGGGCACCAGGCCCAGATCGGTCACGCCTTCGGCAGCGATGATCGGAAACGCCACATCGGGCGATGGCGAAGGCGACAGCACCACGGTGCCGCCGGCATAGAACACGCCCAGCGCGCCGGGCGAGCTCATGGGGAAGTTGTGCGCGGCGGGCAGTGCCACTAGGTAGACCGAATCAGGGCCGATGCCGCAGATATCGTTGCTGGCGCGAAAGCTGTAGATGTAGTCGTCGTGCGTGCGCGGGATCAGCTTGGACAGGCCGGTCGATCCGCCTGAGATCTGCAGGAACGCCACCGACTGCGGATCGGTCTCACTCGTGGGCAGCAAGTCCGGCGCTGCGGGCAACGCGTCCAGCGACTGAAACTCGGCCGCGTCGCCTGCGATCACCACGTGGCGCACGGCTGCGTCGGGCAAGGCCACCAGTTCACGCGCCAGGGTGCGGTAGTCGAAGCCTTCGTAACGCTCTACGGCGATGTAGGCGCTGGCCTGCGATTTGCGCGCGAAGTGCGCGATCTCGGTGATGCGGTGCGCCGCCAGCGCAAAGACCGGAATCAGCCCAGCCCTGAACAACCCCCACACCACGGCGTAATACACGGGCGTGTTGCCCAACTGGATGACCACGCGGTCGCCGGGCACCAGCCCCAGCGCCAGCAAGCCGGCGGCGATTTTCTCGGCGCGGGCGTTCAGTTCGGCGTAGCTCCAGCGCTGGTTGCCTGTCACCACCGCAGTCCGTTCGGCAAAGCGCGTAGCGCAATTGCGCAGCACGCTGGGGAAGGTTTCGCCGCGCCAGTAGCCGGCCGCGCGGTAGCGTTCGGCCAATTCGGCAGGCCAGGCCTGCACCAATGGAATCAAGGGGTCGCTCATGTGGGCACGCTCCGGCTTTGCAATTTGACGAGCGTGACGGCGGCCAGCGCCCAAAGCCCGGCGGCCACCAGCAGATAGGGCAGCGATGGCGCCACGCGGTACAGCACCGTGCCCACCACCGGCCCCAGCACCATGCCCAGCCCCTGGGCGGCCGACAGCGTGCCGGCGGCTGCGCCCTGCTCGTGCGGCTCGACCGCGTTGGCGGCCAGCGCCTGAAAGTTCGGAAAGATCAGGCCCATGCCAAAGGCCATCACGGCGTAGCAGATCAGCAGATGCGGCTGGCTGGCCACCAGCGTGACGCTTGCAAAACCGGTGCCTGCAATGACGGCGCCCACGCCGATCCACCGGCCCATCTGGACCTGCTTGAACCGCATCACCAACTGCTGCGCCACCATCAGCGCACAACCCACCGCAGCCAGGGACAGCCCGGCCACGCGCGCGCCCTCGATCACCGTCAGGTTCAACCGATCGATGGCAAAGAAGCCCACCAGCACCTGCGCGATCGAAACCGAGCCCATCGCGGCAAAGCCCGTCAAGGTGGCCAAGCGCAAGCGGCGGTCGAACAGCTTCATGGGTTTGGCGCCGGGTGGGCGCGCAGCCGCGGGCTTGCCGGCCGTCAGCCCGAAGCCGACCACCACCAATGCCAACAGGGGCAGCAGCGCCGCGCAATACAGCGCCAGCGCCAGATCGTGACCCGCCAGCCAACCCGCCGCCGCAGGCCCGATCACCAGGCCCAGTGCGTTGGCGGAACCCAGCTTGGCCATGGCCGCAGGCCGCTCGGCCGGCTGGGTGGTGTCGGCCACCAGCGCCGCCACGGTGGGCGGCACGGCGGCATAGAAGGCGCCGACCAGGCCGCGCGCCACGACCAGCAGCACCAGCGCGGCGGCGGCACCGATCTGGTGGCGCAGTGCCAGGTCGATGCCATAAGCCAGGACGAGGTAGATCGCGCCAAAGGCGACAAAACCGATCAGCAGCACCGGCTTGCGGCCGTGCCGATCACCCACGCCGCCCCACCAGCGCGCCAGCAGCATCCACAGCACGCCGCCGGCAGTCACCGACAGGCCGGCCACCCATTCGGGCAGTTCCAGCCGGCGCACGAGGGGGCCGATGATGGCGACAAACGCCATCATCGCCATGGTGCCGGTCAATGCGGCAAACATCAGCGGCCCCATGGGCGCCCGCGTTACAACGCCTTCAGAGGCGTGGCTCGTAGTCATTCAATCCAAGTCCGTTCACGTTGGCGCTTCAACTGATCCCGATGTGCGATTTCGATCTGCGCCAGCAACTTCCTCACACCGCCTGTGCCGACACGCACCGAACGGCTGCGATTGGTTGAGAATCATTTGCATTTTGTGCCCGATTCTACGGAGGAAACGACAGGCGGTTCGCCACGGGGCGACGCTTCGCAGTACTTTGCACAGGGGTTTGCGCGCTTGTTTGTTGCCGTTTGCGGGCAACTTTGGCCTTGAATACGCGCCTTGCGCGGTTCAGCCGCGCCTGGGGTATGGCAACATCCTGGGTTTGGTTCGTAACTGGGAATCGTTCGTGAATAGCTACCGCCGTTGCCTTGCAGTCGTTTGGGGACTGGTGTTTGCGTTGGCCTTGCTGATGGCCGGCGTGCCGGTGCAAGCCGCCCAAGTGGTCGATCTGCGGGGGCGCACGGTGACGGTTCCGGACCAGGCGCGCAAGATCTCCATTGACGATGGGCGCTTTCTGGTCGCGCTGGCCCTGATTCAGGACGACCCCGTCAAGTCCCTGGCCGCCTGGCCGCGCGACATTCACCGCATTGGTGACGCCACCTACCAGCAGTACCTCAAGCGCTTTCCTGCGCTGGCCAAGGTGCCGCAGGTGGCCAATTCGGCAGGCAGCTTCAACCTGGAAGCCGTGCTGGCCGCCGCGCCCGACGTGGCCGTGGTGTCGGTGGGCTCCGGCCCCACCGACGCGCAGATTGCCCAGTTGCAGGCTGCGGGCATTCCGGTGGTGTTCATCGACTTCTTCGACAACCCCTTCAAGAACCAGGAGCCCAGCCTGCGCATCCTGGGCCAGCTGACAGGCGGCGCGGCCAAAGCCGATGCCTACATCGCCTTCAGCCGCCAGCACCGCGACCGCATCGCCCAGCGTGTGGCCAAGCTGACGGCCAAGGACCGGCCCACCGTGTTCCTCGAGGCGCACGCCGGCATCAGCAAGGACTGCTGCAACTCGCCCGGCAAGGGCAACATGGGCGAATACATCGACTTCGTGGGCGGCCACAACATCGGCGCCGACGTGCTGAAAGCGCCCGTGGGCAAGCTGAACATCGAGTACGTGATCTCGCGCGATCCGAAGATCTACATCGCCACCGGCGGCGCCCATCTTGAGAAGGCCGGCGGCCTGGTGCTGGGCGCAGGCTACGATGCCGCACGCGCCCGCGCATCGTTGGCCACCGTGGCGCAGCGCCAGGGCATTGCACAACTGTCGGCCGTGAAGTCCGGTCGCACCTACGGCCTGGCGCACCAGTTGATCAACTCGCCGATCGACATCGTGGCCATCGAAGCCTTTGCAACCTGGATCCATCCCGAGTTGTTCAAGGACGTCGACCCGGTGAAAACGCTGGACGAGATCAACAAGCGCTTCTTGGCCGTGCCCTACCAAGGCACCGGCTGGATTGGACTGAAATGAGATCTCCAACACGCCGCTTCGCCGCTTGGTTGTTGACCGTTCGAAGCGCTGGCAAAGCCGGTTCCACGGGCGCTCTGAAGGGCTCGCTGCGCAAGCGGGGCCGGACATCCTGCGATGGAGCGCCCACATGAACGCCACCCTGCCACTGAACGCCGATGAGGTGCTGCAGGCCTACCGCAAGCTGGTGGCGCGCCGCGTGCTGATCGTCGCTGGCCTGGCCGTGCTGTGCGTGGCCGCCTTTCTGCTGGATCTGGTGACCGGCCCTTCATCGCTCACGGCGCTGCAGGTGTTGGGCGGCGTGTTCTCGCCGGATGCGCTTTCCGCGCCGCAGCAGGCCATCATCTGGCAGGTGCGCCTGCCCTACGCCTTGATGGCGGTGCTGGTCGGCGCCGCGCTGTCGCTGGCCGGCGCCGAGATGCAGACCATCCTGAACAACCCGCTGGCCAGCCCCTTCACGCTGGGCGTGTCCTCGGCCGCCTCGTTCGGTGCTGCGCTGGCCATCGTGCTGGGCGTCAGCCTGCCGCTGGTGCCCGCCGAGTGGATGGTGCCGATCAACGCCTTCGTGTTCGCCTTTGGTTCGGTGCTGCTGCTGCAGCTGATGGCGCGGCGCCGCAGCGCGGGGGTGGAAACCGTGGTGCTGCTGGGCATTGCGCTGGTCTTTGCCTTCAACGCGCTGGTGGCGCTGGTGCAGTTCCTGTCGTCGCAAGAAGCGCTGCAGCAGCTGGTGTTCTGGAGCATGGGCTCGCTCTCTCGCGCCACTTGGAACCACGTGGGCGTGCTGGCGGTGGTGCTGGCCATCGTGTTGCCCTTCTCGCTGATGGCGGCGGGCCGCCTGACCTCGCTGCGCCTGGGCGAAGACCGCGCGCGCAGTTTCGGCGTGGACGTGGGCCGGCTGCGCTTTCTGACGCTGCTGCGCGTCAGCCTGCTGGCCGCCACGTCGGTCGCGTTTGCCGGCACCATCGGCTTCATTGGACTGGTGGGGCCGCACATGGCCCGTCTGCTGTTGGGTGAAGACCACCGCTTTTTTCTGCCGGCCAGCGTGCTGTGCGGCGCGCTGATCATGTCGCTGGCCTCGGTGGCCAGCAAGACGCTGGTGCCGGGGGCGCTGATGCCGGTGGGCATCGTCACCGCCATTGTGGGCGTGCCGGTGTTCCTGTTCTTGATCTTCAGAAATCCTGGCCGCTCATGAACCCCGCGCCCCATCTTGCGCACCACGCTGACGCGCTTCAGGTCAGCGACCTGTCCACAGGCTACCGCGATCGCCTGATCATCCGGAACCTGAGCCTGCCGGTGTTTCGGCCGGGCGAAGTGCATTCGCTGCTGGGGCCCAACGCGGCGGGCAAGAGCACGCTGCTGCGCGCCCTGGCGGGCCTGCAATCGGCCACCGGCTCGGTGCGCCTGGGCGAGCAGGAACTGCTCGGCCTGCCGCTGGCTGAGCACGCACGCCGCGTGACCTACATGCCGCAGACGCTGCCGCAGGGCGTGGCGCTGTCGGTGCTCGAAAGCGTGCTGGGCGCGCTGCAGGCTTCGGCCACCGATGCGCCCGGCGAGCCAGGCAAGAAGGGCCAGGACGCCGACCAGCGTCGCGCCGTCGCCATCCTGGAACGTGTCGGCATCCTGCACCTCGCGCTCGAAGGACTGGACCACCTGTCGGGCGGCCAACGCCAGCTGGTGTCGCTGGCCCAGTCGCTGGTGCGCGAGCCGCGTGTGCTGCTGCTGGACGAACCCATCAGCGCGCTGGACCTGCAGCACCAGTTGCGTGTGATGCGCCTGGTGCAGGAGCTGGCGCGCGAGCGCGGCATGATCGCCATCATGGTGCTGCACGACCTGCAGATCGCCGCGCGCTGGTCCGAAGGCATCGTGATGCTGGCGCAGGGCGCCGTGGTCGCCACCGGCACGCCCGCCGAGGCCATCACGCCCGAAACGCTGGCGCGCGTGTATGGCGTGCACGCGCGGGTCGAGCACTGCTCGCGCGGCGGCCTGCAGATCATGGTGGACGACGTGCTATGACCGGCTGGCCTGCGGTCGTGCTGCCCGGCACCCAGCAGCGCCCGCTGCGCGCGGCCGCCAATGGTGCGGACTACCGCGTCAGCGTGTGGCTGCCCGAAGGCGAAGCGCCGCCGGGCGGCTTTCCGGCGATCTATGTGCTGGACGCGAATGCGCTGTTCGCCACCTTTGTCGAGGCCGTGCGGCGCGGTAGCCGCCGGGTGGATGCCACCGGCGTGGCGCCGATGGCGGTGATCGGCATCGCGCACGACGCGGACGAGTTGTTTGCCAACGCCTTGCGTCGGCGCGACTACACCTGGGGCCCGCCCGCCACCGAACCCACGTCCAACGATGGGCCGGTGGGCGGCGGTTCGGCATTTCTGTCGTTTCTGGTGGACGAACTGGCGCCCGCACTGCGGGCAGATCTGCCGCTGGATGGCGCGCGGCAAAGCTTGTTCGGCCATTCGCTGGCGGGCCAGTTCGTGCTGCAGGCCCTGGCCGAGCGGCCGGACGCCTTCCGCACCTGGGCCGCCATCAGCCCGTCGATCTGGTGGGACCCGGCGGGCCTGACGGCGCGCCTGGCTGCCAGCCTGCCCCGTGCCCAAGCGCCCAACGTGTTCATGGCCGTCGGCGAATGGGAGGGCGATGTGCCTCCCTGGCAGCGCACGCACCCGGGGCACGACCAGCTGGTCGCGCGCCGGGCACAGCGCAGCATGGTCGGCAACGCCCAGGCGCTGGCGCAGCACATGGCCGCGTGGCTGGGGCCAGACCGGTTTGACTTTCGTGTTTTTCCGGACGAAGACCACGCCTCGGTGGTCATGGTGGGCTGCCAGCGCACACTGCGCTTTGCCACCGCACGCCACGCGGCGCCCTGAAAAGGCGGCCCCACGTGGGCCTGCTTCGCAGGGGTCACCGCTCCCGAGTGCGCACCGTTCATCCTGGGGCGGCCCGGCGATGAGATGTAGCCCCCACGCTTACCCCGCTTCGCGAGGTTCGCTGCCCCCCGAGGGGGCGCTTTCATCTTGGGGCGGCCCGGCGATGAAATGTGGCCCCCACGCTTACCCCGCTTCGCGAGGTTCGCCGCCCCCCCCATGCCATGGGGGCGTTTTCATCTTGGGGCGGCCCGGCAATGAAAAAACGCCCCGGGTGGGGCGTTGGGTGCAAGGCGCTATCGACGAATCAGCGCGGTGTGACGCGGCTCAGGCGATCGCCTTCGGTGTCGTTGGCGCCGCGTGCCTTGTTGATCGCGAAGGCGGCGCCCTTGCCGTCCACGGCGACGTGGTTGGGGAAGCTGCCGATGTCCAGGTTGCCGACGATCTTGCCGTTGGCATCCAGGATGGTCAGCGTATCGCTGGCGCGGTTGGCCACATAGGCCAGGCTGCGGGCCGGGTCGAACGCCACGTTCAGCGTGCCGCCACCCACCTTCACGTTGTGCAGCGCCTTGCCGGTCTTGGCGTCAACGATGACCACGTTGTCCGAACCCTGCGCGGCCACGAAGATGCGGTCGCTCTTGGCGTCGTAGGCCACGCCAGAAGCGGAGACCACGCCGTCAACGGCGATCACTTTTTCCACCGTGTCGGTCTTGGTGTTGACGATGGCCACTTCGCCACCCGAGCTGACCACGAACAGGCGGCTGCTGGCTTCGTCCAGCGCCAGGCTCATGGGCGTGAAGTCCTTGGCGTTGGGGCCGCGGAGGGTGCTCTGGATCGGGATGTTCTTGCTGAAGGCCACGGCCTTGGCATCAAACACCGCCACCTGTGGCTTGCCCACTGGCGTGGAATAGGCCTTGCCTTGCTGGTTGTCCACCAGCACGTCGCGGGCGTGGTCCACCAGGCCGGGTTCGAACTGCTTGACGATGGACAGGTCGGCCTGCTTGTACACGGCCACGGTGTTCTGGCGCGTGTTGGTGACCCAGACGTTGCCATTGACATCGTCCACGCCCACGCCGTACACGGCAAACAAACCGGGCAGCGCGGGCGCACTGCCGGCCGCTGGCGCGTTGGCTGGGGGCGCACCGGCACCGGCCGGGCGGGCGGGCGGCGGCGGTGCCACCGGCGCGGTAACGCGCTGGGTGATCGCCAGCGTTTGCGCGTTGACTTTGATCAGTTCGCTGCGCGTGACCGGTGGGCGGCCCACGGCAGAGGTCACGTAGATCGAATCCGACTTGGGCGAATACGCCGCCTGGTACAGGCCCGGCACCAGGGTCTGCACTTTTACGTCAAACAGGTTCTGGCCCGACAGCCGCACATCGGGCGAAATCTTCAGCGGCACCAGCAGCGAAGCGGGTGGGTTGGCTGCGCTGGCCACCAGCGAATAGCGGCCGGCAACGGCACTGGCGGGCAGCACGAACTGGGTGCGAAACTTGCCATCCTTGTCGGCCGTGGCGGTGTTGCCCAGTTCCACGCCGCCGTAGCTCAGCGACACTTTCTGGCCGGGCG
>JAGOEM010000241.1 GCA_017997715.1 Ottowia sp.
TCGTGTTCCGTTTCAACCGGCGCACATCCAACTCACGCGGGATGCTGTTTTACCGCTTGCTGCAGCAAGCGGTGGTCACGCCGCCAGTGACGTATGGGGATGTCGTGAGCAAGAACACCGGGGAGAGGCAATCGGATACTAATGCTGGATGAAATCACAGTATCAACGGGGATGCTGGAGCTAAATAGATACCCCTTATAAAACTACAGTTATATGGGCGCTTCTTCTGCTTTCTCGATCGACCAGATCGCCATGCCCGGCGTGTGGATGGCCGACGCCTTGGCGTCGGTCAGCGCGGCGGTCACCGGCACGGGCTACGCCGCGCTGGACGCCGAGCTGCCCGGCGCCGGCTGGCCGCTGGGCGCCCTGGTCGAGCTGCTGCAGCCCACCGCATCCACCAGCGTCTGGCCGCTGATGCTGCCCGCGCTGGCACGCCAGGCCCAGGCCGGGCGCGTGGCGCTGATCCAGCCGCCGCACCAGCCCTACCTGCCCGCCCTGGCGGCGGCCGGCGTGCCCTGGTCGCAAACGCTGTGGATTCAGGCCGCCACCCCGGCCCAGGCCGCCTGGGCGGGCGAGCAGGCCCTGCGCTGCCAGGACGTGGCCGCCGTCGTTGCCTGGCTGCCGCGCGCGCAGGCCGGCGATCTGCGGCGGCTGCACCAGGCGGCGGCTTCCACCGGCGCGCTGTTGTTTGTCATGCGGCCGGCGCAAGCGGCACACACGGCATCGCCCGCGCGCGTGCGCTTGCGGGTGACGGCGGCGGTGCGCCCGTTCAGCCGGCTGCGGCTGGTGGGCACAGGCGATCTTGCTGAGGGCGAGCGCGCCAGCTGGCCGCAGTTGCGCATCGACCTGCTCAAGCGCCGCGGGCCGCCCATGCCAATGCCGCTGTGGCTGCCAGCCTGCGGCGAAGCCATGCTGGATCTGCTGCGCGCGGCACAGGCACAGGCACAGGCACAGGCGGTGGTGGCGACCGCGATCGCGCACGCACCGCCTTCCGTGCGCGATGGCATGGCGCGCGCGCCGTGGCCGCAAAGCCCCATGGCGGCCGACGCCGCGGGCCACCGTGGCCCATCCCGCATGGCACCGGCCCCCACGGTGCATCGGCTGCTGCCACGCCGTCGGCCCGTGCCGCTGCCCGGTGCGCAGACCTTGCCGCTTCAGGAGGACGGCCATGCACTGGCTGGCGTTGCAGTGGCTGCCGCCTGAAGTGGCGCAGGCCGGGCCGCGCGCGGACCATGTGCCAGCGCGGCCGCCTGCCTTTGCCGATGCAGGTGCAGGTGCAGGTGCAGGCGCCTTGCCCGCGCTGCAGGCCGAAGCCCGCGCATGGTGGGCGCTGGGCTTCACGCCGCACGTCGCCTGGGCGGATGAGGCCCTGCTGCTGGAAGTGTCGGCCTGCGAACGCCTGTGGGGTGGCCGCCGCGCGCTGCTGCGCCAGGTGTGGACTTCGCAGCCGGGCGACGGCGTGTTGCTGGGCGCACAGGGCGCCACCAGCCTGGTGGCATTGGCCCGCCTGCGGCTGAAGGTGCCCGCCGCCAGCGCATCGTTATCCGCATCCGCATCCGCATCCGCATCCGCATCCGCATCCGCGCCAGTGCGTGCGGACGACCTGCCCCTGCACACCCTCAGCGCCGCGCGCCCGCATCTGGCCGTGTTGGGGCAGTTGGGCTGCCGCCGCTGGGGCGATCTGCTGGCCTTGCCGCGCGCCGGCTTGGCGCGGCGCTTTGGCCCGGTGCTGGGCCGCGCGCTGGACATCGCCCTTGGCCGCGCGCCCGACGCCTACGCCTGGATCACCCCGCCTGAACACTTTGAACAAACGCTGGAACTGCCCGAACGTGCCGACGCCGCCCCCGCGCTGCTGTGGTCGGCGCGGCGCCTGCTGCAGGCGCTGCAGCACTGGCTGGCCGCGCGCCACCACGGCGTGCGCGCACTCGAATTGTCCTGGCGCTTCGACCAGCGCCGGCTGAACGGGCAGGACTTGCCGCCACAGCAATCCGTCGAATTGCGCACCGCCGAACCGGTGCAGGCCATGGTGCATCTGCAGCGCCTGCTGGCCGAGCGGCTGGCGCGCACCGCCATGCTGGCGCCCGCCCGCAGCCTGTGCCTGCGCGCCCTCGACACCACGCCCTGGCAGGCCGACACCCCCAGCTTTCTGCCCGAAGACCAGCCGCGCGGCGACGCCTGGCACGTCTTCGTCGAACGCGTCAGCGCCCGCCTGGGCGCCCACAGCGTGCGCATGCCCGTGCCCCAGGCCGACCACCGGCCCGAACACCGCCAGCAATGGCAGCCCGCCGAACAGACGTTGCGCCACCCATCCAGCCCATCCACCCGCCGCGGCCCGGCCATTCGCCCTGCGCGATCAGAAGTCCCCATGAAAGCAAACCCACCGCCCGCCCGCCACCTGCCCGACGCCCTCAGCCCCACCTGGCTGCTGCGCCCCCCGCAGCTTCTGGCCATGGCACACGACCAACCCCTGCACCGCGGCCAACCCCTGCGCCTGATCTCTGGCCCCCAGCGCGTCGAAGCCGGTTGGTGGGACGCCGAATGGCCACCCACCCCAAACGATGAACATCCCGCGATGAACGGGCAACGCGAAATGCGTGCCGCAAAGCCACCTGAAAACCCCGAGCCACCGCCCAGCCGCAGCGCCCCTTCAAGGGCCAGCGCAGCCTATGAAGCGGGGGAGCGTAAGAGCCGCGAGCCGACCCCCAGCCACCCGAAGGCGGCGGGCGCCCCCTCGGGGGGCAGCGGAACACGCGAAGCGGGGGAGCGTGGGGGCCCTAACCCCGCCGCCGGGCCGCCCCCAAGGCGGGGTGCGGCCCCCTTGGGGGGCAGCGGACCACGCGAAGCGGGGGAGCGTGGGGGTCTCGAGCCGCCGCCCGGCCGCCCGAAGGCGGCGAGCGCCCCCTTGGGGGGCAGCGCACCTCGCGAAGCGGGGGAGCGTGGGGGCCCTAACCCCGCCGCCGGGCCGCACCCAAGGCGGGGTGCGGCCCCCTCGGGGGGCAGCGGACCACGCGAAGCGGGGGAGCGTGGGGGCCCGATCTGCCGTGACTATTTCATCGCCCAAAGCGCCACGGCCGAGTTGCTGTGGGTGTACCGCGAACGCCCCACCGCCGCCGATGTGCCGCCAGCCCGCAACGGCGCGAGTGATCGGGGACAGCGGCAGGGACAAGGGCAGGGCAGCACGAGCACGGCGGGCGCGCACGCACCGGCACGCTGGTTCCTGCACGGCCTGTATGCCTGAGCCCAGCCGCAAGCAGCAGGCCGAGCGCGCCGAATGGCTGCGCCGCCATCGCGCCTTGTCGTCCGCGTCCACATCCACGTCCGCGTCCACGTCCGATTCCGCCTCTGCGTCCTCAGCCGACTCCGTATCCGTATCCGCACCAACGCCCTCAACACCCTCAACACCCTCAACACCCTCAACACCCTCAACACCCTCAACACCCTCAACGCCCTCAACACCCTCAGCAACGCCAGCAGCTGCGCCAGTCAACGCCCGCACGCTGGGCGACGTGGCTTCGCGCGCCCCGCACAACAGCCGGTCGGTGAACGCCTTCGCCACCACGCCCGACGGCCCTCGCGCGGATGGCCACTTGGATCTGCACCGCGCGCCCGCCACCGATGGCGCACCCAAGCCCGCCGCTATCTGCCGCACTGCTCGCCCAGCCGACGACGCCTGCACCCAGGCCCCCGCGCCGCCGGCACCGCTGGCCTATGCCGAACTGCACTGCCTCACTCACTTCAGCTTTCAGCGCGGCGCCAGCAGCCCTGAAGAGCTGGTGCAGCGCGCCTGGGCGCTGGGTTACACGGCGCTGGCCATCACCGACGAATGCTCGGTGGCCGGCGTGGTGCGCGCCTGGCAGGCGCTGGGCGAGCTGGAACGCTCGGCAGGCGCACAGCAGGACGACAGCGTGAACGGCGCGGCGCTTGCCGCCCTGCACGCCGCCCGCGCAGCGCAGGGCGTGACCGCGCCGATGCGCCTGATCTACGGCAGCGAATTCCGCTTTCAGCCGGCCGATGACCCTGGCAGCAGCAACACCGCTGGCGCACCCAAAGGCACCACCCAAGCGGCATCGGCCGATGCACTGGCGGGCACGCCCCACGGCACCCCATGGAACGAACCCGGCACGCTGGTGGTGCTGGCGCGCGATTTGTCTGGCTGGGGCGCTTTGTGCACCTTCATCACCCGCTGCCGGGGCGCGGCGGCCAAGGGCGATTACCGCCTGCCGCCGCTGGCCGTGGCGCTGGCCGCGCTGCCGGGGTGCGAACTGCTGTGGGCGCCGCAACGGGGCACGCTGGATGACAGCGCGCTGAACGACCGTGGGGTCAACACGGGTGGGGCGGGGCTGCCAGCCGGGCGAGCAGAAGAGGGGGCAAGCGCGCCATCTGCTGAACCCGCCATGCGCCGCGCAGCGGTTGCGCCAGGCCTGCACGCCGCGCCCCCGCCGCGTGATCACGCCGCACTGGCCGCCAGTGCCGATCGCGCCACCTCGTTGACCGCACTGGCCGCATCGCCACCAGACATGGCCGGCACGCCCGATGCGTTGGATACGTTGGATGCGTGTGATGCGAACGATGCGCTTAATAC
>JAGOEM010000242.1 GCA_017997715.1 Ottowia sp.
GCGCAACGCTGCGCTGGAATACATCAAGGCCTACGAAGGCACGCATGGCAAGGGCAGCGTCAGCACCTTTGGCGGTCATGCCTGGGATGCCGGCCAGATCTTGAAGGCCGCGATTCCGGTGGCGCTCAAGGGCGGTCAGCCGGGCACGCCGCAGTTCCGCGCCGCGCTGCGCGATGCCCTGGAAGGCGTCAAGGATGTGGCGGGCGCACACGGCATTTTCAACATGTCGGCCAATGACCATTTGGGCCTGGACCAGCGCGCGCGCGTCATGGTGCGGATCGAAAACGGCCAGTGGAAGTACATCGGTTCCAAATAAGCCCGACCTGGTTGGCGCCGGAGCCAACCCCCGTCAGGCCGGGCGGGGCCAGTCAGCGGTAAGCCCGGTGCGACAAGGGGCAATTCAACACCGGCCGCTGGCCGGTGTTGATGTTTTATAGTGCGCATCATGATCTATAGTGCGCAAAATTCAGAAGGCGCCGTTCGCCCGGTGTAGCACGCATGGACTTTCAAATCGCCCTGATGCTGATGCAGGACGGCATCGTCAACGGGGCCATCTATGCCCTGATGGCGCTGGCGCTGGTGTTGGTGTTTTCTGTCACCCGCATCATCTTCATTCCGCAGGGCGAATTCGTCGCCTACGCCGCGCTGGCCATGGCGGCGCTGCAAACCCACAAGTCGCCTGCGCTGCTTTGGATGCTGCTGGTGATGGCGGCGCTTTGCCTGGTGGTTGAGGCGGTGCGCCAGGCGCGCGGTGCGGAAGTGGACTGGAAAAGCACCCTGTTCTGGGCGGTGGTGGTGCCTGCGCTGGCGGCGCTGCTGCTGCTGGTGGTCAAGCCGCAATCCATGGTGTTGCAAGTGCTGGCCGTGCTGCTGCTGGTGACGCCCATGGGGCCGCTGCTGTACCGATTGGCCTATCGCCCGCTGGCCGACGCCACGGTGCTGATTCTGCTGATAGTGTCCGTGGCGCTGCATCTGGCGATGGTGGGCGTGGGCCTGTTCCTGTTTGGCGCCGAAGGCTCGCGCACCGAGCCGTTTTCAGAAGCGCGCTGGGATGTGGCGGGCCTGTCGATTTCCGGCCAATCGGTGGTGATCGTTGGCACCACCATCGTGCTGGTGCTGGCCATGTTCTTCTTCTTTGAACGCACGATCATCGGCAAGGCGCTGCGCGCCACCGCCATCAACCGGGTCGGCGCGCGGCTGATGGGTATTCCCACCGCGCTGTCGGGCGATCTCAGCTTTGCCCTGGCGGCCTTGATCGGCGCCGTCTCCGGCCTGCTGATCGCGCCGGTGACCACCATCTATTACGACACCGGTTTCCTGATCGGCCTGAAAGGCTTTGTGGCCGCCATCGTGGGCGGGCTGGCCAGTTACCCGCTGGCGCTGGCCGGGTCGTTGCTGGTCGGGCAGCTGGAATCGTTTGCGTCCTTTTGGGCCAGCGCCTTCAAGGAAGTGCTGGTGTTCACGCTGATCATCCCGGTGCTGTGGTGGCGTTCGATGAATACCCACCACGTCGAGGACGAAGAATGAAACCACAGTATCTCGTCCTCGGCTTCATCGCCGCGCTGGCGGTGGCCTGGCCGTTCCTGCCGCCGTTCACGGTCACGCTGCTGTCGTACATCGGCCTGTACGCCATGGTGGCGCTGGGCCTGGTCATGCTGACCGGCGTGGGCGGCATGACATCGTTTGGCCAGGCCGCCTTTGTCGGCCTGGGCGCCTACGCCACGGCGTGGGTCTGCACGTCGCCCACCGCAGCGCAATGGCTGTCCTTCCTGCCGGTTGGCCTGTACCCCTGGGTTGGCCTGCTGCTGGGGCTGGTGGTCACGGCGCTGATCGCGTGGGGCCTGGGTGCGGTCACGCTGCGCTTGTCGGGCCACTACCTGCCGCTGGGCACGATTGCCTGGGGGCTCAGCCTGTACTACATCTTTGGCAACCTGGACTGGCTGGGTGGCTTCACGGGCGTCAGCAACATTCCGCCGCTGGAAGTGTTTGGCGTGTCGCTTGCCGCGCCGCGCCTGCTGGGCGTGGTGATCTGGGCGGTGTTGCTGCTGGCCATCTGGGCGCTGTCCAACCTGCTGGATTCGCGCGAAGGCCGCGCCATTCGCGCGCTGAAAAGCGGCCGCCTGATGGCCGAATCCATGGGTGTCGATACCGCACAGCAGCGCATCAAGGTGTTTGTGCTGGCCGCATTGCTGGCGGCCGTGTCTGGCTGGCTGTATGCGCACATGCAGCGCTTCGTCAACCCGACGCCGTTCAACCTCAACATCGGCATTGAATACCTGTTCATGGCGGTGGTGGGCGGTTCGGGCTACCTGTGGGGCGCGGTGCTTGGCGCCACGCTGATCACCTTGCTGAAAGAGCAGCTGCAGGACTGGCTGCCCCGCCTGCTGGGCGCCAGCGGCAACTTTGAGGTGGTGGTCTTCGGCCTGCTGATGCTGCTGGTGCTGCAGCGCGCGTCCAGTGGCCTGTGGCCCATCCTGGCCGGGTGGGTCAACCGCTGGCTCAAGGTGCAGCCGCGCGTGCGTGAAGTGGCGGCGGTGGGCGCCGCCTCGCTCGATCAACGCCAGCTGCCGCCCGTGGGCGAAGAGGTGCTGAAGGCCGAAAAAGTGACCAAACGCTTTGCCGGCCTGGTGGCCAACAACGCCGTCGACATGAATGTGCGCGCGGGCGAGGTCCACGCGCTGATCGGCCCCAACGGCGCCGGCAAGAGCACGTTCTTCAACATGATCTCTGGCGTGGACGACCCGACCGAGGGCCAGATCAGCCTGATGGGCAAGGTGATGCAGGGCAAGCCTTCGCGCGCTTTCGCCGCGCTGGGCCTGGGCCGCACCTTTCAGCATGTGCGCTTGCTGGGCGACCGCAGCGTGCTCGACAACGTGGCCCTGGGCGCGCACCGGCGCGGCCACAAAGGCTGGGTGGCTTCGATGCTGCGCACCGACCGCGCGGAAGAAGCCGCCGTGCTGTCCGAGGCCATGCGCCAGATCGAACGCTGCGGCCTGGGCGATGTGGCGCACACGCCCGCGGCTTCGCTGCCATTGGGCCAGCAGCGCATTGTGGAAATCGCCCGTGCACTGGCTGGCCAACCGGCCGTGCTGTTGCTGGACGAGCCCGCTGCCGGCCTGCGCCACCTTGAGAAACAAGGCCTGGCCAAGCTGTTGACCCAGCTGCGCGCGGAAGGCCTGGCCATTCTGGTGGTGGAACACGACATGGAATTCGTGATGAACCTGGCCGACCGCATCACCGTGCTCGAATTCGGCACCGTGATCGCCCACGGCTCGCCCGCACAGGTGCAGTCCGACCCGCGCGTGATTGCGGCCTACCTGGGGGGAGACATATGAGCGCAGTCGCCAAGCAAGCTGGCACCGCACTGCGAAGCACGGAGGTTTCCACATGAGTGCGCCGCTTTTGCAATTGCCCCAGTTCTCGGTGTTCTACGGCACGGTGCAGGCCATCTTTGGCATCGAGTTGCACGTCAACGAAGGTGAAATCGTCACCGTCATTGGCCCCAACGGCGCTGGCAAAACCACGCTGCTGAACGCCATCATGGGCCTGCTGCCCTCGCGCGGCGGGCTGACCCTGGCGGGCCAATCGATGGCCCGCCCGACGATTGAAGCCATGGTGCGCCACGGCGTTGCGCTGGTGCCGGAAAAGCGCGAGCTGTTCGGTGAGATGTCGGTCGAAGACAACCTGCTGCTGGGCGGCTTTGCCCTGTGGCGGCGCGGCCAGCGCGACCAGGCTGCGCGCATGAAGGAAATCTTTGCCATCTTTCCGCGGCTGGACGAACGCCGCGCGCAGATGGCGTCCACCCTGTCGGGGGGCGAGCGCCAGGTGCTGGCGATTGGCCGCGCGCTGATGAGCCGCCCCAAGCTGCTGATGCTGGACGAGCCATCGCTGGGCCTGGCGCCGCTGATCGTGCGTGAAGTGCTGAACACCGTGTCGGCGCTGCGCAGCACGGGCGTGTCAGTGCTGCTGGTTGAGCAAAACGCCCGCGCCGCGCTGAACGTGGCCGACCGCGGCTACGTGCTCGAGATGGGCGAAGTCGCCGTGCAAGGCCCGGCCGATGAGTTGATGCACGACCAGCGCGTGATCGACACCTATCTGGGCGTGGGCGGTGCGCGCGCAGCCTAGCTGCCGCTCACTGCCGCTCACCTCGTTTCACTATAAATAATATAGCTGCCTGCGCCCGCTGCACGGGCGCTAGAAGCACTTTTTATCTGAATTTCATCGCCGGGCTCATGTGAACCCGGGCCGCCGGCATTCAGTTTCTAGAACCTCTGACACCAAGGCAAAAACGTGACCGCACTTCAAAGCTACATCGCCGGCCGCTGGATTGGCGAGCAGCCCGCGCAGGCGTTGCGCAGCGCCATTGACGGCAGCGTCGTCGCCCACACGCACGCAGAACAGATCGACTTTGCCGAGGCGCTGCACCACGCCCGCACCGTCGGCCTGCCGGCGCTGATGAAGACCGACTTCCAGCAGCGCGCCGGCATGCTGAAAGCCCTGGCCAAGTATTTGGGCGAGCGCAAGGAAGAGCTGTATGCGCTGTCCTTCCACACCGGTGCCACGC
>JAGOEM010000072.1 GCA_017997715.1 Ottowia sp.
CAAGGGTGGAAGGTGGTCAAGCGCTTGACCACCGGTGTTTGCCAAGTGGTGGGCGCGATGTAGGTGTCGGTGTTTTCGATGGCGTGACTTGCGTATTGCCAGCGAGGTTCCGCTGCATTCTGGGCGAGTTGAGCGCCAGTGTTGGCGTTGACGCCAGTACTGAAGATCCAGCCCGGCGAAGCGCAACTGGCCACAGGCAGCTGCTGCGCCTGTACGTCGATGTGTGCTGCGCCCAGGCACAGAAGGAAAAGGGCGCCAAGGTATGAAAAAAAGCGGGATGAGCGAAGGCGGGGCGACGGCAGGGCGTTCAAATCAATCGTTGCGGGCATATCCATGGCTAACTTGAAATTTCCATACTGTTTATTGGAGTTGAGTGTGTTCGCCGCCTCTATCGCAGCGCCGAGGTCGTGGTCACTGTAGATAGTAAAGTACTCACACAAACCGAAAAAATTTTCGCTGCCAGGCTGGTTCGTGTGTCGCGCCATCGGCGGTTGTCGGGCCTGTCAACCGGCCTGGCGCGCCGCAGCTTATGGTTCCGATCATAGTGCATAGCCCACCAGCGGCAGGTTCCTCAGCGCATGCCTTGGTGATTGAGCGCGCGGCATTCAAGCCGTAGACGACCGATGCAGCTGCATTGAGTGGATAGTCCAAAAGGCTTACTCCGTCGTCGCTGACGATCGCACCCAGAACACGCCGCGCGCCGAACGGCAGGCGCGTTGCATGCGGCCACGGACGATCATTCGCGCGTGCGCTTTGGCCGGATGCATGGCCGACCTGGTGGCCCAGTGCACCCGTGCCCTTCTGTTGGCAGCGCCACGCTGTCGACGGGCTTGCGCGTCATGTTCCTGCAGATGACGGCGGTCAGCGGTAAGTGGCGCTGTCTCTATAGGTCACGCAGGTTGGCCAAGCTCGGCAGGGGGCGTTTCACAGGCGAGATTGCGATCTGGCATTTCGTTTGCCAACCGCTATTCGCCGCTTTGAAGGAACAACCCAGGCGGGGGTGCCAGACGCCGCCGCGACGAAAAAGACCCTGCATGGCACCTCTCGTGTGTAGCAGGCTTGTGTAGCAATGCCCCTCAAACGAAAAAGGCCCTTGATAAATCAAGGGCCTTTTCGGTGTTTGGGGTGGCTGATGGGGCTCGAACCCACGACAACCAGAATCACAATCTGGGACTCTACCAACTGAGCTACAGCCACCGTCTGGAACTACGCATTATAGAGGCACTTCAGCCCGGTTTTTGGCGGCCTTCAAAATTTGTGTGCAAACATGAGGAAAGGCCCGCGCGGGCCTTTCCTGACCGGGCTACTGTTCTGACGCAGCCGCCGCGGATCACGGGTTGGTGCCGATCAGTCGCTGCTGTTCGACAAGCCCAGCAGGGCCAGCAGGCCCTGGAACACGTTGAACAGGTCCAAGTACAGGGCCAGCGTGGCGCTGATGTAGTTGGTTTCGCCGCCGTCGATGATGCGCTTCAGGTCGTACAGCATGTACAGGCTGAACACACCCACGCACAGCGTGCTGATGACCATCATGCCGACCGTCGAGCCAACGAACATGTTGACGATGGCGCCCACGAAAACCACCAGCGCACCGACGAACAGCCATTTGCCCATGCCCGAGATGTCGCGCTTGATCACGCTGGCCAGGCTGGCCATGACGAAGAACACGCCGGCTGTGCCGCCCATGGCGGTCATGACCAGTTGCGAACCGTTTTGCAGGCCCAGCACCATGGCGATCATGCGCGAGAGCATCAGGCCCATGAAGAAGGTGAAGGCCAGCAGCACGGGCACGCCCGCGGCCGAATTCTTGGTTTTCTCGATCGCGTACATGAAGCCAAAGGCGCCGCCCAGGAACACAATCAGCCCCACGCCGCCGCTCAGGCTGCGTGTGATGCCGGTGGTGACACCGACCCAGGCACCCAGGACGGTGGGCAACAGGCTAAGCGCCAGCAGCCAATAGGTGTTGCGCAACACTTTGTTGCGCTGCGCTTGCGAAACGGCCCCGCCGTGAGCGATGTCGGCGTAGGCCAAGGTTTGCTGCCGATCGTTCATAGGTTGATTTCTCCAGTGGAATAAGTCCTGTAGTTGCCCCAGTGGCAACCCCTTGGATTCATTGTACGTAGAGTCGGCATCCGGAAGAAAATTCCCTTAAAAATCAAAAGCATGTGATTCAGCGCGCGATGGGACGAGGGGGCTGGCGGGCCGGTGGCCCTGCACGGACGACGTCACGGTGCCACAGGCGATACTCAGGCCATTGTTGACCCGAAGGAGATATCGCCATCATGAAGAACAAACCTTTCCTGGAAGCCGCCGACGTCAAGCGGATCGCCGCCGCTGCCGAGGCCGAAGCCCTGCAACACGGCTGGGCGGTGACCATTGCCATCGTGGACGATGGCGGGCACCTGCTGCATCTGCAGCGCCTGGATGGCGCGGCCCCGGTCAGCGCCCACATTGGCCCGGCCAAGGCGCGATCGGCGGCGATGGGCCGGCGTGACACCAAGGGCTACGAGGACATGATCAACCAAGGCCGCTTCGCCTTTCTGTCCGCGCCCGATATCGACGGCTTGCTGGAAGGCGGCTTGCCGATCCTGAAAGACGGGCACTGCCTGGGCGCGGTGGGCGTCAGCGGCGTGAAGTCAACCGAGGATGCGCAGGTGGCGCGAGCGGGCATCGCAGCGCTGGGCGTTTGAGGGCTGGCGGGGGCTGACGTGGGCTGATTTTTTTGGGTCAAATCGGCCTTTAGCGCCCTACAGTCATGCGAAAGCAGCTATTAAAATAGGAGTTATATAGCTGCTTTTAGGGCGGCGGTACGGCCCCTGCCGCGACCGCGTTCAGTAGCTCAGCCGTTCCGGCCGCACCTCTTGCAGGATGGTGGTGGCGATTTCCTCGATCGACTTGGTGGTCGTCGACAGCCAACGAATTCCCCCGCGGCGCATCATCGCTTCGGCTTCGGCGACCTCGTTGCGGCAGTTTTGCAGCTCGGCATAACGCGAGTCGGGGCGCCGCTCTGATCGGATTTCCGACAGCCGCTCGGGCGCGATGGTCAGGCCGAACAGTTTTTTCTTGTACGGGACGAGGGCCGGCGGCAGCTGCCGGCGGTCGAAATCCTCGGGGATCAGCGGGTAATTGGCCGCTTTCAGCCCGTGCTGCATGGCCAGGTAAAGGCTGGTGGGCGTCTTGCCGCTGCGGCTGACCCCGACCAGAATCACGTCGGCCCCCGCCAGGTCGCGGTTGCTCTGGCCATCGTCATGGGCCAGGCTGAAGTTGATGGCTTCGATGCGGTCGTGGTATTCGCGGCTCTTGCTGGCGTCTGAAAAACGCCCTACGCGGTGGTGGCTTTTGATGCCCAGCTCCAGCTCCATGGGCTGCACAAAGGTGCCGAACATGTCCAGCAGCATGCCTTTGCTGCTGCGCAGGACGTCCAGCGCCTGCGGGTCCACCAGCGTGGTGAAGACCAGCGGCTTCTTGCCTTCCAGCTCGGCCACGTGGTTGATCTGGCGCGCCGCCTGGTGGGCTTTGTCGGGGGTGTCGACAAAAGGCAGGCGCACGCGGCGCGGCTTGAAGTCGAACTGGGCCAGGATGGCATTGCCAAAAGTCTCGGCAGTGATGCCGGTGCCGTCGGAAACGAAGAACACAGTGCGGTCGGACATGAGGGGCGTGTGGTCAATACAATCTGCGCATTATGCGAACCCGCGCCGCGCCGTCGACGCACAACACAAAGAAAGACCGCGCGCCATGGGCCTGCAGCCCCCGTTCAGGCCCCGCACGTCGCACCGATTTTTAAACTCTGGAGCTTTCCCCATGTCCGCACTGTTTGCGCCGACCGATCTGGTCGTGCCCTTTGAAAAACTGAGGATGACCGATGTCGAGGCCGTTGGCGGTAAAAACGCCAGCCTTGGCGAGATGATTTCGCAACTGCCCGAGGGCGTGCGCGTGCCCACGGGGTTTGCCACCACGGCCCACGCGTTTCGGCAGTTCCTGGCGCACGATGGCCTGTCCGACCGCATCAGCGCCCGCCTGAAGGCCCTGAACACCGAGGATGTGCGCGCGCTGGCCGAAGCCGGCGCCGAAATCCGCGCCTGGGTCGAAGCGCAGCCTTTTCCCGCCGATCTTGAGCAGGCCATTGCCGCCGCCTTCGCCACGCTGTCTGCCGGCAGCCCCGAGGCCAGCTTTGCCGTGCGCTCATCGGCCACGGCAGAAGATTTGCCCGACGCGTCGTTTGCGGGCCAGCAGGAAACTTTCCTCAACGTGGTGGGCATTCAGGACGTGCTGCACAAGATGAAGGAAGTGTTTGCCAGCCTGTACAACGACCGCGCCATCAGCTATCGCGTGCACAAGGGCTTTGCGCACGACGGCGTGGCGCTGTCGGCGGGCGTGCAGCGCATGGTGCGATCTGACCTGGGCGCCGCGGGCGTCATGTTCACCATCGACACCGAAAGCGGTTTTGACCAGGTGGTCTTCATCACCAGCAGCTACGGCCTGGGCGAAACCGTGGTGCAGGGCGCGGTGAACCCCGACGAGTTCTACGTGCACAAACCCATGCTGCGCGCCGGCAACCGTGCGCTGATCCGCCGCAACCTGGGCAGCAAGCTGATTCAGATGGTGTTTGCCACGGCTGAAGAAAAAGCCGCCAACGGCAAATTGGTGCAAACGGTGGACGTGCCGACCGAGCTGCGCAACCGCTATTCGCTGTCGGATGCCGATGTCGAGCAATTGGCGCATTACGCGCTGGTGATCGAGCAGCACTACGGCCGCCCGATGGACATCGAATGGGGTAAAGACGGGCAAGACGGCCTGCTGTACATCCTGCAGGCGCGGCCTGAGACGGTGAAGAGCCAGCAGCAAGGCAAGGTGGAACACCGCTACAAGCTGAAAACCACCGGCCCGGTGCTGGCCGAGGGCCGCGCCATTGGCCAGAAGATCGGCACCGGCCCCGTGCGCCTGGTGCACCACATCAGCGAGATGGACACCGTGCAGCCCGGCGACGTGCTGGTCACCGACATGACCGACCCGAACTGGGAACCGGTGATGAAGCGCGCCAGCGCCATCGTCACCAACCGGGGCGGGCGCACCTGCCATGCCGCCATCATCGCGCGCGAACTGGGCATACCCGCCGTGGTGGGCAGCGGCGATGCCACCGAGCGCCTGAAAGACGGCACCTTGGTCACCGTGAGCTGCGCCGAGGGCGACACCGGCCGCATCTACGACGGCCTGCTGGAAACCGAGGTGACCGAAGTGCGGCGCGGCGAAATGCCGCCCATCGCCACCAAGATCATGATGAACGTGGGCAACCCGCAGCTGGCCTTCGACTTCGCTCAGTTGCCCAACGACGGCGTGGGCCTGGCGCGGCTGGAATTCATCATCAACAACAACATCGGCGTGCACCCCAAGGCCATCCTGGACTACCCGCAGGTCGATGCCGATCTGAAGAAAGCGGTGGAAAGCGTGGCCCGTGGCCATGCCAGCCCGCGCGCCTTCTACGTCGACAAGGTGGCCGAAGGCGTGGCCACCATCGCCGCGGCCTTCTGGCCCAAGCCGGTGATCGTTCGCCTGTCGGACTTCAAGAGCAACGAATACCGCAAACTGATCGGCGGCAGCCGCTACGAGCCCGATGAAGAAAACCCGATGCTGGGCTTTCGCGGTGCCACGCGCTACATCAGCGAAGAGTTTCGCGACGCTTTCGCGATGGAATGCGAGGCCATCCGGCGCGTGCGCGACGACATGGGCCTGACCAACGTGCAGGTCATGGTGCCGTTCGTGCGTACCCTGGGCCAGGCCGACCGCGTCACGCAGCTGCTGGCCGAACACGGCCTGCCGCGCGGTGGCAATGGCCTGCAGGTCATCATGATGTGCGAGGTGCCCAGCAATGCGGTGCTGGCCGAAGACTTCCTGAAGTACTTCGACGGCTTCTCGATCGGCTCGAACGATCTGACCCAGCTCACCCTGGGGCTGGACCGCGATTCGGGCCTGGAACTGCTGGCCGCCGACTTCGACGAGCGCGACCCCGCCGTGCAGGCACTGCTGCGGCGCGCCATCGGCGCCTGCAAGGCGCAGGGCAAGTACGTGGGCATCTGCGGACAAGGCCCCAGCGACCACCCGGACTTTGCGCGCTGGCTGGCCGATGAAGGCATTGCCAGCATCTCGCTGAACCCCGACAGCGTGATCGACACCTGGACCTTGCTGGCCAGCTGAGTCCCAGGCGCAGCGAACGGCACGGCGATCGATGGCGTTCACTACCAAAATAATAGCTGCCGGCGCCACTGTAGTGCGCGCTGCGCTGCTATTTGTATGGTTTTTGGCATCGTTCGGCGTGGCTTTTTTCGCCCGCGACCTGAACCAGGTGGTGGCCGGCTGGCCTTTGAACTTCTGGCTGGCCGCGCAGGGCGGCGTGCTCGTGTTCATCGCGGTGGTGATGGCCTACGCCTGGTTCATGAACCGCCTGGACGCCGCCGCTGAAGCGCAGACCGGGCCGCCGGCCTTGCCCGACGACGAGGCGCCCGCCGATGGCTAGCCCGCGCAGCGCGATGTGGCGCATCCACCGCAACCTGCTGCTGTTCGTGGTGGGCTTCATCGCCTTTTTGCTGTTGATGGCGTGGGCCGAGCACGCCGGCCTGTCGCGCGGGTGGATCGGCCCGATTTTTCTGTTTCTGTCGGTCATGGTGTACGCCTGCATCGGCATTTATGCGCGCACCGGCGATCCGGACGAGTTCTACGTTGCCGGGCGCCGCATACCCGCCATGTACAACGGCATGGCCACCGCCGCCGACTGGATGAGCGCGGCGTCGTTCATCAGCCTGGCCGGCGCGCTGTATCTGCAAGGGTTTTCCGGCACCACCGCGCAGCCGGGCGGGCTGGCCTATGTGCTGGGCTGGACGGGGGGCTTTTGCCTGGTTGGGCTGCTGATGGCGCCGCGCCTTCGCGCGATGAACCTGTACACCGTGCCAGACTTTTTTGCCGTGCGTTTTGGCGGGCGCTGGCCGCGCTGGCTGGCGGCCATGGGCGCCGTGGCCTGTTCGTTTCTGTACGTGGTGGCGCAGATTTACGGCGTGGGCCTGATCGCGTCGCGCCTGACCGGCGTGCAGTTCGAGATCGGCATTCTGCTGGGCCTGGGCGGCGTGCTGCTGTGCTCTTTTCTGGGTGGCATGCGCGCCATCACCTGGACGCAGGTGGTGCAGTACGTGGTGCTGCTGCTCGCGTTCTTGATACCCGTGTCGTGGCTGGCGTTCAAGCAGATGGGCACGCCGCTGGCGCCCATGGCCTACGGACAGCAGTTGCCCAAGATCGAGCGGATGGAGCAGGCGCTGATCAACTCGCCGGCCGAACAAGAGGTACAAGCCGCTTTCCAGCGCCGCGCCCGCGAATACGCCGAACGCCTGCAGGACCCCGCTGCCGCACTGGCGCGCGAACGCGACCAACTGGAAGAGCGCATCCGCATGCTGCGAGCGCAGGGCGTGGATATTTCGCTGGTGATGGCCTCTCGGCGCGAGCTGGCGGCGCTGCCGCGCGACGTGGCCGGCGCACGCGAACTGTGGACGCGCGAGATGAACGAAGCCGAAGAGCGCGGTAAACCGCTGGGCGGTCTGCCGCGCCACGGTCAGGCCTTTGCCGGCGACCCGGATGGCAGCGAGCAAGAGCGCGCCACCTTCCACGCATCGCGCCTGAACTTCATGGCATTGATGTTCTGCCTGATGGTCGGCACGGCCAGCCTGCCGCATTTGCTGACGCGCTTTTACACCACGCCCAGCGTGGCCGACACGCGCCGTTCGGTGGCGTGGTCGCTGGTGTTCATTGCGCTGCTGTATGTCAGCTCGCCCGCGCTGGCGGTGCTGGTCAAGTACGAAATCATGCAGGGCCTGGTGGGCAGCAGCTTTGACGACCTGCCCAACTGGATTGCCCAGTGGGCGCGCGTCGATCCGGGCCTGATATCGGTGCAGGACATCAATGGCGACCGCATCCTGCAGTTTGGCGAGATCCGGCTGGGTGCCGACATGATCATGCTGGCCACGCCCGAACTGGGTGGCTTGCCCTACGTGGTGTCGGGCCTGGTGGCGGCGGGCGGCCTGGCGGCGGCGCTGTCGACGGCCGATGGCCTGCTGCTGACCATCAGCAACGCGCTGGTGCACGACACCGCGCCGAACGACGGCAAGCAAACGCTGCGGCTGTCCGACAACCGCGTGATCCTGTCCAAATTCGCGCTACTGGCGGTGGCCATGTTGGCGGCGCTGGTGGCGGCCTTCAAGCCGGCGGACATCATTTATTTGGTGACCGCCTCGTTCTCACTGGCGGCGGCCACCTTCTTCCCGGCGCTGGTCATCGGCCTGTTCTGGCCACGCGCCACCGGGCGCGGCGTGGTGGCCGGCATGCTGGTGGGCGTGGGGCTGACGGTGGGCTACATGGTGCAGGCCAGCCCGTCTTTGCGCGCATGGTGGGGCGCCGCGCCTGGGGGCTTGTGGTGGACCATCCACCCCATGTCGGCGGGCGTGTTCGGCGTGCCCGCCGGCTTTGCCGCGATGGTGCTGGTGTCGCTGTGGGACCGACCGCCGCAGCGCTAGCGGGCAGCCTCTGATGCTCCCATCGTCCAGATCAGCGGATCACCCTCTACTCTGACGCCTGGCCAAGACCCGGAGCCCTACGGCTGCATGATTCGCAAGGACGATCCGCAATTCAAGGCGCTGGGCATTCCGATGAGCAAGGAGTTGCAGCAGAACATGAAGGCGCGCAGCGACAAGCCACTCAGTTGATGCCACCAGACTCCGGCGCCGTGTAGCCAAGCGAGGCGGACAACTGCCTTGCGACGCGCACGACGTACGGGGCCAACTGCGCCTCTGCGTCCTCCATCGCCCAGCAAGATGTGGAGACTGCGATGTTGACCGCACCCACGAGACCACCCCCATGGCCGAACACCGGCGCGGCGATCGAGATATCGCCGACAAACCCTTCCTGATTGCTCGCGTAATAGCCGAGGCGGCGCGTCGCGGGAAACGACGCCAGGAAGTTCTCGATGTGCGTCTCGGTGCTCGGCGTGAAGGCCGTGCGCTCCGATTTGGCCAGCAGCAGCCCGGCCTCGCGCTCGTCCATGAACGCCAGCATGACGCGGCCGGCGGCCGAACTGTGCACCGGCAGGCGCGAGCCCACCGACAGTTCGACGCTGACGGGATGCTTGCCGGGATAGCGCACCAGGTACAGCACGCTCGACTTGTCCAGCACGCTGAAGTTCAGGGTCTCCTCGCACTCGAGGTTAGCGGCCCGAAGCAGCGCCGATGCCTTGCGCTGCAAGCCGTTGGCGCCGAGGAATCCCTGCGCGAGCCCAAGCACCTGGGGTGTTACCGAATAGCACCGCGTGCCGGGGTCCTGGTGCAGGTAGCCCAAGGTCGTCAAGGTGTGAAGGAAGCGCTGAACCGCGCTGCGCCCCATGTTGGTGAGCTTGGCGGTGTCGGTCAAGCCCAGCGGCTCGGGCGACGTGCTGATGATGCGCAGCACATCGAAGGCCTTTGCCACCGACGCGACGAAAAGCCCGCTTTCTTCTTCGCGCAGCGATGGCGCCGGGGCTTCGCGCTTGGCGTCCTTCGGGGGCTTGATCACGGGCTTGCTGCCGGTCAGCTCTTGCGTCTTGCGTCTTGCCATACGTATGCGGGCTCGGTTCAGGAAGTGGGATCGACGCGCCTGCGAGAAGGAGGGCAGGCCATGGTCGCAGGCGGCGATGCAGACCAGAGGGCAGAAGGCTTTTGGGGCATTGTCGCAAGTTCCTTTGGGCTATATGGGTATCGAATTGCGATTGTTGATAATCGAATTACAATCCATCGCCTCTCCGCCTCTCAACTCAACGCCCGGCCCTGGCTATCGCTGGGTCTGCCGGAGAGCGATTCCGAAGGGTTCTACAAGGGCAATAGGATGAACCAGTTCAACGAAGCGCATACCGTGGCCGTGATCGGCGCGGGCGTGGTTGGGGCGGCCACCGCGCTGTGGCTGCAGCGGCGCGGCAAGCAAGTGGTGCTGATCGATCGCGACAGTCCCGGCAGTGGCTGCAGCGCCGGCAATTCCGGGGCGATCAGCCCGGGGTCCGTCGCTCCGCTGGCGATGTCGGGCGTGCTGGCCTCGGTCCCCAGCATGCTGTTCGACGACGAAAGCCCTCTTTATCTGCCTCTGGGATATTTTCCGCAGGCGGTGCCTTGGCTGGCCCAGTTCGTCGCTTCCGCACGCCCCGGCAAGGTGGCCGAAGCCGCCGCCCGGCTGGACGCGATCCACCGGGGGGCTGTCGCGATGCACCGAGAGCTCACGCGCGAGATCGGCGTGCCCGAGCTGTTCATGGAGCGCGGGCATCTGCACCTTTATCCAGACGAGCGAGCCCTGGCCAAGGACGCCGCTGGCTGGCGGCTGCGCGCCCAGTACGGCTACGCTGCGCGGCATCTCGACCGCGCGGGTATCGAGAAGCTCGAGCCGAATGCACCGGCCCGCTATCAGACCGGCATGTTCCTGGACGACCACGCAACCATCCTGAATCCGCGGCGCTACGTGGAAGCGATGGCCACGGCATTCGTCGGTGCCGGCGGAAAAATCGAACGGGCCAGCGTGTCGGCGTTGACCCGCGAAGGCGACGGTTGGCGCCTGCAAGGCGCAAGTCCCTGCCGTTTCGGGCAGGTCGTCGTTGCTGCGGGCGCGTGGTCGCGCGCGCTCCTGGACCCCCTCGGCATCAAGGTGCCGCTGGAGAGCCAGCGCGGCTACCACGTGCAGTTCGAGGGCGGCGAGAGCGTCGTCTCGCGCACCGTCGTGCTGGCCGACAAGAAGGTCTTCGCGACGCCGATGGAGCAAGGCCTGCGGTTCGGCGGTACGGTGGAAATTGGTGGCCTGAGCCGCCCGCCCGACGCGCGCCGCTCCGCCGTGCTGCAGCGCATTGCCATAGAAAGTTTTCCGCAGTTGGCCGGACGAACGTCGCAGACCTGGATGGGCCACCGCCCCTGCATGCCCAACTCCGTGCCCATCATCGGCGAGGCCATGGGCCAGCCTGGCTTGTGGCTCGCGATCGGGCACGGTCACCTGGGTTTGACCGATTCCCTGCCGACAGCGCAGCGGATCTCCGACGGGATCTGTGGCGTCTTGTCCTGACGGGGCGCGTCCCTACGCTTGCTCGAAGGTGATTCGTGCAGAGCATCCACAAGACCCGGACGTTCGATTTAGGCCCATCTGGCGCGCGCCTGGGCGACCAGAAAATGCTTCTAAATAGATAGCTGCCTGCGCCCGTACAGTGGGCGCTGCAGCCTGATTTGATCTAAAACAGAGCGTGATTCATGCGCTTGCTGGCGCCAGGGTGGTTTCCTCCACCTGCTCGCCCAGAAAGCCACCGCTTTGCCGCGCCCACAGACGCGCGTAAAGGCCGCCTTGGGCCAGCAGTTCGACGTGCGTGCCTTCTTCCACCACGCGGCCGGCGTCCAGCACCACAAGGCGGTCCAGCGCAGCGATGGTGGACAAGCGGTGCGCGATGGCAATCACCGTCTTGCCCTTCATCAGCTCTTCCAGGCTTTCCTGAATGGCCGCTTCCACCTCGCTGTCGAGCGCGCTGGTGGCTTCGTCCAGCAGCAGGATCGGCGCGTCCTTCAGCATCACGCGGGCAATGGCCACGCGCTGGCGCTGGCCGCCAGACAGCTTCACGCCGCGTTCGCCCACTTGGGCGTCGTAGCCGCTTCGGCCTTGCAAATCGGTCAGGTCATGGATGAAGTCCGACGCCTGGGCGCGCTCGGCGGCGGCCAGCATCTCGGCCTCGGTCGCGTCCGGGCGGCCGTACAGGATGTTCTCGCGCATGGCGCGGTGCAGCAGCGAGGTGTCTTGCGTCACCATGCCAATCGCCAGGCGCAGGCTGTCTTGCGTGACGTCCGCGATGTTCTGGCCATCGATCAGCACGCGCCCCGACTGAACATCGTGAAAGCGCAGCAGCAGGTTCACCAGCGTTGACTTGCCGGCGCCCGAACGGCCGATCAGCCCGATCTTTTCGCCGGGGCGAATGGTCAGGTTCAGATGGTCGATCACCGGGGCCGCGCCATCGCGGTAGCTGAAGCTGACATCGTCAAAGCGCACTTCGCCCTGGGTGACCACCAGCGGGCGCGCGCCCTTGGCGTCGACCACCGCGCGCGGGCGCGACAAGGTGTTGATGCCATCCTGGATGGTGCCCACGCTTTCGAACAGACTGGTCATCTCGAACATCACCCAGTGGCTCATGCCCGACAGGCGCAGCGCCATGGCGGTGACGGCGGCCACCGCGCCGGTGCCCACCTGGCCGATGGACCACAGCCACAGCGCGCTGCCGCACGAGCCCAGAATCAGCAGCACGATCAGCGCGTGGTTGACCACCTCGAACAGGCTGACCAGCCGCATCTGCGCGTAGCCGGTGTTCTTGAACTCTTCCATCGCGGCGCGGGCAAAGGCGGCCTCGCGCTGCGTGTGTGAAAACAGCTTGACGGTGGCGATGTTGGTGTACGCATCGGTGATGCGGCCGGTCATCACGCTGCGCGCGTCGGCCTGCGCGCGGCTGACCTTGGACAGGCGCGGCACAAAGTACCAGCAGGCCAGCAGGTAGGCCAGCGCCCAGCCGACGAAGGGCAGCACCAGCCAGGCATCAAAGCCCGCCGCCAGCACCAGGATCGTCACCATGTACACGCCCATGCCCACCACGACGTCGGTGGTGGTGAAGATCATGTCGCGCACCGCCAGTGCGGTCTGCATGATCTTGGTGGTGATGCGCCCGGCAAATTCGTCCGCATAAAAGGCCATGCTCTGGCCCAGCATCAGGCGGTGGAAGTTCCAGCGCAGGCGCAGCGGGAAGTTGATCGCCAGCGTCTGGTGCTTGACCACCGTTTGCAGCGCCACCAGGCCGACCGACGCCAGCAGCACCACCGCCAGCACCGTCAGCACCGTGCCGCGCTCGGCCCACAGCGTGTCGGGCCGAACCTGGCCAAGCCAGTCGACCACGCGCCCCAGCATGGCGAACAGCAGGGCGTCGTACACCGCAATGGCGGCCGACAAGCCGGCCAGCGCAGCCACGTAGCCGCGCACGCCAGGCGTGGCAGCCCACACAAAGGCCATGAAGCCCTTGGGCGGTAACCGGGGTTCAGGATCGGGATAGGGGGGTAGGCGCTTTTCGAAATAACCGAGCAAGATGGCTCCGCACAATTTGAGTGAATGGCTTACCGGTCGATGGCAATCAGGCCGGCTTCAATGTATTCGTTGAACTGCACCAGGGGGATGGCCGCGTTCATCGGCTGGCCTTCTTCCTGCCAGCTCATCACCATGCTTTGGGGCGCGCGTTCCAGCTCCAGCTGGGCATCGGGCTCGATGGTGATCATCGGGCCGTCACCCGCGCGAAACTCCAGCCGGCCGCGCACGCGCGCGCGTGCCTGCTGGCCAGGGACCAGGCCGTCCAGGCCGGGCACGTGGTCGGTGTCTACGCCTTCGGGGGATACGGGGGATGTGTTCATGGTGACTTGACTCCTGTGTATGTAAGTAGTGGGGGCGCGCGGCCCGTCGCAGGCATTGTGCACGGGCCAGCATGGCCGTGGTGTGACGTGGTCATAGGCGCACGGTGCGCCGATGATCACTGCCTGAATACGCTATTAAAAGCATATCTGCCTGCGCAATGCTGTAGGACGATGCAGCCGATTTTCCTGGGTAAAAGCAGCGCAGCAAAGGGCGAAAGATCGCGCGCAGCCAAGCCCGTGCCCGCGCCATGACGGCCGTCAGAACCGGCGGCTGACGTAGCGCGAGCCCTTCAGGCCAAAGCGCCAGGGCAGTTCAACCGCTTTGCTGATGCCGATGCGCGGCCCGCTGACGACTTCGATGGGCGCCCCATCTGGCGCAGCCAACACCTGAAAAGGCGGCCGGTCCAGCGCCAGTCCGCCATGCGCGGGCGTGATGCCCAGCGCCTGGCCCAAGCGGCCCGGGCCGGCGCACAGCAAGCGGTCGCTTGGCGCATCGGGCATGCCGCGCCGTTCGCGCATGCGATCGATGCCGTGCGTGGGCGCCAGTGCGCGGATCAGCACGCCCGCGCCGTGGCCCGTTTCACGGCAGACGAAGTTCAGGCACCAGTGCATGCCATAGCTGAGGTACACGTAGGCGTGGCCGGGCGGACCAAACATGACCGCGTTGCGCGGCGTAGGGCCGCGGTGCGTGTGCGAGGCGGCCTCGCTCACGTCGTAGGCTTCGGTTTCAACGATGGTGCCGCCCACGCCATCCACCAGCAGCGTGGCACCGATCAGCGCGCGCGCCACCTTGGGTGCGTCGTCCAGAAAGTCGTTGGCCTGCAGGCAGCGGGACATGCGGATAGGGTATTTTTTTGAGGGGGTAGGGCGACCAGCGCCGGTGCGCCCATCCAACGCCGGATCTGGCCCCGCGCGATGCGCGTTGCCGGGCACCAGCGCGGGCTGCAGATTCAGTATATCGACGCTGCCTGCGCCGACGCGCGTGCCATCGGGTAGGATGAAATGAACGCTCTGTGCCCCTGTGCGC
>JAGOEM010000243.1 GCA_017997715.1 Ottowia sp.
GCCTTGCCAAGTTACACCTTGACACCTGGTACCGCAACTGGGCCGCCAAGGGCCCGCCCGCCGGCGCGGAGAACCGCCCCCTCGGAAGCATTTGCAAAGGCTGCCAGGAGCCGGATGCCAAGGCCGTCTGGAGCGGGCAGGGCGCCGACTTCCCCGGCGTGTCCGGTCAGCAGTTCGCCAAGCTGATCCATACCGAGATCGGCCAGTGGGCCGAGGTGGTCAAGCTGTCGGGCGCCAGGCTGGAGTGATGAGCATCCATCGTTGCATGAGAAAGCGTGCGCATGCCGGGTGAAGTGCTTTTCAGGCCCGACGGCGCCGTTGCCGTCATCGAACTGAGCCACCCCGGCAAATACAACGCCATGTCGCGCGCCATGTGGCGCCAGCTGGCCGAGGTGTTTCGCGCCATTCAGGCCGACACGCGTTGGCGCTGCGTGCTGGTGCAGGGGGCGGACGGGCATTTCTGCGCCGGTGGCGACATTGCCGAATACCCCGATTTCCGCTTTGACCGCGAGCGCCTGCGCGCCTTTCACGAAGACGAAGTCTGGGGCGGCCTGCAGGCGGTGCTGGATTGCGACGTGCCGATCGTCGCCGCCATCGCCGGTAACTGCATGGGCGCGGGCGTGGAAATTGCCAGCGCCTGCGACATTCGCGTGGCGGCCGGGTCGGCGCGCTTTGGCGCACCCATCGCCAAGCTGGGTTTTCCCATGGCGCCGCGCGAAGCGGCGCTGGTGGCCGGTGCGCTGGGCGAGGCCACGGCGCGCCAGATGCTGCTGGAAGCCGCCGTGCTGGGCGCCGACGAGATGCACCAGCGCGGCTTTGTGCACACGGTGGTGCTGGCCGATGAACTGGCCGCGCATGTGCGCAGCCGGGCCGAGCGCATCACCACACTGAGCCCGCAGGCCGCGCGCCTGAACAAACAAACGCTTCGGGCATTGAAATGGCCTGCAGCGCCCGATAAACGGGCGCAAGCAGCTATAACAAATATAGTAAACGGCGCCTACGACTACGCCGACAGCGCCGAGCACCGCGAAGGCATCGAGGCCTTCATCGCCAAGCGCAGCCCCCGCTTCTAAAGCGCCCAAATCCATCTAGAGAACCCCGCCAAGAAAGTCTTGCCCACATGCGCAACCAGAACCTGTTTGTCGCCCTGCGCGATGCCTTTCCCGCTGACCTGGACGTCGTGGCGGTCGAAACTGAGGACGGCCTGAGCTATTCGTGGCGCGACCTGGACCGCGCCACCGCCATGGTCGCCAACCTGCTGCAGTCGCTGGACATTCCGCCCAGCGCCGATGGCGTGCCGCCGCGCGTGGCGGTGCAGGTGGAAAAATCGGTCGAAGCGATGGTGCTGTACCTCGCCACGCTGCGCGCCGGCTTTGTGTTTCTGCCGCTGAACACGGCGTACCAAAGCGCCGAGATCGAATATTTCATCGGCAATGCCGAACCCGCGGTGGTGGTCTGCAGCGGCAAGCACTTCAACTGGGTCAGCAAGATCGCCTTCAAGGCCGGCACGCGCCACGTTTTCACCCTGGACGACAACCGCACCGGCAGCCTGCTGGAGCGCGCCGCGCACTGCAGCGACCAGCAAACGCCCGCGCCGCGCAGCGCCGATGAACTGGCGGCCATCCTGTACACCAGCGGCACCACCGGGCGCAGCAAGGGCGCCATGCTGTCGCACGGCAACCTGCTGTCGAACGCGGTCATGCTGAAGGACTACTGGGGCTGGCGCACGCCTGCGCAGGGGGGCGACGTGCTGATCCACGCGCTGCCGATCTTTCACGTGCACGGCTTGTTCGTGGCCATTCACGGCGCGCTGCTCAATGGCAGCAAGATGCTGTGGCACAGCAAGTTCGACCCGAAGAAAGTGGTGGCCGACCTGCCGCGCGCCACGGTGTTCATGGGCGTGCCCACGCTGTATGTGCGCATGCTGGCGGAAGCCAGCCTGACGAAGGCGCAGGCGGCCAACATGCGCCTGTTCATCAGCGGATCGGCACCCCTGCTGCTGGAAACCTTCAACGAATGGAAGGCGCGCACCGGCCAGGCCATTCTGGAGCGCTACGGCATGAGCGAGACGGTGATGCTCACATCCAACCCCTACCAGGCCGATGCGCGCTACGGCAAGCAGAGGGAGCGGCGCGGCGGCACGGTGGGCTTTCCGCTGCCGGGCGTCACGGTGCGGATTCAGGGCGACGAGGGGCAAACGCTGGGGGTCAACGAAATCGGCGGCGTGCAGGTGACCGGGCCAAATGTGTTTGCCGGCTATTGGCGCATGCCCGAAAAGACCCGGGAAGAATTCACCGCCGACGGCTTCTTCCAGACCGGCGACGTGGGCAAACAGGACGAGCGCGGCTACATCACCATCGTCGGGCGCAGCAAGGATTTGATCATCAGCGGCGGTTACAACGTGTACCCGGCCGAGGTCGAAGGCTACCTGAACGACATGCCCGGCGTGGCCGAAAGCGCGCTGGTCGGCGTGCCGCACCCGGATTTTGGCGAAGTGGGCGTGGCGGTGGTCATCGCCAAACCCGGCGCCAAACTGGCCGCCGAGGCGCTGATCGGCGCGCTGAAGGCCCAATTGGCCAACTTCAAGATTCCCAAGCGCTGCTTCATCGCCACCGAATTGCCCCGCAACACCATGGGCAAAGTGCAGAAAAACCTGTTGCGTGAACAGTACAAAAACCTGTTCACATCCAACGCCGATTGAGGGCATTGGCCGACAGCCCCGGGCCTGGGCGCGGGGATACACTTGGCGCAAACAGGGCGAATGCGGTGCGCACGCCCTTGCATGGTTGACACATTCGAGAAGGGAACACGCATGTCCTTGAAGTCCTTGTTACTGCTGATCATCGGCATCGCGATCCTGGCCTTTGTCGGGCTGAACTGGAACGCGATGAACACGCCCACCGACCTGAATCTGGGCTTCACCGAAATGCGCGCCCCGCTCGGTCTGGTGCTGCTGGGCCTGATGGCGCTGCTGTCGGTGGTGTTTGTGGCGCTGGTCGCCTACACCCAGGGCACGGTGCTGGTCGAGACCCGGCGCCACGCCAAGGAACTGGCCGCCCAGCGCGAGTTGGCCGACAAAGCCGAGGCATCGCGCTTCACCGATTTGCGCGCCCACCTGGACAAGGAAGTCACCCGCCTGACGGATTCCATCGCAAGCCAGACGCGCGAAACCCTGGCGCGGGTGGACCGGGCCGAAATGGGCCTGCGCGAACGCCCGATAGACGCCGATATCGGCCGCCTGGTGCAGGCCGTCGAAGGCCACAACCGTGATCTGCATGCGCGTGTGGATCGGCTGGAAATGGGCCTGCGCGAAGGTTTGGTGGGCTACGAACCGGCGCCCACCACGGTGCGCCCGGCCGCCTTGTCAAGTCAGGCCTATCCGCCGGCGGCCAGTGCCGAAGACCCTGTGGGCAGCGCAGTGCCGCGCTGAGATTCCCGAATTGCGGCCGCCGCGGGGCAGCGTATCCCGGGCCGCCAAAGGCAACACAGCCAGCTATGGGTGACATGGCTGGCTGTTTTTTCGTCCGCTGAACGGCCTTGGCTGGGTCGGGCACCCGTGGGTTCAGGCGTTTTGCCGCCCGCCCGCACCCGGTGGGCTGGGTGCGCCCGCGGCCGGGCCGGGCGTCATCGGTTCGATTTCGGATCGATCAAAACAATGGATGTTTTAAGCCTCTAGCGCCCTATCCACGGGCGACACTAGCTATCAATAGTGTAGTAAATCGTTCGCCTGCGCAGGGTCAGCGCAGCACCAGCACCGGAATCTCGGAATGCGTCAACACCTGCTGCGTCTCGCTGCCCAGCAGCAGGCGTTTGACGCCCTTGCGCCCATGAGAGGCCATCACGATCAGGTCGGCCTGGTGCTTCTTGGCGGCCACGATCAAGGCTTCGGACACCACGTCCGACTTGGCCAAAATCGGCTTGACCTTGACGCCGCGTGCCTCGCCCGCCACCTTCACGGCGTCGACCACGCTGCGGCCATCGTTGGCCCATTGCTGCTCAACGCGCGCCATTTCATCGACTGAAAGCGGCACCGAGCCCTCGAAATAGCTTTGCGGGTAGCGCGGCACCACCTTGAGCGCGATCAATTCGGCGCCGCAAAGGGCGGCCAGCTCGATGGCGCTGTCAACCGCCTTGGCCGACAGCTTGGAGCCATCGGTCGCCACAAGAATACGTTTGTACATAGGGATCTCCTGGATGAGGTGTCGGCAAGTCGTGTGACTTGTACCCGACCAACGTTACTCCGTATGTCTGCGCCTGATGCTTGACCCATGTCAAGGGCGGCGTGGTTAAAGGGTGTAAAGTCCTTGTTCATATGCAGGGCACTGGTGTCATCACTCCGCTGATGCGGGTTCCGGCACCTGCGGTGCCCGAGCCTGCGGTGGTTCAGCCCGATACGGGTGACCTGACGCTGCTGGACGATCGAGACGCCTGGCTGGAATTCAGCCGGCCGGTCGA
>JAGOEM010000073.1 GCA_017997715.1 Ottowia sp.
CCTGGCGGGTTTCGGTGCGGTAGACCGCCGGCAGCACCTCTTCGCGCACGCTGGCGGCCTTGGCCACTTCCTGGCGCGTGACGGGCTGCACCAGGGCCGGCACGTCAACCTGGCGCAGGCTGGCGGGCTGATCCACTTCGTAGCGGGTGACCGCGGTGGTTTCGGCGGGCACGTCGATCTCGCGCGTGACTTCGGGGCGCACCAGCACTTGCGTCGGCACGCTTTTGTAGGTGGCAGGGATGAGCACGGCTTCGGTCCGCGCGGGTTCCACTTCGACGCGGCGCTTGATGGTGCGCCAGGCCTCGGGCACCTCGACCACGCGCACGGTGGCGCCTTGCTCGGGCACGTAGCGGGTGACGTTGCGGTATTCGGCCGGAATGCGCACTTCACGCACCCAGCTGTCGGGCGCCAGGGCGCGGTCCAGCTGCACGCCGGGGCCCTGCGTGACGTGGGCCACGCGCGTCACGCGCTGGCCGCTGGCGGTGGCGACCAGTTCGCCATTCAGGTCGAACTGAAAGCCCAGGGCGCGGGCGCGATCGAAATCGATCTCGGTGCGGTACACGCTTTGGTAGACGGCCGGCACGTGCTCGGTGCGCACGGTGGCTTCGCGCACCACGGCCTGGCGCGTCACGTTGCGGATTTCGGCGGGCACCGGCACATCGCTGACGGTGGCCGGTGCGCGCAGCACCTGGCGCGTGACGGTCTGGTATTGCGCCGGCACGTCGACCAGGCACCACACATCGTCTTCCAAGTCGCTGTTGTCCGCCAGGGTCAGGCCGCCGTCCACCACACCGCGCGACACACCGCCGCTGGCCGCTGGCACCAGCGTGCGGCCGGCCACGTTGTAGCCCTTGAACTGGCCACTGGGGTCGACCAGGAAGCCGCGCACCGGCACCACTTCGACCGCCTGGTTGACCCAGGCGCGGCCACGGCGCCATTCGCGGTAGGGTTCGCTGACCTTGATCTGTTCGGTCACCACGTCGTAGGCGGCGGGAATGGCTTCGCGGCGCACGCTGGCCGGGCGCACTTCCACCGGCACCACGGCGGTTTCCAGGGCGGCTGGCACGGGGATGACCTTGGTGGTGGCGGCGCTGCGCAGGCGCTGTTCGGGCACCTGCTTGGTGGGCAGCACCACGGGCACGTACTGCAGCACTTCCGGGCGCACCAGGATGCGTTCGACCTCGCTGCGGTAGCGGGTGGGCACGGTTTCGGTCCGCGTGGTGGCGGCGTTGACCAGCACGCGCTCTTCCACCTCTTTGTATTTGGCGGGAATCACGCGCTGGATGCTGTGCTCGGGCACGTCCACCACGCGTTCGAACGCGTGCTTGTACACCGGCGGCTGCACCTCGAAGCGGGTGGTGGCGGCGCGGGTCTGCAGCTGTTCGGTGGTGGTCTTGAAGGTGGGGGCCACCGGCTCGTCGCGCACGCCAGCGGGGCGCACCACGACCTCGTCGGTGACGGTGCGCAGCTGGGCCAGCTCGGCCACCTGCTGGCGCGTTTCAGGCTGGACCAGCACCTGCTCGGTCACCGTTTTGTAGGTGGCGGGAATCACTTCCTCGCGCCGCGTGGCGGGGGCGATCAGCACCTTTTCGCTGCGCGTTTCAAAGCGCGCCGGGTACAGGATGTTGGCGAAGCACTGGTTGGGCAGCGCTTGTACCGGCGCGGGCACCTGCTGGGCGACCACGGGCGCCGGTGGCACCGGGCGCGGCAGGTTGCCGGAAAAACCGTTGTCGCACTGCGCCATGGTGGCGCGCACCGGCTGGCCGGCGGCGTCGCTGTACAGGTTGATCGGCATGTCGGGGCTGAACGGCACCCATTTGCCGACCAATTCGGGCGTGATGTCGGGGCGGCCCTTGACGTGGCGGATGCCCAGATCGCAGGCGCCGCGCGTGTAGTCGGCCGCGCTGTAGCGCAGGCCGGCGGCTTGGGCGGTGGCGCTGGCCAGCTCGCTCAGGCGCACGGTGCGCACGCTGGTTTCGCCCTTCTGGCGTGCGGCGGGGCGGGTGGTGACGGGGCGGTAGTAGCGCGCGTTGCCGGCTTGCACTGCGGCATCGCATTCGGCGGCGCTGTCATAGCCCACGTTGCCGTGCTGGTCGGTGACCATGCCGGCCTGGGCCGCCGTGGCCAAGGCCAGGGTGCCCCCGATTAAGCCGGCACAGCGCAAAGCGCGCTGAACGGACACGGATTTCGTTGTTTTGGGTGACTTCATGGTGCACTTCCCTTGGCGCATAGGCTGGATGCTTGGCACGCCCACGCCTCGGGCAGGCGCAGCGATTCAGCATCAAATAGTAACCGCTGGCACCGTGAAATTGGCTTAGTTGGCGGTCACTTGCGCTGGAAATGCAACAAACCGCTTGAATTCCGGTATTTCTGTGAAGGCAGCGCACCTGAAATGGACCCGCTTTTGCAGCGCGCCGCAGCGGTGTTGCACAAGCGGGCGGTGGCCGCGGGGCCGTTCGACGCGCGATGCGCCGATGTCGAAGTGCAGATCACCGCGCCCGCCGCGCCAACCGGTTCGCGCCTTGCAGCGCCGAAAATACAAGCCAAATCAGGCTGCAGCGCACGGCCCATCGGCGCAGGCAGCTATATTTTACGTAGCGAAATGGTCTGACGCGCCGCCGCCGGGCACACGCCCAGCACAGCCCAGATTCAGGCCGGCATGGCGCCCGGGTGGCCCAGCACGTCGATGCGGGCGGGTGGCAGGTTGGCCAGCACGCGTTCGCAGTGCTGGCGCTCCAGCCCGCTGGACTGCCAGGGCGAAGGGCCGCGCAGCGCGTAGGTGAACTGCACCAGCCGCCCGTGGGGCGACAGCGCCTGCATGCCGGCGCGCAGGATGCGCTGGCGTGCCGGCGCGGGAATCGACAGCAGCGGCAGGCCCGACACGATGGTGTGGATCGGCTGCGGCTGGCCATCGGCGCCGGCCGGCAGCAGGCCGTTGGCGTGCCACTGGCCCAGCTCGGCCGCGTCGCCTTGCAGCACGCACACCTCGGGAAAACGTTTGCGCAGGTGATCGGCCAGCGCGGCCGATTGTTCCACCACCACCAGCCGCGCCGGTGCCACGCCGTGGGCCAGCAGCGCGGCGGTGATGACGCCGGTGCCGCCACCCAGTTCCACCACCAGGCCGTGCGGCTGCACGCCGGCCAGCGCGGCCATGCGTGCGGCCAGGCGGGGCGAGCTGGCGCAGATCGCGCCCATGCTGCCCGGCTGGGCCACCAATTCGCGCAGGAACAGCGACTGGGGCGAACGTGCCACCGCCAGATCAACCACGCGGCGCACGCGGGCCACGCCAGCGCGCGCGGCGCGCGATGCCAGTGCCGAACCGGCAGCGCCCGTGCCATCGCGCCGGGCCAGACGGGCCAGGGCACGCACGCCAGGTGCGCGGACTACGCGGTTGCTCTGCAGTCGCATGAACAGGTGGGATGAACCTAGGAAGGGGCGAAGCTTAAACCGATCCGACGACATTCGCGGACAGAAATGTAACCATGCCGGGCACGGTGCCGCCTGCCCGCATCAGCCGCTGGCCACGCCGCCGCGCAGGCGCTCGATCAAGCCGTTCAGCTCGTCCAGCGAGCCGAAATGGATCGCCACCTCGCCCGCGGGCTGCAGCTTGCCGCCGTGGCGCAGCTGCTTTTTGACGCGCACTTCGACCTGCGCGGTCAGCAGGTCGGACAGCTCTTCCTCCACCCGCCGCACATCGCCCGATTTGTCTGCGCTGCGGCCGGGCTTGCGCGGTGCGGTCAGGTTGAATTCGGCGCTCAGCTTCTTGACCAGCGCCTCGGCTTCGCGCACCGACAGCTTCTTGGCGTTGACCTGGTTGGCCGCCGTGATCTGCGCCGCGCCGTCCAGCGCCAGCAGGGCGCGGGCGTGGCCCATGTCGATGTCGCCGGCCATCAGCATGGTTTGCACCGGCTCGGTCAGGTTCAGCAGGCGCAGCAGGTTGCTGGCGGCGCTGCGGCTTTTGCCAACGGCCTGGGCGGTCTGTTCGTGCGTCAGGCCAAAGTCGTCGATCAGGCGGCGCAGGCCCTGCGCTTCTTCCAGCGGGTTCAGGTCTTCGCGCTGGATGTTTTCGATCAGCGCCATGGCGGCGGCGGCCTCGTCGGGCACGTCGCGCACCAGCACCGGCACTTCGTCCAGGCCGGCCAGGCGCGCGGCGCGAAAGCGTCTCTCGCCCGCGATGATTTCGTATTCTGCTGCGTTTTCAGTAGCTGCCTGCGCCGACCCACCGGGCGCTGCAGCCCGATTGGATGCAGAAACGCGGCGCACCAGGATGGGCTGCATCACGCCTTGCGACTTGATGCTTTCGGCCAGCTCGTACAGCGCGCCCTCGTCCATGTGGGTGCGCGGCTGGTACTGGCCGGCCTGCAGCGCGTCCAGGCGCAGCATCATCGGCGTGCCGGCGGGCGTGGCGGGCGCGCCGCTGTCGGTCGGGTCGAGCGCCGAGGGCGCCAGCAGCGCTTCCAGTCCGCGGCCGAGGCCTTTGGGTTTTTTGGTGACCATGTGGGGCTGTGGTGGAAAAGTGGCTCGCCCAAGCCCCGGCGGAGGGCCGGCGCGGGCAGCTGACCAGTGTAGCGGCGTGGGTGGGGCGCGGGGTTTCCGGGCGCAACGGTGCGCGAAAGAGTGCGCGAAAGACTGGGCGGTTTGGGCCGCGCTGGGCGTTTCACGGGCCGCCGTTCGGTCAGCGCTTGGCCCACGCTGGGCGGATGGAAGGGTCGAAGCCCTTCGACCGGCGCGGCGCGAACGCTGCGTGATGGCTACGGCCAAGCCACCCCACGAACGAACACACCGCGCAAAAGGCCGGCGCCTGAGCGACTCCGGCCCCCTTTCCTGATGCGCCCGCACCGGGTTCATAGAATGCCGGGCTTGCCCCGCCTGGGGTGCTTTGCCTGGCCGCCACCGCCGCGGCCCACCGTTGTCCCTTGCTTGACCTTTCCGCCTACCGCGCGCTGTTTGCTGACCGCCAGCTGGCGCGCATCGTTCTTGCCTCCATCCTGCCGCGCCTGCCGGTCGGCATGAACGCGCTGGGGCTGACGCTGTTCGTACACAGCGCCAGCGGCTCGTTTGCGCGCGCGGGCTGGGTCACCGGCGCCTACATGGCGGCGCTGGCGGTGCAGGCGCCGCTGCTGGGCCGCTGGGTGGACCGGCGCGGGCCGCGCGGCGTGCTGGGGCCGCTGGCGGCGCTGCACGTCATCGCCCTGCTGGCGCTGGTGCTGGCCGTGGACCAGCGGCTGGCCATGCCCTGGGTGCTGGCGCTGGCGCTGGCCGCCGGGGTGTCTTTCCCGCCCGTGGCGATGGTGCTGCGCGCCAGCCTGCGCAAGGCCGACCTGACGGCCAGCCAGCGGCAGTCGGCCTTTGCCGTCGATTCGGTGGTGACCGAAAGCTGCTTCATCCTGGGGCCGCTGCTGGTCAGCCTGGGGCTGCTGGCCGGCTCGCCCGCCTACGCCGTGGCGCTGGCGGCGGCGTGCACCGCCATCGGCGTGCCGCTGTTTGTGCGCTCGGGCGCGCTGCAGCGCTGGGGCCAGATCGAACCCCAGGCCGAGCGCCACTGGCTGGGCCCATTGCGCGTGACGGCGGTGCGCCGCAGCCTGGTGCTGAGCCTGATCGGCGCCACCGGCATCGGGCTGAACGAGATGGCGATCCCCGCCTTTGCCACCGAAGCCGGGCTGCCGCGCTACATCGGCGGCTTTTACGCGGCGATGAGCGTGCCCTCGGCCCTGGCCGGCCTGTACTACGGCACGCGGCGCTGGGGCTGGGCGCTGAACCAGCAGATCCAGCTGACGCTGGCTTGGCTGGCGCTGGGCAGCATCGCCATGGCGCTCAGCAGCTCACCGCTGGCCTTCATCGTGGCCAGCGGCTTTGCCGGCATGGCCTTCGGGCCGATGATCACCGCGCTGTCGCTGCAGCTGGGCGCCCTGAGCCCGCGCGGCGACGTGACCGAGGCCTTCACCTGGAGCATGACCGTGTTCATGATCGGCCTGGGCGCGGGCTTCTGGCTGGGCGGGCTGCTGGTGCAAACCTACAACTTCAGCGCCACGCTGTGGGCCGCCGCCGCCGTGATGGGCCTGGCCGCGCTGTGGTGCCTGCGCGTGCCGCAGGTGCGTGACCATTGAATAAAAACAGCCTGTAGCGCCCGCCCAGCGGGCGCAAGCAGCTGCTTAATTAATAGCAAATGCCGTGGCCGCCAGCATCAGGCCGAGCCGCCCTTGCGGCCCGCGCGGCGACGGCGGCGCGTGCGCCACAGGCGCAGCACGATGCCCAGCGCCACCAGGCCCAGCACCACGGCCAGGGCAAACTGGCCCAGCGCGGCCACCACGGCGGCTGAGCCGCCCACCGCCATCGCCATCACCGTGCTGATCGCCTCGGCGACCCCGTCCAGGCCGTCGATATTCAGCTTGCGCTTGGCGGCGGGTGGTGGTGCCTCTGGCGGGGTTTTCGGCGCCATGCTCACGCCCCCTCGCCCAGCCGCCGCACCAGCGCAGCGACCGGTAGCGCCTGCACGCGCGGGCCAAAGCTGCCGATGTTCGTCAGCGTGGCGTTGTGGTGCGCGATCACCTGCTCGGCCGTCAGCACCGCGTTGCCGGCGGAGGTGTGGCCGTCCGCCGCCAGCAGCACCGGCCAGCCCAGCGCCAGCGCGCGGCGCGTGGTCGTATCGACGCAAAACTCGGTGTGCATGCCGCCAATGATCAGCGTGTCCACCCCGCGCTGGCGCAGCAGCGCCTCCAGCTCGGTGCGGTTGAAGCTGTCGGGCGTGGTCTTGCGCACGCGCAGGTCCTGCGGCGCGGGCGCCAGCCCATCGGCCAGCTGCCAGGCGGGGCTGCCGTGCTGCAGCTCGTGCTGCGCTTCGTGCTGAATCCACACCACGGGCGCACTGGCTGCGCGCGCGGCCTGGGCCAGCTGGTTGGTGCGCCCGATCAGCTGCGGCGTCAGCCACGCCGCGCCGGGGCCTTCGCACAGGCCTTGTTGAACGTCGATGAGGAGGAGGGCGGGTTGCATGATCTCGTCGGCGCGAACATTCAGCGTTTAGGCGGTTTGGCGCGCACAAACAAAACCTTCTGATCTGAGCCCGCCAACTGGCGCTCCTGAACTTCGAAGAAGTCTGTTCGCGCTCTCACAAGGTCAGACAGCTTTTTGAAGCCGTACACGCGACTGTCAAAGTCAGATTTGAGCTTCGATAGATACTGGCCAAACGTTCCTAGGTGCGCCCACCCATCATCGCCAGACGATTGGTCGATCGCTTGGCGCATCAAGTCGGTCGGAAGCTCGGTCGCTACTGGATCCGCTTGAATCTCCGCCGTCGCGTCCACTTTCGAAGGCACTGCGGCTTTGGATGAACCTCTATCTACTGGCGCCACAGCTGCAGTAATTGGCCGCAACACTTCCGTGAGTACGAAACGGTGGCACGCGGTACGGAAAGGCAAAGGCGTCTTTTCTTCTCCAAACCCAATCACGGTGACGCCCTCTTCCCTGAGCCGGACTGCCAAGCCGGTGAAATCGCTGTCGCTGGTCACCAGGCAAAAGCCGTCAAACCTCCGCGTATACAGAAGGTCCATCGCATCGATGATCATCGTTCCATCGGTCGCGTTTTTCCCCGACGTGTAGGCGAACTGCTGGACTGGCTTGATCGAATGCTGATTCAGCACCTTTTTCCATGCGGCGCTCTGTGGCGACGTGAAGTCACCGTAGATTCGCCGCACGATGGCGTCGCCAAACCCCGCGATTTCGGCGAACAAGCCCTCCACAACCGCCGATTGCGCGTTATCAGCGTCGATCAATACAGCGAGCCGAAGCGAAGGCGCTTGCGACTCCACTTTGAAAATAGTCTTTGCGGTGCTCAATTCATTCTCCTTGTTCCAGCGCCAGCCCCAGCAACAGCGCGTGGCCGGCGTCCCAATCCCCCAGCCCCGAATCGGCATTGATATGGCCCAGCGGGCCCAGGTTCAGGAAGTCGGCGCCCCAATCCACCGCCAGGCGGCTGGCGGATTCGGCGCTGCCAAACGGGTCGTCGCTGCTGGCCACCAGCACGGCGGGGAATGGCAGGCGCTGGCGCGCGGGCGGCGACCAGCCGGGAATCTGCTGGCGGTTGTCGTCGCGTTCGATATCGGGCGGGGCGACCAGCAGCGCACCGGCGACGTGGTGGGCGTGGCGGCTGTGGGCGGCCCACCAGGCGGTCAGGATGCAGCCCAGGCTGTGCGCGGCCAGCAGGATCGGGCCAGTGTTTTCGGCGGCGTGGGCCAGCACCACTTCTTCCAGCCGCGCGGTCCAGTCGCCGCGCAGCGGGCGCTGCCAATCGTGCTGTTCAACGCGCTGGTAGCCGTAACGCTGTTCCCAGCGGGTTTGCCAGTGCTCGGGGCCGCTGCCCTGCCAGCCGGGCAGGGTCAGGACGGTGGGTGCGCTCATGCTGCCGCTCCTGCAATCAACTCATGTTTTGATAGCTGCCTGCGCCCGCTGCAAGGGCGCCATAGGCCTATTTGACTGATAACCGATGCCGCTGGGCCGGTGCGCCCATGCTCAGGCGCGCACGCCGCGTTCGACCAGTTCTTGCGCAAAGGCCAGGAAGGCCTGGCTGCCTTTGGCCGACGGGTCAAACACCACGCCGGGCAGGCCGTAGCTGGGCGCTTCGGCCAGGCGCACGTTGCGCGGGATGATGGTGTCGAACACTTTGTTGCCGTAATGGCTTTTCAGCTGTTCGCTGACCTGTTGCTGCAGCGTGATGCGCGGGTCAAACATGACGCGCAGCAGGCCGATCAGCTTCAAGTCGCGGTTCAGATTGGCGTGCACCTGCTTGATGGTGTTGGTCAAATCGGCCAGCCCTTCCAGCGCAAAGTATTCGCACTGCATGGGCACGATGACGCCCTGCGCCGCGCACAGGCCGTTGAGGGTGAGCATGCTCAAACTGGGCGGGCAGTCGATCAGCACGAAGTCGTAGTCGCCTTCGACCTTGGCCAGCGCTTCTTTCAGGCGGCGTTCACGGCGCTGTTCGCCGACCAGTTCGACCTCGGCCCCCGCCAGTTCGCGGTTGGCGCCCAATATGGCGTAGGCGGCGCCCACTTCCTTGAGCTTGTCGGGCACGGTCACGGCTTCGGCCACGCTGGCCGATTCCAGCAGCACGTCGTACACCGACGTGACCAGCGCACGCTTGTCGACGCCCGAACCCATGGTGGCGTTGCCCTGCGGGTCCAGGTCAATCAGCAGCACGCGCTGGCCGATCTTGGCCAGGCCGGCGGCCAGGTTGACCGTGGTGGTGGTCTTGCCGACGCCGCCTTTTTGGTTGGCTATGCAGAAGATTTGGGCCATGTCGTAGGGGGTTTGCTCGCGGGAAGGATTACTTGGTCAGCGCCAGCCGAAGGCCAAAGCCGATCAGCGCGATGCCCGCCAGCTTTTGCAAGCCGCCCGATACCTGCGGGTTGGCGCGAATGCGCTCGGCCATGTGGAAGGTCATCAGCACGGCGGCCAGGCCGTACAGGAAGGTCAGCACGGCAATGGTCAGCGCCATCACGGCGAAGGTGCCGAAACCGGGGCCGCCTGCCGGATCGATGAACAGGGGAAAGAAGGCCATGTAGAACACGATGGCCTTGGGGTTGAGCAAGGTGATGATGAAGGACTGGCGCGCAAAGTGGCTGGGTTTGAGCTTCAGCACCGCGCCCTGCCCCGGCTTGGCCGTCAGCAGCCGCAAACCCATCCACGCCAGGTAGGCGGCGCCCAGCCACTGCACGGTGGTGAAGGCGGCGGGGTAGGTTTTCAGCAGCGCGGCCACGCCGGCCACGGCGCACCACAGCAGCATCTGGTCGCCCGCGATGATGCCCAAGGTGGACGCCAATCCGCCGCGAATGCCACCCTGCGCGGTGCTGGAGATCATGGCCAGATTGCCCGGGCCAGGGATGGCCAGAAACAGCACGATGGCGATGACGAAGGCGGGGTAATCGGTGATGGCGGGCATGGCGCGGCTCGGGGGTGTGGGCCGAGTTTAAGGGACGGCCTTGGCCCGGCGGCGCCCAATCGGCCTGCGCCTGCCCGCGCGCAGAGAAAAGGCCCGCTATCTGGCCAAAACGTGGCGCAATCGCCTAAGGGCGGCGGCGCATCCAGATCAGGCAGCGCTCGGCATCCAGGCCGGGCACCCGCAGTTGTTCCACGTGAAACACTTCCACATCGGGCGGCAGCGCGGCGATTTCCTGGTCGGGGTGCTTGCCCTTCATGGCCAGCCACACGCCGTTGTCAGCCAGACTGGCCGCCGACCATTGGGTGAAATCGGCCAGCGAAGCGAAGGCGCGCGAGGTGACCACGTCAAAGGTTTCGGTCACCGTCTCGACCCGGGCGTGCACGCCGCGCAGGTTGGGCAACCCCAGGTTCAGCGCCGCTTGCTGGACGAACGCGGCCTTCTTGGCCACCGCATCCACGCAGCTGACCTGCACATTGGCGCAGCACACGGCGATGACCACGCCCGGCAGGCCGCCGCCAGAGCCCACATCCAGCAAGCGCCGCACGCCGTCGCCGGTGTGCGCGCGCAGCGGGGCGATGATGGCCAGGCTGTCCAACAGGTGGTGGGTCAGCATCTCGGCCGGGTCGCGCACCGCGGTCAGGTTGTAGACCTTGTTCCACTTCAGCATCAGCGCCTGGTAGGCCAGCAGCCGATCGACCTGCTGAGCCGACAGCGCCAGGCCCAGACTGGCCGCGCCCTCTTCCAGCTGGGCACGCAGTGGCGACGCCGCCGTCATACCGCAGCCGCCGCGCTGTGCGGCAGGCCGCCCGCAAAGCCCTTGAAGCCGCTTTTCTTCAAGTGGATCAGCAGCAGCGAAATCGCCGCAGGGGTGACGCCGCTGATGCGGCCGGCCTGGCCCAGCGTGTCGGGCCGGTGCCGCTGCAGCTTTTGGCGCACCTCAATCGACAGCGCGGTGATCTGCAGGTAGTCCAACTCAGCCGGCAGGCGCAGGCTTTCGTAATGCGCCGAACGTTCCACCTCGTCGCGCTGGCGGTCGATGTAGCCCGAATACTTGGCAGCGATCTCCACCTGCTCGATCACGGGCGCATACAAATCGCCCAAGGTTTCACGTGAAACAACGGGCGCGCCGCCCACTGCGGATTCAGCAGACTCGGCCGGCGCTGGCGGCGCGTAGCGGCCACCGTTCATGCCCATCAACGCCGTGTAGTGCACGTCGGGCCGGCGCAGCAGGTCGAACAGGTTGTGCTCGTGTTCGATGGCTTTGCCCAGCACGCGCTGGCTTTCTTCGGCCGGCAATGTGCGGGGGTTCACCCAGGTCGCCTTCAGTCGCTCTGTTTCACGTGAAACAGCGTCGCGCTTGCGGCTGAACGCCTCCCAGCGGGCGTCGTCCACCAGGCCCAGCTGGCGGCCCATTTCGGTCAGGCGCATGTCGGCGTTGTCTTCGCGCAGCTGCAGGCGGTATTCGGCCCGGCTGGTGAACATGCGGTACGGTTCGGTCACGCCCTTGGTGATCAGGTCGTCCACCAGCACGCCCAGGTAGGCTTCGTCGCGGCGGGGCAGCCAGGCGCCGCCAAAGTCGTCGGCGCGGCCGTCCAGCTGGCGGCATTGCAGCGCGGCGTTGATGCCGGCAAACAGGCCTTGCGCGGCGGCTTCTTCGTAGCCGGTGGTGCCGTTGATCTGCCCGGCGAAGAACAGGCCGCCGATCTGGCGGGTTTCAAAGCTGCTTTTCAGGCTGCGCGGGTCAAAGTAGTCGTATTCGATGGCGTAGCCGGGGCGCAGGATGTGGGCGTTCTCCAGCCCCTGCATGCTGCGCACCAGCGCCAGCTGAATGTCGAACGGCAAGCTGGTCGAAATGCCGTTGGGGTACACCTCGTGCGTGTCCAGGCCTTCGGGTTCCAGAAATATCTGGTGGCTTTCCTTGTCGGCAAAGCGGTTGATCTTGTCTTCCACGCTGGGGCAATAGCGCGGCCCCACGCCCTCGATCTTGCCGGTGAACATGGGGCTGCGGTCAAACCCGCTGCGGATGATGTCGTGCGTGCGCGCGTTGGTGTGCGTGATCCAGCACGGCACCTGGCGCGGGTGCATGTCCGCCCGGCCCATGAAGCTGAACACCGGCACCGGTGACGTGGCGGGCATGCCATCTGCCGACGGCATGCCGTCGCCCGGCTGTTCTTCGCAGCGGCTGAAGTCGATGCTGCGCCCGTCCAGGCGCGGCGGGGTGCCGGTTTTCAGGCGCCCTTGCGGCAGTTGCAGCTCTTTCAGCCGGGCCGACAGGCTGATGGCCGGCGGGTCGCCCGCGCGGCCGGCCTGGTAGTTGTCCAGCCCCACGTGGATGCGCCCGTCCAGAAAAGTGCCTGCCGTCAGCACCACCGTGCGGGCGCGAAAGGCGATGCCCACCTGGGTGACGGCGCCCACCACGCGGTCGCCCTCCACCATCAAATCGTCCACCGCTTGCTGGAACAGTTGCAGGTTGGGCTGGTTTTCCAGCATGCGGCGAATCGCCGCCTTGTAGCGCACGCGGTCGGCCTGGGCGCGCGTGGCGCGCACCGCCGGGCCCTTGCTGCTGTTGAGGATGCGGAACTGGATGCCGCCCTCGTCCGTGGCCAGCGCCATGGCGCCGCCCAGCGCGTCCACCTCTTTCACCAGATGGCCCTTGCCAATGCCGCCAATGCTGGGGTTGCAGCTCATCTGGCCCAGGGTTTCGATGTTGTGCGTCAGCAGCAGGGTTTGGGCGCCCATGCGCGCGGCGGCCAGTGCGGCCTCGGTCCCGGCGTGGCCGCCGCCGACAACGATCACGTCGAACTGCTGAGGATGGGTGTAGGTAGCGCGGGACATAAGGCAAGAGCCCGCCATCATCCCCGCGAAAAGCACATGGGCAGGAAGATCAAGCGGCCAAAGAACGGATGAGAAGCCTGTGATTATAAAAATGGCGCCCCCATTTGGCTGGCGCAACTTACCTATGGTGGTAGCGCAACAAGGTTAAGACGCAAGGCTAAGAAAAATGGGCGATGGTCATACTTTTGGCATACCTTATGCTTAAATTCAGTTACGCACCTTTTTTTGTCAGGTGTACATAAGCAGTATGTCCAAGTCCCAACACCTCCAACGCTGGCTGTCCGTTCTGGTCGGTGCCGCTTCTTTCGCATGCACCGTTCAGGCCGGCCCGGTATTGGATCGCATACGCGCCAATCAGACCGTCACCATCGGCTACCGCGCCAACAGTGCGCCGTTTTCGTATGAGGACAAAGGCCATGTCGTGGGCTATGCCATCGACGTCTGCCAGCGCATTGCCACGGCATTGCAGCAGCAACTCAAGCTGCCCAAGCTGGCGGTGCGCTACGTGCCGGTCACCACGGCCGACCGCATCCCGGCCCTGCTGGAAGGCCGCATCGACCTGGAATGCGCCGGCAGCACCAACACCAAGGCGCGGCGCGAACAAGTGGCGTTCGGCCTGACCTACTTCTATGCCGGTGCCAGTATCCTGGTGCGCGAGGGTGAGGGCATCGACGGATTTGCCAGCCTGCGCGGCAAGGTGCTGGCCGCGGTGAAAGGCACCACCGGCCTGCAAGTGGCCGAAATGCGCGTGCGCGACGGCCGCGCCAGCTGGAAGGTGGAAGTGTTCGAGAGCACGCGCGCTGCCGTCGACGCCCTGGAACAAGGCAAGGCCGACGCCGCCATCCAGGACAACATCCAGCTGCTGCCACTGGCCCGCCAGTCCAGCAAGAAGCTGGCGCTGGCCGGCCAGCCCCTTTCCATCGAACCGCTGGCCCCCATGTTCGCCCGCAACGACCCCGAACTGGCCGAGCTGGTTCTGGCGGCCATGCGGCAAATCTACCGCGACGGCGAAATGGGCCCGCTGTACGACCGTTGGTTCATCCAGCAGCTGCCGGGTCGCAACTTCAAGCTGGACTTGAAGCTCAACCCGCTGCTGAATGACAACTTCCGTCGCCCCAGCTCGTATGTGACGGATTGGGCGGTGCTGTAAGGCCGCCTGCAGGTGCTGTCAGGCCGGTCGCGCTCTTAGGCGTGCATGTCCGCCATGCGCCCTCCGGCAAAATGACGCGTGCCCGCCCAAACCCCACGCGAGAAGAACTGGAAGCAGCTTTACCTACGGTCCGAAAAGCTCGCCCGGGCCAGGCAGCTTGGCATCGAATACCCTCGCGCGACCTATTCCGACCTGCAGCACGCCGCTGAAATGGACGACAACGCCCCCCTGAACGTGCTCTTCATCTGCAGCCGCAACCAGTGGCGCAGTCCCACGGCTGAGAAGGTGTGGCGCAACCATCCCGGGTTGTCGGTGCGGTCGGCCGGTACCAGCCCCAATGCACGCCGCCCCGTCACCGAGCAGGACCTGCGCTGGGCGGAGGCCATCTTCGTGATGGAAGAAAAACACAAATCTCGCCTGGTGGCGGCGTACCGTCGAATCATCCAGAACA
>JAGOEM010000074.1 GCA_017997715.1 Ottowia sp.
GGCCGGCATCGTGGTGGCGCTGGACGCCTACGGCCCCATCACCGACAACGCCGGCGGCATTGCCGAGATGAGCGAGCTGCCCAGCAGCGTGCGCGACATCACCGACCCGCTGGACGCCGTGGGCAACACCACCAAGGCGGTGACCAAGGGCTACGCCATCGGCTCGGCCGGGCTGGCTTCGCTGGTGCTGTTTGCCGACTACACGCACAAGCTGGAAACCTTTGGCCAGGCCATCAGCTTCAACCTGTCTGACCCGATGGTCATCGTCGGCCTGTTCATCGGCGGGCTGATCCCCTACCTGTTCGGCGCCATGGCGATGGAGGCGGTGGGCCGCGCGGCGGGTTCTGTGGTGGTGGAAGTGCGCCGCCAGTTCAGCACCATCAAAGGCATCATGGAAGGCACGGCCAAGCCCGAATACGGCAAGGCCGTGGACATGCTGACCACCGCCGCCATCAAGGAAATGATCGTGCCCAGCCTGCTGCCGGTGGTGGTGCCGATCCTGGTCGGCCTGCTGCTGGGGCCCAAGGCGCTGGGCGGCTTGCTGATGGGCACCATCGTCACCGGGCTGTTCGTCGCCATAAGCATGTGCACCGGCGGCGGCGCGTGGGACAACGCCAAGAAATACATCGAAGACGGCCACCACGGCGGCAAGGGCAGTGAGGCGCACAAGGCCGCCGTGACCGGCGACACCGTGGGCGACCCGTACAAGGACACCGCCGGCCCGGCCGTCAACCCGCTGATCAAGATCATCAACATCGTCGCGCTGCTGATCGTGCCGCTGGTCGTCAGCGTGCATGGCGGCAACACGGCTGCCAGCGCGGCGGCACACGGCGGTGGCGGTGCGCCGGGGGTGGTGGTGGTCGAGGGCGGGGAAGCGTTTTCGGTGGTGACCGAGGGCGAAAAAGTGGTGCTGCTGTTTGCCACCGGCAAATCCGACGTCGGCCCCGCCGCCGATCCGCTGCTGGCCACCGTGGTCAGCGGTGTGCAGGCCGGCAGGAAAGCCGTGGTCAGCGGCTATGTGGATGCCACCGGCAATGCCGCGCAGAACGCCGACATCGCCAAACAACGCGCGGAAGCGGTGCGCAACAAACTGGTGGCGCTGGGCGCACCGGCCGATGGGGTGGAACTGCAAAAGCCCGCCGATATTCAGGCCGGCGCCGGGCCGATGGCACGGCGGGTGGAGGTGACCTTGCGGTAGGCGCTGCTTCTGCGAACAACAAAGCCCGCCGCAGGCGGGCTTTTCCATGCGCGCCTTCTGAGAGCAGATACTATCCAAACGATAGCTGCTTGCGCCCGCCAGATGGGCGCTGGATGGCTATTTGGCTTGATATTTCGCCCCTCTCAGCCAAGGCGCCCGTGCGTGGATCAGCGGCGCGTTGGGCGTTGTGCTTTCACAGCGGCATCACCTGCTGGCACCGGCAGCGCCCATCGCGCAACGCAGGGGGTGCGCAGGCGCTTGATCACCAAGCTACGCCACGCCCGCGCCCCAAACGATCCGGGGCAGACTGGCCAGTGCCTGTTCAGCCGCCCGTCACCGGCGGGAACAGTGCCACTTCGGCCCCGTCCACCAGCGGCGCATCTTCGTTGGCCATGACCTGGTTCAGCGCCATGCGCACGGCCTTGCCGGGGGCCAGCACTTCGGCATAGGCGCCGCCGCGCGCCTGCAGTTCGCGCCGAAGATCGCCCAGCGTGGCGGCCTGCGTTTCGATCTGTTCGGCGCCCGTGCCCAGCGCCTCGCGCAGGCTGGCGAAGTACAGCACGCGAACCGTGCGCGCGGTGGCCGGTGCGTGGGTCATGCCATCAATTCCTGCAGGCTGATGTAGCGCACCAAGTCGCCCGCGGCCACGGTGGTGTTGGCCGGAATGTCCACCAACCCATCGGCCCAGTGGGCCGAAGTCAGCACGCCCGAGCTTTGGTTGGCGAACAGGTCCAGCCCGCCTTGCGCGTTGCGGCGCACGCGCATGAATTCACGACGTTTATCGGCCTTGGCCACCGTGAAATCGGCGCGTATAGCTATCGAAGGCATAGCGATATCCGCCACGCCCTGCAGCCGCAGCAGCAAGGGCCGCACCAGCAACAGGAAGGTGGCAAAGCTGGACACCGGGTTGCCCGGCAGGCCGACAAAATGCGTGGCACCGCCATCGGCGCGGCCAACCTGGCCGTAGGCAAACGGCTTGCCCGGCTTCATCGCGATCTGCCACAGGTCCAGCTGGCCGAGTTGTTCCGCCGCGGGTTTGATGTGGTCTTCTTCCCCCACCGACACGCCGCCGCTGGTGACGATCACGTCGTGGCCTTCGGCGGCGGTGCGCAGCGCGTGCAGTGTGGCAGCGCGGCTGTCGGGCACGATGCCCAGGTCGGTCACCTCGCAGCCCAGGCGATGCAGCAGCGCGCGCAAGAAGAAGCGGTTGCTGTTGTAAATGGTGCCGGGTTTCATCGCCTCTGGCGCCACCGCGCCGGGCATGACCAGTTCGTCGCCGGTGGACATCAGCGCCACGCGCGGGCGGGCAGCCACCCACAGGTCGGCGCGCCCCACGCCGGCCGCCAGGCCCATGCTGGCGGGCGTCAGGCGTTCGCCGGCGCGCAGCACCACGGCGCCGCGCATCACGTCTTCACCGCTGGCGCGCACCCATTGGCCGGGCCGCGGCGGCGCGACGATGCGCACGCGGGCGCCATCGTCCAGCGCCTCGGTGTCTTCCTGCATCACCACCGCATCGGCGCCAGATGGAATGGGCGCGCCGGTGAAGATGCGCGCTGCCGTACCGGGCGCCAGCGGCTGGCCGCTTTGCCCTGCGGCAATGCGTTGCGACACCGGCAGTTCGGCCCCGGGCGCGCTTGCGTCGGCCGCGCGCATGGCGTAGCCGTCCATCGCAGAGTTGTCGTTGGGCGGCACCTGCAGGGGCGACGCCACGTCTTCGGCCAGCACGCGTTTGTCGGCATCGAAGGTGTTGACGCGCTCGGTGCGGCCCAGCGGCGCAGCCTGTGCCAGCAGCCGCGCCAGCGCTTCGTCCAGCGGCATCAGCGGGCCTCTGCGCGGCGGGTTGGCGGCGTGGGCAGGGGCGTGGGCTTCGGGCATGGCGGTGGCGGCGGTCACAGGTCGGTCATGTAGCGTTCGGCGCGGTAGTCGAAGCGCTCACCATTGTCGACCAGCCACTGGGCCACGGCGTCGGGCTCGTTCAGGTTCAACACCGGGCGCAAGGTCTCTTCGGGCAAGGCGGCGGGCAAATCGGTGGCGATGGCGGTGATGAAAACATCGTCCGGGTACAGCACCGGCTTGCCGTTGTCGGCGCGCCAGACTTCAAGCTTGAGGAGGTCGGAATGCTTGAAGCCTTCGACCAGCACCCAGTCAACGCCTTCGTACAGCTCGGCAATCAGCTGATGCACCGTCAGCTCTGACTCGCGCTCAAACTCGCGCATCAGCACCAGCCGGTGGCTGGAGGCGGCCACCACCTCGAACGCGCCCGCCTCGCGGTGGCGGTAGGTGTCCTTGCCCGGGTGGTCGACGTCAAACTTGTGGTGCGCGTGCTTGACCACCGACACACGCAGGCCGCGCTGGCGCAGCGCAGGAATCAGCTGCTCGATCAACTGCGTCTTGCCCGAGCCGGAATAGCCCGCAAAGCACACCACCTTCATTCGCTTACCCTTGGCTTGCTACCACATCGATAGCGCAATGTGAATACCGTCGGGCGCTGGCGCCCGATTGCACAGAATTTCATCGGCGCAGGCCGACCGCCATCACGCGCAATGCTTCTCGATGAACGACTGGATGGCGGCGGTGTCGGCCGGCATGACCTCGACGCGCTTGGGCAGTGCTTCGATGCCGTCGAACCTGGCCGGCCGATCGGGCTCGTGCCCCAGCGCTTCGGTGATGGTGGCGGCAAATTTGATGGGCAGCGCGGTTTCCAGCACGATCATCGGCACGCCGGGCAGCAGGTGTTCGCGCGCCACTTTCACGCCATCGGCGGTGTGCGTGTCGATGGTCACGCCGTGTTCGCGGTACACGGCGCGAATGGTGTTCAGCCGGTCGGCGTGTGTGCTTTTGCCGCTGATGAAGCCGTAGCGCTTGGCGGCGTCCGCAAAGCGCGGGTCGGCGCTGAGGTCAAAGCGGCCGGTCTTGCCCAGTTGTTCGCCAAACAGCTGGCGGGTTTGCGCGCCATCGCGGCCCAGCAGGTCGAACACGAAGCGCTCGAAATTGCTGGCCTTGGAAATGTCCATCGATGGGCTGGAGGTTTCCCAGGTGTGGGCCGAATCGCGCACCTGGTACACGCCGGTGCGGAAGAACTCGTCCAGCACGTCGTTCTCGTTGGTGGCCACCACCAGCTGCTCGATCGGCAGGCCCATCTGCCGCGCCACGTGGCCGGCGCACACGTTGCCAAAGTTGCCGCTGGGCACGGCGAAGCTGACGCGCTCATCGTTCGAGCGGGTCGCCTGAAAGTAGCCCGCAAAGTAATAGACCACCTGGGCCATCAGGCGCGCCCAGTTGATCGAATTGACGGTGCCGATCTTGTACTTGGCCTTGAAGGCGCGGTCATTGCTGACGGCCTTGACGATGTCCTGGCAGTCGTCAAACACGCCTTCGACAGCGATGTTGTGGATGTTCTCGTCCTGCAGGCTGAACATCTGGGCCTGCTGAAACGCGCTCATGCGGCCATGCGGGCTGAGCATGAACACGCGGATGCCCTGCTTGCCGCGCATGGCGTATTCGGCCGCGCTGCCGGTGTCGCCGCTGGTGGCGCCCAGAATGTTCAGCTCGGCACCGCGGCGTTGCAGCTCGTACTCGAACAGGTTGCCCAGCAGCTGCATCGCCATGTCCTTGAAGGCCAGCGTGGGGCCGTTGGACAGCGCTTCCAGGTAAAAGCCCGGCTGGAGCGATTTCAGCGGCACGATTTCCAGCGTGCCGAACACCTCGGGCGTGTAGGTCTTTTCGCAGATCTCCTTCAGGTCGGACGCGGGAATGTCGTCGATGTACAGACTGAGGATTTCAAACGCCAGCGTGGCGTAGCCGTGCTGGGCATACAGGTTGCGCCAGTGCTCGAGCACGATGCGATCGACCCGCGGATAGAACTCGGGCAGGTACAGGCCGCCATCGGGCGCCAGGCCTTCCAGCAGGATGTCGCAGAACTGTCGGGGGGTGGCGTCGCCACGTGTAGATAGATAACGCATCCTGAGTGTCTTAGGCAGGTGTAGGGGCCGTAGGTACAGATCGGCGCTGGCGGCCGATCAGGTTGAGTAGTTGACTGGCTGCCTCGTGGTCGTTATCCACGTTGGCGGCCAAAAGGCGCTTGCGTGCGCTGGCCAGGCGATCTTCGGCGCCTTGCGGTTCGATCAGGTCCAGCACGGCCAGCCAGTAGTTCGCGTCATCGATCGATCGGGCGAACACCGTGGTCGGGTCGGCACGCAAAAGGGTGTCCAGCTTCAGGCGCGCTACCGATCTGTCCTGGGCGACCCCGATCCCGAAAATCAGGCACAAGGCCATCTGCAAGAGCGCATCGGCGTCGCCCATCGCAGCCGCCTTGGCGTACCAGCCCCATGCCGCTTCCAAGTCTTGTCGATCGCGATGGATGATGCCCACGTTGTAGGCCGCCGTGGCCGAGCCGAGATCGGCTGCGCGGGTGCCCCAGCGAATGGCCTCGGCGTCATCGGCTTGTGCAAAGGCGGAATTGCTAAACAAGTTCGACAGCGAGCCATAGGCCGCCAGTTCGCCTTGATCGGCCGCCTTTTCGTACCAACAGCGCGCCGCAGGCAGGTCCACCTCAATCAGGCGCCGGCCCGCCGGATCGACGGCGCCGTACTCCGCGCAGTAGCCGCGTTCCCACTGCGCCTGGGCATCGCCTTGCTCAGCCCTAGCGCACAGCGACTGCCACGCCGCTTCGGACATGGGCGCGGGATCGTCGACGGCGGACGGCGATCCCGGTGGGTCTAGGGACAAAGGGGCTTGGGCAGCCATGCGGCACGAAAGCTCAGTTCAGCTCTTCCTTGCGGATGCGCACGATCGGGTCCAGCACGCTGGGCAGGGCCTGCAGCTGGGCCAGCGCGGCGTTCATGGCGCCTTCGCGCGCGTCGTGCGTCAGGATGATCAGGTCGGTGTGGGTGCTGCCTTCGCCGCCCACTTCGTCGGCCTCACGCTGCAGCACGGCGTCGATGCTGATGCCGGCGTCGGCCAGCAAGGTGGCCACGCGGGCCAGCACGCCGGCCTGGTCGGCCACGCGCAGGCGCAGGTAACAGCTGGTGATGACCTGATCGATGGGCAGCACGCTCACGTCGCGCATGCGGCTGGGCTGGAAGGCCAGGTGCGGCACGCGGTGTTGCGGGTCGCTGGTGGCCAGGCGGGTGACGTCAACCAGATCGGCCACCACGGCGCTGGCGGTGGGTTCGCTGCCCGCGCCTTTGCCGTAGTACAGGGTGGTGCCCACGGCGTCGCCGTTGACGACCACGGCGTTCATCGGGCCTTCCACGTTGGCGATCAAGCGTTTGGCGGGCACCAGCGTGGGGTGCACGCGCAGCTCAACGCCCTCGCCTTCGCGGCGCTTGGTGATGCCCAGCAGCTTGATGCGGTAGCCCAGCTGCTCGGCGTAGCGGATGTCGGTGGCGGACAGCTTGGTGATGCCCTCGACATACGCCTTGTCGAACTGCACCGGTATGCCGAAGGCGATGGCGCTCATGATGGTCGCCTTGTGGGCGGCGTCCACGCCTTCGATGTCGAAGGTGGGATCGGCTTCGGCATAACCCAGGCGCTGCGCTTCCTTCAGCACCACGTCGAAGTCCAGCCCCTTGTCGCGCATCTCGCTCAGGATGAAGTTGGTGGTGCCGTTGATGATGCCGGCGATCCACTGGATGCGGTTGGCCGTCAGCCCTTCGCGCAGGGCCTTGATGATCGGAATGCCGCCCGCCACCGCGCCTTCAAAGGCCACGATCACGCCCTTGCGCTGGGCTGCGTCAAATATCTCGGTGCCGTGCACGGCCAGCAGCGCCTTGTTGGCGGTGACCACGTGCTTGCCGGCTTCGATTGCCTCCAGCACCAGCTCGCGCGCCAGGTCGTAGCCGCCGATCAGCTCGACCACCACGTCGATATCGGGGCTGCGGATGATGTCGCGCGGGTCGGCCACCACCTGGGCGGCTTCGCCCACCACGGCCTTGGCGCGCGCGGTGTCGCGGCGCGAGACCATGGTCACCTGAATGGCGCGGCCGGCGCGGCGCTCGATCTCCTCATGGTTGCGGCGCAGCACTTCGAACACGCCCGTGCCCACGGTACCCAGGCCAATCAGGCCCACTTGTATCGGTTTCATCATTCTGAATTCAGTACGAAAACTGCCTCTAGCGCCCGCCAATCAAGCGCGAGCAGCTTCTTTTTTTGTAGCAATATCCACCACCGCACCCGCTTTGGCGTGGCGTGCACGGTAGACCTCCAGGAACTTCGCCAGGCGCGCGATGGCCTCGCGCAGGTCGTCCTCGTGCGGCAGAAAAACGATGCGGAAATGCTGGTGATCAGGGAAGTTGAAGCCCGAGCCCTGCACCAGCATCACCCGCGTGGCGCGCAGCACTTCCATGAAGAACTGGCGGTCGTCCTCGATCGGGTAGACCTTGGGGTCGAGGCGGGGAAACATGTACAGCGCCGCTTGCGGCTTGACGCAGGTCACGCCGGGAATGGCGGTGATCAGCTCATAGGCCAGGTCACGCTGACGACGCAGGCGACCGCCTTCGCGGATCAGGTCGTTGATGCTCTGGTAGCCGCCCAGCGCGGTCTGAATGGCCCACTGGCCCGGCACGTTGGACCCCAGCTTGAGGTTGGCCAGCATGTTCAGGCCTTCGATGTAGTCGCGCGCGTCGGCCTTGGGGCCCGACAGCACCATCCAGCCGGCGCGGAACCCGCAGGAGCGGTAGGCCTTGGACAGCGAGTTGAAGGTCAGCGTCAGCACGTCGGTCGACAGGCTGGCCATCGCCGTGTGCGTGGCCTCGTCGTACAGCACTTTGTCGTAAACCTCGTCCACCAGCAGCACCAGGCCGAATTCGCGCGCGATCTGCACAATGCCCTTGAGCAGCGCGTCGGAATACAGCACGCCCGTCGGGTTGTTGGGGTTGATGACGACGATGCCGCGTGTGCGCGGCGTGATCTTGGCGCGCATGTCGGCCAGATCGGGCATCCAGTTGTCTTCCTCGCGGCAGACGTAGTGCACCGGCTTGCCACCCGCCAGGCTGGCCACGGCGGTCCACAGCGGGTAGTCGGGCGATGGCACCAGCAGCTCGTCGCCCTCGTTCAGCAGCGCGTTGGTGGCCATCTGGATCAGTTCGCTGGCGCCGTTGCCCAGGTAGATGTCGTCCAGCGTGACGCCAGCAATGCCCTGCTGCTGCGTGTAGTGCATCACCGCCTTGCGCGCCGCAAAAATGCCCTTGCTGTCGGAATAACCGGCCGAATCGGGCAGGTTGCGGATCATGTCCTGCGTGACTTCCTCCGGCGGATCAAAACCGAACGGCGCCATGTTGCCGATGTTCAGCTTGATGATCTTCTGGCCTTCGTCCTCCATCTGCTTGGCGGCGTCGACGATCGGCCCGCGCACGTCGTAGAGCACGTTGGCCAGCTTGGCTGATTTGTGTATGGGCTTCATAGTTGCACCTTGACCGGCAGGCGTCGCCAGAGGAACCTAGAATTGGAACACATTCGCCGCCTCTTCCTGATAGGCGGCGCACGGCAAAGCACGCATGAAATTTCAGCCCGAAGACTTTGGTTCCGCCATCACCGGTTATGGCCCCGGCTGGGTCGCCGTGGGGGGTGAACGCATCCACCACAGCCTGATTCTGGACGGCGTCACCGGCGCCCGGCAGGACTGGCAGGTCAGTCGTTTTGACGCGCTGGACGCCGCATGTTTTGAGCGGCTGGCGGCGTCCAAGCCTGAATTGGTGATCTTTGGCAGCGGCGCCACCCTGCGCTTTCCACGGCCGCCGTGGATTCGCGCGTTAGTGGAGGCTCGCATCGGCCTCGAGACGATGGATACCGCCGCCGCCTGCCGAACCTACAACATACTGGCGGGAGAAGGTCGCCGGGTCGTGGCCGCAATCCTGGTCGAGTCTGACGCGGGCGAAGCAGATGGGTTAAAATAGCGGCTGGTAACTGTTGCCGGCATCATCAAACGCGGCGTAGCTTGCGCGGCGTGGGGATACGCGTGCGCAGCAGGCTTTCCGAGCAGCCCATCAGAAACCGTCCGGAGATTGAAGTTCATATGGCGATCGTTGTCAACAAACCCCTTCCAGAATTCGATGCGATTGCCACAGGCGACGTCAAGGTTACCAACACTTCTCACCTCGGCCACGCTCTCGTTCTGTATTTTTACCCAAAAGATAACACTCCTGGCTGCACCACAGAAGCGATGCAGTTCCGGGATAAGTACAAAGACTTCGTCAAGGCCGACACGATTGTGTTTGGTGTCAGCCGCGACAACATGAAGTCGCACGACGACTTCAAGAGCAAGCTTGAGCTGCCGTTCGAGCTGATCGCCGACACCGAAGAGAAGATGTGCCACATGTTCGGCGTGGTCAAGAACAAGATCATGTACGGCAAGAAGGTCAAAGGCATCGAGCGCAGCACCTTCCTGATCAACGCCGACGGCATTCTGGTGCAGGAATGGCGTGGCCTGAAGGTACCTGGCCACGTGGAAGAAGTCCTCAAGGCCGTCAAAGTCCTCAAGAAAGCTGCCTGATTGGTGCGCTGGCGTTGCCGGCCCTGCAGCTTCAAACAGCTCATGCATAATGGGCCGACATGCTGTTGCAGTCAGTTCAGTTGACGCTCATCTCGATCGAAGCCGCCGTGGCTCCCATGGCGGCTTTTTCTTTGGCGGCGCCATCTGCGCACCGTCGGCATACGGGCTTCCAGCGGATGGCCCGACTCACCTGAGCCTTCAAACGCCCATGCCTTTGCCCCCTCCTCCCACCAAGCGCGGCGCCCAGCTGACGCCCGAAGTCATCGACCTGTCCGTGCGGCGCAAGGCGCGCGGCACCGCGGCCGCCACTGCGCCCAGCCTGGTTGCCGAGCGCCCCAGCCCTGCCGCTGAACCCGTTGCAGCGCCCACCACGCGTCGCGCCAGCACCGGTGCGCGCTCGCGTGCGCCGGCCGAAGCCACGCGCCCGCCCAGCCAACCCGCGCTGGTGCGTCCGCGCGCGCCGGTGGCCGAACCAAAGCCCGCGCAACGCGCCGCCAAGCCAAAGCTGCGGGGGCCCAAACGCCTGTTCGTGCTGGACACCAATGTGTTGTTGCACGACCCGGTGGCGCTGTTCCGCTTTGAAGAGCACGACATCTACCTGCCGATGATCGTGCTGGAAGAGCTGGACGGCCACAAGAAGGGCATGACCGAGGTGGCGCGCAACGGCCGCCAGACCAGCCGCCTGCTGGACGCGCTGGCCGGCGTGAAAGGCGCCGACATGGCCCACGGCCTGGCGCTTGAATCCACCGGCCACACCGAAGCCACCGGCAAGCTGTACTTCCAGACGGCGCCGCTGGACGTCAGCATGCCCGCCGCCCTGCCCCCCGGCAAGGCCGACAACCAGATCCTGGGCGTGGTCGCCGCGCTGGAAAAGCTGCACGCCAAAGACGGCAAGGGCGCCGAGCATGGGCGCGAAGTCGTGCTGGTGTCCAAGGACATCAACATGCGCGTCAAGGCGCGCGCGCTGGGCCTGGCCGCTGAAGACTACGAAAATGACAAGACGCTGGAAGACGGTGACCTGCTCTACGCCGGCACCTTGCAATTGCCGCCCGACTTCTGGACGCGCCAAAGCAAGACCGTGGAAAGCTGGCAGTCCGGCAGCCACACCTTCTACCGCGTCAGTGGCCCGATCGTGCCGCAGCTGCAGATCAACGAATTTGTGTACTTTGAGTCGCCGGGCGAACCCAGCCTGTACGCGCGCGTGACCGAAATCCGCGACAAGACCGCGGTGCTGAAAACGCTGAAAGACTTCACGCACCTGAAAAATGGCGTGTGGGGCGTGACCGCGCGCAACCGCGAACAGAACTTCGCCCTCAACCTGCTGATGGACCCGGAGATCGACTTCGTCACCCTGGCCGGCACCGCAGGTACCGGCAAGACGCTGCTGGCGCTGGCGTCTGGCCTGACGCAGGTGCTGGACGACCGCCGCTACACCGAGATCATCATGACCCGCGCCACCGTCAGCGTGGGCGAGGACATTGGCTTTCTGCCCGGCACCGAAGAAGAGAAAATGGGCCCCTGGATGGGCGCGCTGGACGACAACCTGGAGTTCCTCGCCAAGGGCGACGCGGGCGGCGCCGGTGAATGGGGGCGCGCCGCCACCAACGAGCTGATCCGCAGCCGCATCAAGATCAAGAGCATGAACTTCATGCGCGGGCGCACCTTCCTCAACAAATGGATCATCATCGACGAGGCGCAGAACCTGACGCCCAAGCAGATGAAAACGCTGATCACCCGCGCCGGCCCCGGCACCAAAATCATCTGCATGGGCAACCTGGCGCAGATCGACACGCCCTACCTGACCGAGGGCTCCAGCGGCCTGACCTACGCGGTCGACCGCTTCAAAGGTTGGCCGCACGGTGGCCACATCACGTTGGCGCGCGGCGAACGTTCGCGCCTGGCCGACTTTGCCAGCGAAGTCCTGTGAGCATGAGCGAGAAAGCCTTCACCGCCGACCTGCAGGCCGGCATTCATCTGTCCGACGCGCTGCCGGGGCCGTACTACGTGCAACTGCGGCGCCAGTTGGAAGCACTGATCGACAGTGGCGCGCTGGGTGAAGGCAGCTACCTGCCGTCCGAACGCGACCTGGCCGATGCCCTCAAGGTCAGCCGCACCACCGTCAAGCGCGCCTACGACGCGCTGCGCGAAGCCGACGTGATTGCCAGCGGTGCGGGCCGCGGCGGCACCATGGTCAAGCAGCGCGCGCCGCGCGTCAGCCCCGAGATGTCGCGCCTGAAGGGCTTCACCGAAGAAATGCGCGAGATGGGCATGGCCCCATCCACCCGCCTGCTGGCGCTGGAAGTGGTGCAGGACCGCACCATCGCCAGCATCTTTGGCCGCCCCTCGCACGCGCCGCTGTTGCATGTGCGCCGCCTGCGGCTGGGCAACGGCGCACCCATGTCGCGCGAACTGGCCTGGTACGACCTGACGCTGGCCCCGCAGCTGGAAGACTGGTCGGGCAATGGATCGGCCTACGCCTGGCTGCGCGAGCATTGCGGCATCGAGATGGACGGGGCCGACCAGAGCATTGAAGCGGTGCTCAGCTCCGCGCAGGAAATGGAGGCTTTCGGCTTTGACACGCCCATGCCCTGCCTGCTGATCAAGCGCCGCAGCCTCGATACCGAAGGCCGCATGATCGAATACGTGGAAGGCACTTTCCGCGGCGACGCCTACGCCTACCGCGTGCACCTTCCCAGCTGACCAGGTCGGCGCGCCCAACCGTCGGGGCGCGCATTGCCACCAGCTGGCGTTGGTCGATTAATCAGTTAAATAGGCCTCCAGCGCTTGATGGGTGGGCGCTGGTAGCTATCATTTTTGCAATTCGCAGCGTTCGTAGCCGGCGGCCGCAGTTTGTTCTGCGGGCAAGCCAAGGGCTTCAGAGCGTGCGCGCGCCACCTGCGGGCGCTACCCACGGCCACCGTCAACCCGCCGTGGCCAGCAGTGATTGCGCCTCGGCTTTGAATGGCAACGCCCCCAGAATGCCCTCGCGGCTGGCGGCCAGGGCGCCGCAGGCGTTGGCGGCGCGCAGCGCCTGCGGCATCGGCACCCCATCGGCAAGCGCGGCACACAGCCCGGCGCTGAAAGCATCGCCCGCGCCAATCGGCTGGCTGCACGCCAGCGCGTGGCCCGGTTCGCGATGGTGCGCCCCGCCTTGGCCGTAGGCCACGCAACCCTGATCCGCCAGCGTGATGACCAGCCACTGCCCGCTGGGCCATTGGGCCCAGATGGCGGTCAGCGCAGACGAAGAAAGCGCGCCCGGATCGGCTTCTGCTTGGCCATCCAATTCACGCAGCCAGGCTGCGGCCTCGGCGCGGTTGAGCACCAGCACTTGGCTAGCGGCCAGCAATGCGGCCCAGTCCTCGCGCCCATGGGCAGGCCGATCGCTGCGCGCGTCTGCAGGCCAGGGCGAGGGGTTCAGCACCGTGATGGCGCCCTGGGCGCGCCCCACTTCCAGCCCGGCGCGCACCGTGGGCAGCGGCGCCTCCAACTGCGCATAGACCACGGCAGCGTGCCGCAGCGCGGGGGCGGCCAGTTGCAACTCGCGCACGCCCAGCAGCAGGTTGGCGCCTGGAAACACCGTCACGGTGGATTCCCCCTGGGCACTGAACAGCCCGCAGCCCTGGCTGGAACGGAGGCCGAGGCGGTGGACGTGCGCGGTGCCCATCCCCTCACGCTGCAGCAGGGCCACCAGCGCGTCGCCGGCCGCATCGTTGCCCGCAGCGATCAGCACATCCACATCCGCCCCCAGCCGGTGCGCGCCCAGCGCCACCGCCAGGCCCTTGCCCGCGCATTCGCGCACATAGGCGCTGGCGTGCTGGCTTTCATCATTGCCCGGCAACTGGTCGACGAACCAGCAGTGCGCTTCGACAAAGCTGCCGATGACAAAGAGCTTGCGCTGAACAGGGTGTGCGGGAGGGGGCATGTCGGAGGAAAAGCCGGTTCACTGGTGGTGGGCGAGCGGGTGAGAATGCCATACGCGGGTGAAAGCTCAGCGCCGCCAATGTGCCGTCGTCGCCGCAGCCGTCGACGAACCTTTCAACGACGAGCCCAGTCAGGCGCGGGCCGAATGGCGGCGTCGATGGCGGCGTCGATGGCGGTCACGCCAGCCCAAGCCGTTTCAGCGCCCATGCGCACCGCGTTTGGGCGCTGAAACGCGCCAATTCGGCCACGGCCTTGATCCCGAAATCATGGGAAAAAACTATAAAAACAATAGCTGCTTGCGCAGTCTGGACAGGCGATACAGGCCTATTATTTGCTGAAACCAAAGCTTGCGTGCTTATCGCGTTCGGAACCCCATCCAGATCCAGAAAGAACAGCCCAAACCGCGGCAAGCGCCTGATTCACGCCCCCACGATCCAGCACGTTCCGCATCTGCTGGACAACCCTGAAATCAGCGCACCCGGGCTGCCTGTCCGCACAAAAAAACCCGCCAGGCGGACTGGCGGGTTTCACTTTGCAGCGGGCTGGTGGCCCGCCGCCGCAAGTGGCTGTCAGGCGGTCACGCCCTTGGCCACGTCGGCGTATTCCTCGATCTGATCGAAGTTCATGTAGCGGTACACGCTGGCCTTGTCGGCATCGATCACGCCCATTTCCTTCAGATACTCTTCCTTGGTCGGCAGTTGGCCCATGCGCGATGCGATAG
>JAGOEM010000244.1 GCA_017997715.1 Ottowia sp.
GGTCTGTTGGGTGACGGTTGGATTAGGGCGGTTTTGGGCCCGTTGCCGCCGCTGATTGATTTCCGTCGATTGGCAACTTCGCAGCAGCAGCGAACTTTCGAGGGGGCCTATATAGGCGGCTGCAGGCCGGCACTCAGGGGACCTTCGCAGCTTCCTACTTCGCTGCCAGCACCAGATGTCGCACGCTGCGGAGACAAATACCCCTGCGCCTCTTTGCAAGCGTCCTTTTGGGCCCCCCAGCTCCAATCCCGCGATCACAGCGAAGCCAATCCGAATGAGAGAGACTGCGGTGCGGCAAGCGTTGGCGCTAAAACTGAACTACCCAGTGCGGAACTTGAGAATTACCGTTTCGGCGGCTGCAGAGCCTTTAGGGGTGATAAATACCTGCCCCCCCTGTGTCCAGTCGATCAATCGAGCTGCGTGAAGGCGCTTGAGAATTTTTCTGAAGTTCGTAGTGTTCTTGTATTCGATGATCTTTTGAAGATCGGCTTCGGGGAGAGGGCTCGAATCGAAAAGTAAGACCAATACCTGTTCTCTCGCATCCATCTTGCTCTCAAGAACGCGTGTGATGCCCTGGTGCTTCCAGAGCACGCCAACACGGCGCTCGACGATGCTATCGATCATCTGCTGGGTGGCACTCGGGTTCGTTCCGGTTGCCAGTCGAACGAATTCCGCCAACACCCACTTGACGTTGTAGATAATCAAGGTCGAGTCCATCTCGTTGGCAGAGATGGTGCCCAGGTGGCCAATACCGCGTTTATTCCGAATATTGAAGATCGACTTCAAGACTCGGGGAATGAGCATGCGGAGCGATTCATCGCCCTGCGCGTTCTCATACCTCTTGAGTTCTGCGTCACTGAACGCTGGCAGGCTTTTGCCAATGGGTGTGCAGTTTCCGAAAAGCTCTTGCTCAATCAAGCGTCGAGCCGCCTCCACGAAGTGGCCAGCATCTAGTTCTGTCGCTTTCCACTTCTGGAGTGAGAAGTTCTCCTCGATCTCCCGATAGGCTTCTAGCAGCGCGTCGCACACGTCTACTGAGTACTTGGCCTTAAGTGCTGCCTCAATGGTCATTTGTTGAGGGAGTCGGCGAGCGTCTTAGCCTTTGTCTTGCCCGGATGCGTCAAGCTAACGGCTTGCGATGCCCCACTGCCCGATAGCGTCAACGACTCCTTGCCGAAAGCCCCTTTGAAAGTTTTCGAGAAATTGCCTTGGTCGTAGCAAGCGTGGGCCGTGCACGTAGCTCGAATTTCTTCGACAGTAGTAGCGTTGACACCCCGAAGGCTGTTGGCGTATGCGAGCAACAAGATCCCACTCTGCGCCTTGCTAGCCTTACTTCCACCGGGCAGTGACTTAAGAATCTGAATTTTTCCGTCCGCCAACGCGAACAAATTCAGATAGTCTTCCAGCGCGCCAGAATGAGCCGGTGAAGGTGCTGGTGCGGAATTTCCATTGGACGCTGGCGCCGGAGCCGTCGCAGGCGGCGGACGCTGGACGAACATTTTTTGAAGCAGCGGCTCCAGCTTCGCGAGCTGACCAGCTACGAACGCTTCCGAGCCCTCGATTTCAATTCGGCCATCAGCCAAGCTGAACTTAGCCCGCTCGTTCCCATTTGCCATTCCTGCCTCCGATCATTAAGTGAAGAAATCTAACATATGGAAACACCCCGATTCATCGGATAAGTGCGCTCAATCACTTAAACAGTCGAAGTCTGCAGCAGTCCCAATTGCGGACTTCGCCCTTCTTAAGCCTGAATGGCCGCAATCAGTCTTGAGCGATCGCTAAAGTTGGCGGTCTCATCGTCTGCTCCTGGCCGTTTGCCGCCACCATCCATGTACAAGCCAATGAACGGGTACGCCCCGGCGCTTACGCACCCCGCCCGAACTCATCCCCCAACTCCCCCGCGCGCCGATCTGCCGCCTCCATTGCGCGCACAAAGCTCTCCGCCACGCCTTCCTCTTGCAACACCGTCAGCGCCGCATACGTGGTGCCGCCTTTGCTGGTGACGCGTTCGCGCAGGGTGGACAGGGCTTCGGGCGAATCTTTGGCCAAAGCGCTGCCGCCTAAAAAGGTGCCGACGGCCAGTTGACGGGCCTGGGCTTCGCTCAGGCCCAGTTTGGCGCCGGCGCGCTGCATGGCTTCCAGAAAGTAGAAGACGTAGGCGGGGCCGGAGCCAGATAAGGCGGTGACGGCGTCCAGCTGCTTTTCTTGGTCCACCCACAGAAAGTCGCCGGTGGTGGCGATGACGGCTTCGGCCAGCGCGCGGTCGGGCGGCGATACGTCGGGCGCCGCAAACAGGCCGGTCATGCCCTGGCCAACCAGGGCGGGGGTGTTGGGCATGCAGCGCACGATGCGGCCATGGCCCACGGCGTGGGCGATGTCGCCTGAACGGATGCCGGCCATGACGGACAGCTGCAGCGCGCTGCCGGCGTGCGGCGCCACGGGCGCGGCGGCTTCGTTGAAGCTTTGGGGCTTGACGGCCCACACCAACAAGTCGGCCCCGGCCAGCGCGTGGCTGGCGGCGGGCTGGGCGGTGATGCCGTGCTGCTGCGCCAGGCTGGCGCGGGTGGCTTCAAACGGTTCGACCACCTGGATTTGCGCCGCCGGCAGGCCGCGCCGGATCAGCCCGCCGATGATGGCGCTGGCCATGTTGCCGCCGCCGATGAAGGCGACGCGGGTGGTGGGGGGCAGGGTGGCGGGGGTGGTCATGGCGAAGGGTTTCAGGCGGTGGAAGAACGTGGTTGAGTGTAGGCGCAGGGCTGCGCTAGACTGGCCTTTGTCCTGCCCGGCGCGCCCGGGTTTTGCCGCGCAGGCCCCTCGTGGGGCGGCGCTTGCGGGCGCAGCTTGCGCCATGCGCCGCACGGTGCGGCAGATGCTTTCCGAACACGATGACCGATCTGAAAAAGTACGAGTTCAAGCTGCCCAAGGCTGGCCAACCGGCGGTGGGTGCCACCACGGGTTGGGGGCGGCCATCCGGCGCGCCGCTGCAGGCCACCGTGGCGCCCACCAGCGATGCGCTGCCAAGCGACCCTGCCGCCTGCCTGGCGCGGGGCAACGCCTGGCTGCAAAACGGCCGGGTGGAAGACGCCTTGCGCGCCTACGACCGCGCCATCGCGCTGAAGCCCGACTACCTGGATCCGCATTTCAACCGGGGCAACGCGCTGCTGCGACTGCAGCGGCTGCCCGAAGCGCTGGCCGACTTCGAACGCGCGGCCGAGTTGTCGCCCGAGCTGGCCATTGCCCATTACAACCGCGCCACCATCCTGGCCACGCTGGGCCGCGTGGCCGAGGCGATGGCCGGCTACCAGCGCACGCTGGCGCTTGACCCGACCATGGTGCAGGCGCGCTTCAACCTGGGCAACCTGTACCAGCAGCAGGGCGACGCCGAGCAGGCGCTGGCCTGCATGGACGCGGTCATCGCGCAGTCGCCCAACGTGGCGCAGGCGCACATCAACCGGGGCACGGCGCTGCTGAGCCTGAAACGCCCTTCGGACGCCGGGCAAAGCTTTGACCGCGCGCTGGCCTTGCAGGCCCAATCGCCCGAGGCGTTGATCAACCGCGCCAACGCGCGCCTGCAGCTCAAGCACTACGACGCCGCCGCGAAGGACCTGAACGAAGCGCTGCGCCTCAACCCCAAGCTGGTCCCGGCGCGCCGCTTGCTGGGCGCGCTGCTGCGCGAAACGGGTGAGGCTGAGCAGGCCTTGGCCGAATTGCAACAAGCCTACGACCTGGCGCCCGACACGCCCGGCGCCTTGAGCGATCTGGTGGCCACGCTGGCCATGACCTGCGATTGGCAGCGGCTGCCGCAAGGCATCGCGCGCCTGGAAGCTGCGGTGCGCGAAGGGCGCAGCGGCGTGGCGCCGTTGGTGGTGCTGGACCTGATCGATTCGCCCGATCTGCAACTGGCCAGCGCCCGCCTGGCCGTGGCCGCCGATTGCCCGCCCAGCGCGTCGCTGGGGCCGCTGGTGCGGCGCACGGGCGGCGGCAAGATTCGGGTGGGCTATTACTCGCCAGACTTTCACGACACTGCCGTGGCCAGGCAAGTGGCCGAACTGCTGGACAGGCATGACCGCGGCCAGTTCGAATGGCTGGCCTTCGCCTACGGCCCCATCCCGCATGACGACGCCGTGCGCGCGCGGCTGCGCAAGTCGTTCGACCAGTTCCATGATCTGCGCGACAGCAGCGACCATGAGGTGGCGCGCAAATCGCGCGAAATGGGCATCGACATTGCGGTGGACCTCAGCGGCTTTGGGCCGGGTGGGCGCCTGGGCATGTTTGCCCACCGCTGCGCGCCGGTGCAGATCAGCTACCTGGGCTACCCCGGCAGCACGGGGGCCGACTACATGGATTACGTGATCGCCGACGAGGTGGCGCTGCCGCCGGCTGCGCACGCGCAGTTCAGCGAAAAAGTGGTCACCCTGCCGCACAGCCACCAGT
>JAGOEM010000245.1 GCA_017997715.1 Ottowia sp.
GGGTTTGACTACGTGGGCATCAGCCTGGACGGCATTGGCGCCACGCACGACAAGTTCCGCCGGCTGGAAGGCGCGTTTGACCGCAGCCTGGCCGCCATCCGCCACCTGCATGCGCTGGGCACCAAGGTGGGTCTGCGCTTCACCATGACCGAGCTGAACGCGTTCGACCTGCCCCCGCTGCTGCAGCTGATGCGCGACGAGCAGGTCGACAAGTTCTACTTCAGCCACCTCAACTACGCGGGGCGCGGCAACATTCACCGTGGCAAGGACGCGCACCACCTGGCCACGCGCGCGGCGCTGGATCTGCTGTACGACACCGCCTGGGCCGACGCGCAGGCGGGCGGCGCGCACGAATTCGTCACCGGCAACAACGACGCCGACGGCGTGTACCTGCTGCAGTGGGTGCAACAGCACTTTCCGCAATGGCACGGCGCGCTGCGCGAAAGGCTGGTCGCCTGGGGCGGCAACAGCTCGGGCGTGAATGTGGCCAACATCGACAACGTGGGCGACGTGCACCCCGACACCATGTGGTGGCACCACACGCTGGGCAACGTGAAGGCGCGCGCGTTTTCCGACATCTGGCGCGACACCAGCGACCCGCTGATGGCCGGCCTGAAGACCCAGCCGCGCCCGGTGCACGGCCGCTGCGGCGCGTGCCAGCACCTGGCCATCTGCGGCGGCAATACCCGCGTGCGCGCCCAGCAGGTAACGGGCGACGCCTGGGCTGAAGACCCGGGCTGCTACCTGAGCGATGAAGAAATCGGCGTGACCCCCGGCGCCAGCGATGCCCGCGTGGTGACCACCGCCTATGGCACGCGGCGCAAAGTGATCAGCCTGGTGCCGGAGGTTTGATGAAAAAAGTGCCTTCAGCGCTTGATACACGGGCGCAAGCAGCTAGTTATTTGATAGTAAATACGGTGTCCGCGCACCGCGCTGCGTGGCTGCGTTGCGCGGCCGCCCTGATGGTGCTGGGCGTGACGGTGGCGGTGGCGCAAACCCCTTCGCCCAACGCGCCACCCGTGGCCGCGCCCGCGCAGCGCGCGGCGTCGGCACCCGCGCAGGCCGCGCCCTCGCCCAGCCGCACGGCGCAGGCCCCCGCGGTTTCGCCCGCTGTGCCACCCGCCGTTGCCGCACGCGCGCCGCAGTTGTATGCGCAGCACTGCGCCACCTGCCACGGCGTGCAGCGCCTGGGCGGCATGGGGCCGGCCTTGTTGCCCGAAAGCCTGGCGCGCATCAAAAAGGCCGAGGTGCTGAGCGTGGTGCGCGACGGCCGCCCCGCCACGCAGATGGCCGGCTTCGCCCAGCAGCTGAGCGCCGATGAGATTGCCGCGCTGGGCGAATGGATCTACACCCCCGTCAGCCCCGCGCCGCGCTGGACCGAGGCCGACATCACCGCCAGCCGCGAAGTGACGGCCGGCTGGAAAGACTGGCCGGCCAAGCCGCAGTGGCGCGCCGACCCGATGAACCTGTTCGTGGTGGTGGAAGCGGGCGACCACCATGTCTCGCTACTCGATGGCGACCGTTTCGAGGTGATTCACCGCTTCGCCAGCCGCTTCGCGCTGCACGGCGGGCCCAAGTTCACGCCCGACGGGCGCTACGTGTTCTTTGGTTCGCGCGACGGCTGGATCACCAAGTTCGATCTGTGGAACCTGAAGACCGTGGCCGAGGTGCGCGCCGGCCTGAACATGCGCAACATCGCCGTCAGCGGCGACGGCCGGTGGGTGATGGCCGCCAACTACCTGCCGCACACGCTGGCGCTGTTCGACGCCGATCTGAACCTGGTCAGGACCTACGAAGCGCGCGCGCTGGACGGCCAGCAGTCGTCCCGCGTATCGGCCGTGTACGACGCCGAACCGCGCAAGAGCTTTGTGGTGGCGCTGAAGGACATCCCCGAGCTGTGGGAAATCAGCTACGACCCCAAGGCCGCGCCGATCTACGACGGCTACGTGCACGACTACCAGATGAAGGAAGGCCTGGCGCGGCCCGGCTACCAGGGCGTGCGGCGCACGCCGCTGGAAGAGCCGCTGGACGACTTCTTCTTCAGCCCCGACTACGCCTACGCGCTGGGCGCATCGCGCCCGCACGCCGACGGCTCGCCCAGCGGGCAGGTGGTCAACCTGGACGCGCGGCGCAAGATCGCCACCTTGCCAATTGCCGGAATGCCGCACCTGGGTTCGGGCATCACGTTCGAGCACGGTGGCCGCCGCGTCATGGCCAGCCCCAACCTGAAGGACGGACGCATCAGCGTGATCGACATGCAAAGCTGGCAACTGGTCAAGGACATCGACACGCCCGGCCCCGGCTTTTTTATGCGCAGCCATGAGGCCACGCCCTACGCCTGGGTCGATTCGATGATGAGCCCCACCGCCAAGGACACGCTGACCATTCTGGACAAGCGCACGCTGGCCCCGGTGGCCCAGGTGCGCGAGCCCGGCAAGACGCTGGCGCACATCGAATTCACGCAGGACGGCCGCTACGCCCTGGCCAGCCTGTGGGAAAACGACGGCGCGCTGATCGTCTATGACGCCAGCAGCTTCAAGGAAGTCAAACGCCTGCCGATGAAAAAGCCCGTCGGCAAGTACAACGTGTTCAACAAGATTACCCGATCCGAAGGCACGTCGCACTGAGCGGGCGCAGGCAAGCAAACGGCAGCGCCACTTGGGGCGCGCGGCAGACCGGGCGCACCGCCGCAGGTGCAGCCCGGCCGGGACGGGACAGGACGGTGCCCCGCTTTCAGCGCACCGGCGGCACGGCGCGCAGCGCGCCCACGGCGCCATTGCCCACGGCGGCGCCAAAGCGCTTGGCAAAGCGTTCGGCAATGTTTTCCTTGTTGGTGTAGTCCACCAGTTTTTCGGCCTTGACCACGTCGCGCGCCACATAGTCGACGCTGCCCAAGGCATCGGCCAGGCCCATGTGCACGGCTTGCTCGCCGGTCCAGAACAGGCCGCTGAACGTATCGGGGTTGGCCTTCAGGCGGTCGCCACGGCCTTGCTTGACCACGGCGATGAACTGCTGGTGAATCTGGTCCAGCATGACCTGGGCGTATTGCTTTTGCTCTTCAGACTGGGGGCTGAAGGGGTCTAGAAAGCCCTTGTTGGCGCCGGCGGTCAGCAGGCGGCGTTCAACGCCCAGCTTTTCCATGGTGCCGGTAAAGCCAAAACCGTCCATCAGCACGCCAATGCTGCCGACGATGCTGGCCTTGTCCACGTAAATCTTGTCGGCGGCCGAGGCGATGTAGTACGCGGCCGAGGCGCAGGTTTCTTCCACCACCGCGTAGATCGGCTTGTTGTGCAGCGCGCGCAGGCGGCGGATCTCGTCGTTGATGATGCCCGCCTGCACCGGGCTGCCGCCGGGCGAGTTGATCAACAGCACCAGCGCCTGCGTGCCGCTGTCTTCCAGCGCGCTGCGCAGCGCGGGCAGCACGTATTCGGCACCGGCTTCGCTGGTGTCGGAAATCTCGCCCTTGATGGTGACCATGGCGGTGTGCGGCGTGCTGGCCGCGCCGGCCCCGCCAACGGACAAGGTGTTGCCCACCAGGAACCAGATCAGCACGCCAAACAAGGCCATCCAGATCAGGCTGCGCAAGATGCGCCAGCGGCGCGTGGCGCGGCGTTCGCGCACGTCGGCCAGCAGCAGTTTTTCAATCGCTTCACGTTCCCAATGCAGGGTTTTGGCGTCCAGGGTCACTTCATTTTCCATAGCTGCTCTCGCTTGACGGCTGTGCGTCGAAGGCGGTTATTGTCATTGAACAAGGGTTACGGCACGCGCTGGCGGGGTTTCAGAATGCAAGTGGCTTGAGCAGGTAGCTGGTGTGCCAATGCACCTGGCCATCGGCCTCGGACAGCGCCACCTTGATCAAGCCGCCCTGGCAGGGGCCGCCCGCGCAGTCGCCGGTATCGGGCGCGTAGGCCGCGCCGTGCGACGCGCACAGCAGCCACTGGCCGCTGTCGTCAAAAAAGCGGCCTTCCTGGTAGTCCATCTCCATCGCGACGTGCGTGCAGCGGTTCAGGTAGGCATGCACCCGGCCTTCAAAGCGGATGGCGAAGGCGCGGCAGGTCTGGCCGCCGTACACCACATCAAAAGCGACGGCCAGGCCGCCTTCGGCCAATTCGGCCGAGGCGCACAGCGGCAGGCGTTCGCTGCTGCCATCCATGGCTTGTTCTGCCGGGGCGATGGCGATGGGTACTACCGGGCGGGGTGCGGGCGGGATGGTCATGGGAAAGCTTCAACAGGGCGTCGCGCTGTGGTGCCAGCCGCCTTTGGCGCGGCCGGGCGGGGGTTCATGCGTGGGTGTTCAGCCATTGGCGCAGCTCGCCCGGCGAGTGCAGCACCGCCAGCGGGGTCAGCGCATCGAATGCCTTCGGCGAATGCGCGCCGTAGCTCACGCCCAGGCTGGGGCAGCCGGCATTGCGCGCCATCTGCAA
>JAGOEM010000075.1 GCA_017997715.1 Ottowia sp.
TCGGGTTGCAAGCATGAAGGCTCAGGCTCCACAAATCTAAGGAAAAACTGCCTCTAGCGCAGGCGTGGTGGGCGCAGGCAGCTATAAAAAATGTATCAATCGCGTGCCCGCCATCCGGTTGGAGCAACGCCATTCAACCCCCACCGCGCAAGGGCCGCCCCGCCGCGCAGGTGGCGTCCCCCTTACCACTTCGCGCAGCGAAGTGAGAGAAGGGGGACGCGGCGTCAGCCGCTCAGGGCAAGGCTCAGCGCTTGTTCCGGATCGGGACGTTCATGTCCGCCGGCTTGATTTCGCGCACCAGCTCGGGCACGCCCCAGGCAAAGGCCGGGTCCACCTTGATCTTGAAGTGGTACATGCTTTGCATGGCCTGATGGTCTTCCTTGCGGAAGGTCATCGTGCCCTTGGGCGTTTCAAAGCTCATGCCTTCCATGGTGCTGATGAGCTTGTTGGTGTTGGTGTCGCCGCCCGTTTTCTTGAGGGCCGTGACGATGGCCGTGGCCGCGCTGAAGCCGCCTGCGGTAAAGAAGTCGGGCGGCGCCTTGAACTGCTTGTAGTTCATCGCCACCATCGCGTCGTTCACCGGGTTCTTGGGGATGCCGAAGTAGTAGTACGTGGCGCCTTCCATGCCGGGGAAGTTTTTGTACGCGGCCATGGCGGGCAGGATATTGCCGCCAGTGAACACCTCGATGTTGAAGCGCTTTTGCAGGTCGGCGGCGGCCAGGGCGTTGAAGGGCGGCACGCCACCGGCCCAGATCACCTCGATCGCCTTGCGGCCGGGCTTGTCCTTCAGTGCGTCCACCACGCGCTGAATGCCGGCGGTGAAGTCGGTGGTGTTTTGCGGCAGGTATTCCTCGTGCACGATTTTTGCGTGCTTGAGCGCGTCCTTGAACGCCTTCACGCCGTCGCGGCCAAAGGCATAGTCCTGCGCCAGCGTGACCACCGACACGCCGTCCTTGTCCATCGCGGCGGCGTTGCTGATCGCGTCCTGGCTGGAATTGCGCCCGGTGCGGAAGATGTACTTGTTCCACTTGTCGCCGGTGATCGAATCGGCCACGGCGGGCTCGACCAGCAGCATCTTCTTGTATTCCTCGGCCACCGGCAGCATGGCCAGGGCCACGCCGGAAGAGGTGGGGCCCACGGCCAGGTCCACCTTGTCGTCGGCATAGGCGGCGGCCAGCAGACTCTTGCCCAGATCAGGCTTGCCCTGGTCGTCTTTTTCGATCACGCGGATCTTCTTGCCGTTGATCGTCATGGTGCCGCCGGTGGCGTAGTCCAGCCCCATCAGCAGGCCGGCCTGGGTCTGCTTGCCATAGGCTTCCAGCGGGCCGGTCTTGCTGTAGACGTGGGCGATCTTTATTTCAGATTGGGCAAAAGCGGGTGCGCTGAGGACGGCGGCCAAGGTGGCCAGTGCAATGAGGCTGTGGCGGTACATGGTTTGTCTCCTGGAAAGCGTGACAGGGTTATTGGCAGCTTAAACCAATGCACAAGCTGTGCCAGGCGCTAAGTCATTGAAATCATTGAGGGTAACGAAAGTCGTCGTTTGGATTGCCTGAAAAATATGCAATTTACCTGATCAAATTACAGACATATGGCTGAAAAATATTCAGGGTTAATACTGCGATATCAACGCTCAACACCGCAGGTTGGGGTCTTGGCTGCCGGGCCAAGGTGGCGCGCGTGGCGCTTCCTTGCGGGTCCAAAGGCGTGGGCTGCGGTCGTGCGCGGTGCGTTTTAGTCCGCCGCGTCGATTGGCTCCGTCCAATGATCCTGCAACAGCGAGATGAAGTACGGCATGCGCTCATGTGCGACGCGATTCAGGCCGAGATGCTCCAGCACCGCTTCAGTCTCCAGGCATTCCAGGTAAATGTGGAAGAAGGCCTTGCCGAGGTGAAACTGCAGCAGGATGCGGTGGCCCCACGGCAACTCGAAGAACCACAGTTCCACCGGTCCGGGTGCGTCCCAATCGGGCGGATGCGTGCTGTGTGCCGGACCGAAGCGGCGCACGAAGTCGTCGTAAGCCATCCGGACATGAATGACGGGCTCCGTGGCGCGCATGGCACTGACCGAGATGGCGTGCAAGGGCCCTGCGGGCCAGGCCGCGCTGGCTGAAGCCGGACGATGCTCTGACAGGACTCAAAACCCATGCGCCTGCGCCACGATGTCGAGGAAGACCCAAACATCGCCTTGCCCATAAGTCTCCGGTGCCTCGCTGCCGCCCAGAAAGGGGTAGGGCTTGGCGATGTAAACCTGCCCGGGCTTCAGCGGGCCTTTCAGCTGGCGAATCTTCTCCACGTGCGGGCGCATCAGGATGACCTTGTCGAAATAGTCTTCCTTCAAGATCTTGCGCTCGAAATCGCCAACGTCCTTGAACGCGCCGTAATTCTTGCCGCCCGCCTGGTAGGGGTAGATGACGGCGTAGGCGCCGCTTTGCGTGTTGTGCATGAACAGGTGCCCCAGCACCGAATAGCCCACCACCTGGTCGAACCCGGCGAACTGCGCCGCCCAGCGCGGCGCGGCTTCCTTGGCGGGGCGCGGCTTGATCAGGTGGTACAGCGCGAGCTGCTCGGCGTTGGCGCCGCTTGTTGCCGACAGTGCGCCGATGGTCAGGGTCATGCCCAGCAGGCGCCGAATCTGTTGCCACATGTCTTGTTCTCCCAGATGAAATGAAGTGCTGCTGCGCTCGCGGGCGTGATGGCCGAATGCAGATCAACCGCCGTTGGTCTGGCCAATGCGCTCGTACAGCGTGGCGCGTGAAATGCCCAGCAGGCGCGAGGTGGCCAGCTTGTTGCCGCCGGTGGATGCCATGGCGGCGGCGATGGCGCGGCGTTCCAGCTCGGCCACCTGTTCGGACAGCGGGCGCAGCAGCGATGCCGCGTCGGGTGGCGATGGCTCGGGCGGCAGCGCTGGTTGCACCAGCGTCAGCCCGGACTGGCGCAGCAGGGCTTCGATCTGCTCGGCGTCCAGGCGATCGGTCTCGGCGCGCAGCGCGGCTTGCTCCAGCACGTTGCGCAGCTCGCGGATGTTGCCGCGCCAGTGCTGCGCGGTCAGCAGCGCCAGCGCGCTTTCGCTCAGCTCCGGCGGGGGGCTGCCGCGCAGGGCCATGTCTTCGCCCAGCACTTCGACCAGCGCGGGGATGTCGCTGCGGCGCTCGCGCAGCGGCGGCACGCGCACCGGCAGCACGTTCAGGCGGTAGTACAGGTCTTCGCGGAACTGGCCGGACTGCACCAGCGCCTGCAGATCGCGGCTGGTGGCGGCGATCACGCGCGCGTCAAAGCGCACCAGCTCGTTGCTGCCCAGCGGCTCGGCCTCGCCGTCTTGCAGCGCGCGAAGCAGCTTGGCCTGCAGGCCTGGCGGCATGTCGCCGATCTCGTCCAGAAACAGCGTGCCGCCGTCGGCCAGCTTGAACTTGCCGACGCGGCCCTTGCGGTCGGCGCCGGTGTAGGCGCCGGGCGCCACGCCGAAGAATTCGGCCTCCAGCAGCGTGTCGGGCACGGCGGCGATGTTGACGCTGACCAGCGGCCCGCTGGCGCGCGCCGATGTGCCGTGGATGGCGTGCGCCAGCAGCTCTTTGCCGGTGCCGGTTTCGCCCAGCAGCAGCACCGGGCTGTTCGATTGCGCGGCCCGGCGCGCCTGGCGCTTGACTTCGGCGGCGGCTGGGCTGGTGCCGACGAAATTCGCAAAACTATAGCGCGCAGCGCGCGTCCCGTGGGCGCTGGGGGCTGATTTCTTGGCCAACTCGCGCCGCGCGTCGTCCAAATCCTGCTGCAGTTGCGCAAACTTGGCGATCAGCGGCTGCAGGTTGGTGGTGGGCTGGTCGAACAGCACGATGCCCAGCACGCCGATCACTTCGCCCGCATCGTCGCGCAGCGGAATGCGGCTGACGACGAAGGTGCCCGCGCGGTTGTGCAGCAGGTCGATCAGGATCGGTTTGCCGCTTTCCAGCACCCGGTGCATCTGCGTGTGCTGCACCACCGACGACACGGGGTGGCCGACAAAATCCTCTTCGCGCGGAAAGCCCAGCGCGGGCAGAAAGCGGCGGTACTGGTCGTTGATCCAGACCACACGGGCATCGCGGTCCACCAGCAGCATGCCTTCGCTGGCGCCCGCAAACAGGTCAAACATGGAGCGCGCCGCCAGCTCCAGAATGCTGGCCGCATCGCGTGGCAGCGCGGTGCTGGCGGGGGCAGGCGGGTGGGGCGGGGGCATGGCGCATGGTAGCGCGGTGGCCGGCGTTGCCTGGTTTCGCTGCTTGCGGATGGCGTTCGGCGGGGCATGGGCAAAAAGGCGCAGAATCCGCCGACCTTTGGCACGCTGCCAGCGTCAGCCGCGATGGACGTGTGCCGTTCGCCGCTGCTGGGCGGGCGCGCCACCCCGCTGCGCCGCACGCAGCGGTCAATCCACCCCAACAAGATTCTGCTGGTTTGCCGTACAGCCACTCCAACTCCTATGCGCAATCAAAGCCCTAAGCCTGCTGCGGAAACCGACAGCGGCCCCGCCACCGGCCGCCCGCGTGCCCCGGGTGGCGCGGCCAACACCCGCCCCCTGTGGCAAACCTACCTGGCCTTTCTGGGGCCGATGGTGCTGGCCAACATCCTGCAATCGCTGTCGGGCAGCGTGAATGCGGTCTACATCGGGCAGATGCTGGGCACGCCGGCGCTGGCGGCGGTGGCGGGCATGTTTCCGGTGGTGTTCTTCTTCATTGCGCTGATCATTGGCGTGGGTGCGGGTGCCTCGGTGCTGATCGGCCAGGCCTGGGGCGCGCGCGAGCCGCACAAGGTGAAGGCAATTGCTGGCACGGCGCTGGCGCTGGGCGGCGGCATCGGCCTGGCGGCTGCTGTGCTGGGCGAGCTGTTTGCGCGTACCGCGTTGACGGCGCTGGGCACCGCGCCCGAGCTGCTGCCCGACGCCGTGGCCTATGCCCGCGTGATGATGCTGAGCATGCCGTTTCTGCTGGTGTTCATCCTGTTCACGCAGCTGCTGCGCGGCGTGGGCGACACGGTCACGCCGCTGTTCGCGCTGATGCTGTCCACCAGCGTGGGCTTGCTGCTGACGCCCGCGCTGATCCGTGGCTGGGGCGGCCTGCCGCAGCTGGGCGTGGTCAGCGCAGCCGTGGCCGGCCTGGCTTCGTTCATCGTGGCGCTGGTCTTTCTGTGGTTCTACCTGCGCCGCAAACAGCACCCACTGGCCCCTGATGCCGAGCTGCTGCGCGCGCTGCGCGTGAACCCCACGCTGTTGCGCGCGGTGCTGCGCATTGGCGTGCCGACGGGCGTGCAAATGGTGACCATCGCCATGGCCGAGCTGGCCATCCTGGGCCTGGTCAACGGCTATGGCGCCGACGCCACGGCGGCCTACGGCGCGGTCAACCAGATCGTGAACTACGTGCAGTTTCCGGCGCTGTCGATCGCCATCACCGCGTCCATCCTGGGCGCGCAGGCCATTGGCGCGGGCCGCAGCGACCGCCTGGGCGCCATCGTGCGCACCGGGCTGCTGCTGAACGTGGTGTTCACTGGCAGTCTGGTGGTGCTGGGTTACCTGCTTTCAGGCTGGTTGCTGGGCTTCTTCTTGACCACGCCGCATGTGCTGACCATGGCACAAACGCTGCTGCACGTGATGCTGTGGGCCAGCGTGGTGTTTGGCATGCAGGCGGTGGTGGCCGGCGTGATGCGCGCCAGCGGCACCGTGTGGGTGCCCACCTGCATCAGCGTGGCCAGCATCCTGCTGGTGCAACTGCCCGCGGCCCACTGGCTGTCGGCCCGCTACGGCCTGCAGGGGGTGTGGATGTCGTACCCGGTGGTCTTCTGCGTCATGCTGGCGCTGCAAAGCGCGTTTTACTTGCTGGTGTGGCGCTATCGGAAGATCGAGCGGCTGGTGTGACGGCTTGATGCGGCGCCCTGCGTACCTGCAGGGCATTCGCCGCAAGGTCGTCAGGCCGTCCGCCGCTTCATCACCCTCGGCAGGATCAACACCGCCAGGATCACCACGATCAGCACGATCGACACCGGCCGCTCAACAAACACGCCCCATTTGCCTTCGCCAATCGACATGGCGTTGCGCAGTTGCGCTTCGGCCAGGGGGCCAAGAATCATGCCGACCACCACGGGTGCGGTGGGAAAGTCAAAACGCCGCATCAGCACGCCAATGGCGCCGATGGCGTACAGCAGGAACAGGTCGAACGTGCTTTGCCGCATGCCGTAGGCGCCCACGGTGGCAAAGATCAGGATGCCGGCGTACAGCTGCGGCTTGGGAATCTTCAGCAGCTTGACCCACAGGCCGACCATCGGCAGGTTCAGCACCAGCAGCATCACGTTGCCGATGTACAGCGACGCAATCAGCGCCCACACCAGCGCGGCGCTGGTGGAAAACAGCTGCGGGCCGGGCTGGATGCCGTAGTTCTGGAAAGCACCCAGCAGGATGGCGGTGGTGTTGCTGGTGGGAATGCCCAGCGTCAGCAGCGGGATCAGCGCCGTGGTCACGGTGGCGTTGTTGGCCGCTTCGGGGCCGGCCACGCCTTCGATGGCGCCGCGCGTGCCGAATTCGGCCTGGTTCTCGCCCTTGGCCAGTTTTTTCTCGGTGGCGTAGCTCAAGAAGGTTGGAATCTCGGTGCCGCCGGCCGGTATGCAGCCAAAGGGCGCGCCAATGGCGGTGCCGCGCAGCCATGCCGGAATGCTGCGGCGCCAGTCGCGCTTGGTCATGGTCACGCGCGACAAGCGGTTTTGCGATTCCTTCAGCTTGCCTTCAAACAGCACGGCGTGCAGCACCTCGGCCACGGCGAACAGGCCCACGGCCACCAGCACGATCTCGATGCCGTCCAGAAACTCGGGCTTGCCGCCGGTGTATCGCGGCTGGCCGCTGATCTGGTCCATGCCGATCAGGCCCACCGCCAGGCCGATGAACAGGGCCGTCAGCCCGCGTACCGTGCTTTTGCCCAGCACCGCGCTGACGGTGGTGAAGGCCAGCACCATCAGCAAGAAGTATTCGGGCGGGCCCAGCTTGACGGCGTATTCGGCCACCAGCGGCGCAAACAGCGTCACCACCACCGTGGCAATGCTGCCGGCCACAAACGAGCCGATGGCGGCCGTGGCCAGCGCGGCACCGGCGCGGCCATTCTTGGCCATCTTGTTGCCTTCCATGGCGGTGACCATGCTGGCGGTTTCGCCGGGGGTGTTCAGCAGGATCGAGGTGGTCGATCCGCCGTACATCGCGCCGTAATAGATGCCGGCAAAGAAGATCATCGACGCGGTGATGTCCACCTTGGCCGTGATCGGCAGCAGCATCGCCACCGTGGTGGCCGGGCCAATGCCGGGCAGCACGCCCACCGCCGTGCCCAGCGCGCAGCCAAACAGCGCCCACAGCAGGTTGGTGACCGTCATCGCGGTCGAAAAGCCTTGCAGCAACAGGTTGAAGGTGTCCATGGCAGTCAGCCTCTAGGTGCGAATGTCACTGCCGCTGCGCGGCGGCGGCGTGACGATAAAAGTTGCGCAAGCCAGCCCAACGAACGCCATGACCGGGCTTGCGCCGGGCTTCGGCGTTGTCCCCCGGCCCGCAGCGCGCAGTGCGAAGAGGGAAGGGAAAAGCGGGGACATTCAGATCCAGCCCGTGCCGGTCAGGCCCGGCAGGTTGATCGCCAAGAACTTGGTGAACAGCCAGTACACGGGCGCTGCCAGCAGCACGCCGCTGATGGTGTCGATCAGCCAGCTGTTGGTCGGTTTGCCAAACGCGCGCTTCAGGCCTTGCACCGCCAGCACGTAGGTCAGGGCGCAGCTCAGGATGAAGCCGATGTGCTCGATCAGCGCCGCATTCAGCAGCAGCGCGGCAGACACCCAGACAAAGCCGATCCAGTCCGGCCGCTCTTCGCCTGGTACTTCTTCCATCTCGCGGTAGCCGCCGGTGCGCGCGTGCCACAGCAGCAGCGCGCCGCACACCATCAGCGCAATGGCCACCAGCCAGGGCAGAAAGTTGGCGCCAACGCCGCCATAGCCCGCTTCAGACGGGATGCCCGTGGCGCCAAAGGCCATGGCCGCGCCCACCAGAATGATGCCGGCGCTGACCACGGTTTCCCACAGCAGGGTGGCGCCAGACGGGTGGGCGGGGTGGGGATGATCGGGCCGCAGATCCAGCGGCAGGTTGGGTTGTGGACTGTTCATGGTCCCTCCGCAAGGGGATGAAGGCGCGCGGGCGCCTGGTTCAATTTGCTATTTAGTTAATAGCTGCTTGCGCCCGCCCATCGGGCGCTAGAGGCCGATTTGATGCATCAACCCTGAATCATGCCGGACTTGGCCATGACGGCGCGCAGGCTGGAAAATTCGTTGTCGACGAACTTGGTGAACTCGTCACCCGTCAGCACGGCCGACGTCCAGTCGTTCTTCTTCAGCGCCTCTTGCCACGACGCCGACTTGGTGGTGGCCACCAGCGCGTCGATCAGCACCTTGCGCTGGGCCGGCGTGATGCCGGGGCCGCCAAACACGCCGCGCCAGTTGCCCAGCTCGACGTCGATGCCTTGCTCTTTCAGCGTGGGCACGTTGATGCCAGCCAGGCGCTGGCCCGACGTGACGGCAATCGCCTTCATCTTGCCGGTGCTGATGTATTCCGCAAATTCGCTGTAGCCCGAGCCGCCCACCGTGACGTTGCCACCCAGGATGGCGGCCGTGGCTTCGCCACCGCCACGGAAGGCCACGTAGTTGATCTTGCTGGGGTCCACGCCCACCTTCTGGGCAATCATGGCGGCGGCAATGTGTTCGGTGGCGCCGCGCGATCCGCCGCCCCACTTCACGCTGCCGGGGTCTTTCTTGAGCTGCGCCACCACGTCGGCCATAGTCTTGAAGGGCGAATTGGTGGGCAGCACGAACACGTTGTATTCGGTCGTCAGGCGCGCCAGCGGCGTGGCCTGCATCAGGTTGAGGGGCGAACGCGAGGTGATCAGCCCGCCCAGCATCACCGCGCCCATCACCAGCATCTGGTTGCCGTCGCCCTTGGCACCGGCCAGAAATGGCGCCAGGCCCAGCGCACCGGCAGCGCCGCCCTTGTTTTCATAGACCACGGTGCCGGCCTGCTTGGCGTCCAGCATGGCCTTGCCCAGGGCGCGCCCGGTGGTGTCCCAGCCGCCACCGGGGTTGGCGGGGATCAGCATCTTCAGATTGGTGGCGGCCTGCGCCCACGCGGTGGGCAGCGCGCCGGTGGCGGCCAGGGCGGCCAGTGTCTTGAGGAAGGTGTCGCGTCGCATGGAATTGTCTCCTTGGTCGAATGGCGCAATGATGAAAGTGCAGGCTGTCATTTGGCTGTCCAATCTCTCAGGACTTACCCGTAGACGCAGCGCATGCGGCGCTGCGTTATCGTTTCGCGCATGAAGTTACTGGTGGTAGAGGACGACCCCACGCTGCAAGCCACGCTGGAGCGCACGCTGACGCGCCGCGGATTCACGGTGGCGGCCGTGGGCGACGGCTTGGTCGCCCTGCAGCGCTGGGCCGCCACGCCGCCCGATGCGGTGGTGCTCGATCTGTCGCTGCCCGGGCTGGACGGTCTGCAGGTGCTGGCTCAGGCGCGTGCGCAGGGGCTGGGTGCGCCGGTGTTGATATTGACCGCGCGCGGCGCCGTGGGCGACCGGGTGCTGGGCCTGAACGCCGGGGCCGACGATTACCTGGCCAAACCCTTCGATCTGGACGAGCTGGAAGCGCGGCTGCGCGCGCTGGTGCGCCGTGGCGCCGGGCCCGGTGCGTTGGCCGCCTTGGGCGCCGATGTGCGCTTTGGCCGCCTGCGGCACGACCGCGCGGGCGGCGCCGTCTATCTGGACGAGGTACCAATGGACCTGCCGCCGCGCGAACTGGCGCTGGTTCGCGCGCTGCTGGCGCGCCCGGGCCATGCGGTGACCAAAGAGCGGCTGTTTGAACAGGTTTTCCCTGGCGAAGCCGAGGTGCGCTACGAGGCCATTGAAGTCGTGGCCTACCGCTTGCGCCGCAAGCTGGCCGACACCGGCGTCGAGCTGGTCACGCTGCGCGGCCTGGGCTACCTGCTGCGGGACGTGGCATGAGCCGGCCGCGCACGCGCTCTTTGCGGCGGCAGCTGCTGGCGGGCATTCTGATTCCGCTGGTGCTGATCGTCGGCTTCAACACCTGGAGCCTGTACCGCCAGGCGCTGGGCGCGCTGAACACCGCTTACGACCGCACGCTGCTGGCGTCGGCCAAAAGCCTGGGCGAATGGATCGACGTGCAGGGCGAAGGCGATGCCGCGCGCCTGCAGGCCACGGTGCCGTCGGCGGTGCTGGAGGCTTTCGAGGCCGATCTGCACAGCCGCATGGCCTACCGTATCTCTACCCGCCAGGGCGTGATGCTGTCGGGCTACGACGACCTGCCGATGTGGCGCGGCCAGATTCCCATGCAGCCACCCTACGCCGCGCTGGTCGATTTTTACGACGGGCAGTTTCGCGGCGAGCCGGTGCGCATGGCGGTGCTGCTGCAGCCGGTGGCCAGCACGCGCGGGCGCGCCGTCGCCGTGGTGCAGGTGGCTGAAACGCTGGAAATACGCCACGCGCTGGCGCGCAGCATCCTGTGGAACACCCTGGCGCGGCAGGCGGCGCTGATCCTGCTGATCGCCGGCACGGTGATCTGGGTCGTGCAACGCGCCACGCAGCCGGTGCGCCGGCTCAGCAGCGAGCTGCAGGACCGGCCCGAGGACGATTTGCGCCCCATCTCGGCGCCGGCCGCGCCGCGCGAGCTGCAGCCGCTGATCGCCGCCACCAACCAGCACATGCGGCGCCATGGCGAGATGCTGGCCAGCCAGAAGCGCTTTGTGCGCGACGCCTCGCACCAGCTGCGCACGCCGCTGGCGGCGCTCAAGGCGCAGGTGCAGTCGGCGCGGCGCGGCGATGTGCCGCCCGCCCAAGCCCTGGCCGAGATCGAGGGCACCGTGGACCGCGCGTCGCGCCTGGCCAACCAGATGCTGGCGCTGGCCAAGGTGGCGCAGGTGCGCCAGCAGGCCGACCCGGTGACGGCGGACCTTGACGCGGTGGTGCGCGAAGTGGCGCTGGACCTGGCGCCGCTGATCGCCGAGCGCGAGCTGGATTTCGAACTGCAGTCCGCGCCGGTCGCGCTGCGCGTGCACGAATGGATGCTGCGCGAGCTGACGCGCAACCTGCTGCACAACGCTGTGCGCCATTCGCCGCGCGGGGGGCTGCTGGCCATTCGCGTCGAACAACAGGACCGGCAGGCGCGCCTGACGGTCAGCGACAGCGGCCCCGGTATCGAACCCGCGCTGGCGCAGCGTCTGTTTCAGCCCTTCAGCGCCGGAGAGGGCGGCACCGGCACCGGCCTGGGCCTGGCGATCTGCCACGAGATCGTGCAGAGCCTGGGCGGCCGCATCGAATTGGCGCCGCGCAGGCAAAATGGCCGCGTGGCTGGCCTGGACGCCATCGTCACGCTACCGCTTTGAGTTGTCTGCATGCGTTCTTCTTCCCCCGCTTCCCACACCGCCGCCATGCGCATCGACAAATGGCTGTGGGCCGCGCGTTTCTACAAAACGCGCAGCCTGGCTGTTGAAGAGATCGAACGCGGGCGCGTGCAGCTGGCCGGGCAAAACGTGAAGCCCGCGCGCGAAGTCAAGCCCGGCGACACCGTCACGGTGCGCCAGGGGCTGGTGCTGCGCGAAGTGCTGGTCAACGCGCTCAGCCCGCAGCGCGGCCCCGCCCCGGTGGCGCAGCTGCTGTACACCGAAACCCCTGAAAGCGTGGCCGCGCGCGAGCAAGCAGCCGCCGCGCGCCGCCTGGCGCCCGAACCGGCGCACACCATCGACCAGGGCCGCCCCACCAAGCGCGACCGGCGCGCGCTGGACGACCAGCGCCGCACCGGCTGGGACGAGCGCTGGTCCGCCTCCATCGACGAGCCGGGTTCACCATGAGCGCACTGCAGATCGAAGCCAGCGCGTGCGTGGCCGAAGTGCCGTCGATGCTGCCGCTGAACGTGCGCGAACGCCTGGCCGCCGGGCGGCGGCTGACCACCAGCGACGGCACGCGCCGCATCGTCTGGCACGACTGGGCGCCGCCCGATGGTGCGGGCACCCAGGCGCCGCCGGTGGTGCTGTTCCACGGCGGCAGCGGCTCCTGGACGCATTGGGTCAAGAACGTGCTGCCGCTGGTCGACGCGGGCCGCCGCGTGCTGGCGGTGGACCTGCCGGGCTTTGGCGATTCCGACCCGCCCGAAGGCGGCACCGACGCCGATGCCATGGTCGAACCGCTGGCCGCCAGCCTGCGTGCGCTGGTGGGTGATGCGCCGTTCGATCTGGTGGGCTTTTCATTTGGTGGCATGACGGCCGGCATGCTGGTGGCGGCGCACCCCGCGCTGGCCCGGCGCCTGGTGCTGGTGGGCGCGCCGGCCATGGGCGTGGCGCCCGGGCGCCAGTTCGAGCTGAAAGCCTGGCGCCACCTGCGCGCCGCGCAAGACCAGGTGGAGATTCACCGCCACAACCTGGGCGTGCTGATGCTGTACGACCACAGCCTGATCGACGGCCTGGCGCTGGAAGTGCACATCGCCAACGTGCAGCGCGACCGCCTGCCGCGCCGCCGCCTGGCGTTCACCGATATTCTGGCGACCAGTTTGGCGCGCGTGCGCTGCCCGGTGCATGCCATCTACGGCGCGCACGACGTGCTGTACCGCCACCACCTGCCCGAACTGCAAGCCGCCTTTGCCCGCAGCGCGCCCGACTTTCGCGGCCTGCAGCTGATCGAAGGCGCTGGCCATTGGGTGCAGTTTGAAGCCCCCGAAGCTTTGGACGCAGCGCTGGCCACCGTGCTGAAGAATTAGGATAAAAACACGCTGTATCGCCCGCCAGATGGGCGCAAGCAGCTATTAATAGTGAAGCAAACGCTTGCCAAGAAAGCCCCCCGATGCCCACAGCTTTGAAGATCGATTTCGTCTCTGACGTGGCCTGCCCCTGGTGCGCCATTGGCCTGGCGTCGCTGCAGCAGGCGCTGGCCCGCAGCGCCGACGCCGTGCAGGCCACGCTGCACTTCCAGCCGTTTGAGCTGAACCCCGACATGGCGCCCGGCGGCGAAGAGATCAACGAGCACCTGGCGCGCAAATACGGCGGCACGCCAGAGCAGTTCGACCAGAATCGCGCCGCCATCCGCGAACGCGGCGCCGCCGTGGGCTTTGCCTTCAACCCGGCCGGGCGCGGGCGCATCTACAACACCTTCAACGCGCACCGCCTGCTGCACTGGGCCGGGCTGGAAGGCGCGGCGCAGCAACTGGCGCTGAAGCGCGCGCTGCTGCAGGCCTACCACGGCCGCGGCGAAGCGGTCGAACAGGACGAGGTGCTGCTGGCCGCCGTGGCCAGCGCCGGGCTGGACGTGGCAGGCGCCCGCGAAGTGCTGGCCAGTGACCGCTACGCCAGCGAAGTGCGCGCCGCCGAACGCCATTGGCAACAGGCCGGCATTCGGTCGGTGCCCGCCGTGGTCATCAACGACCAGCACCTGATCTCTGGCGGGCAGCCGCCGGAGGTGTTTGAGCAGGCGCTGCGGCAGATTGCCAAGGGTGGCTGAATCTACGTAAAATGGCCTGCAGCGCAATGTACACGTGCGCAGGCAGCTATTTATTGAATAGCAATTGATTCGTGTCAAATGGCTGCGGGGCCGCGCCACTGGCGGCGCTGTACCGCACTGCGGCGGGCGCAGGCGTACCATTTGCCCATCCAAGACGATGACGATCACCGGGTGATCCCATGCGCATTCTGCTGGTTGAAGACGACGAGTTATTGGGCTCTGGCCTGCGCGCCGGCTTGGCGCAGCATGGCTTTTCGGTGGACTGGGTGCGCGACGGCGTCGCGGCCGAGCGCGAATTGCTGACCGGCAACCACCAGGCCGCCGTGCTGGATCTGGGCCTGCCGCGCCAGGACGGCATGGACACCTTGCGCACCGTGCGCGCCCAGAACATCCGCACGCCGGTGCTGATCCTGACTGCGCGCGACGCGGTGGACGCGCGCATTGGCGGGCTGGACGGCGGGGCGGACGACTACCTGGTCAAACCCGTCGATCTGGGTGAACTGGCGGCCCGCCTGCGCGCGCTGGTGCGCCGCGCCCACGGCGTGCCCAGCGCCGCCCTGGTGTTGCGTGACATTCGGCTGGACCCGGCGGCGCGGCAAGTCTGGCGGGGCGATGAGCTGATCGACCTGTCCAGCCG
>JAGOEM010000246.1 GCA_017997715.1 Ottowia sp.
GGTGACGCCGCCGCAGGCTGGCCGTTCCGGCTGAGCCGCTGGGCCGACCAGGCCATCACCCTGGGCCGCGGCCACGGTTGGGCGCAGCTGCACTGCCGTTCGGCCGCCGAATGGTCGGGCGCCTTGCATGCGCTGGGCTTTCAGGTGCACCCGGTGCCCACGCCCGGCGGGCTGCCGTTTGCCAATGTGATGCTGATCGCGCATGCCCCTGCCGAGGGCGCTGCGTGAAGCTGCCGCCGGTACTGAGCGCCTTCACCGCCACCACGGCGCTGGGTGTCGGCAACACGCCGCTGCTGGCGGCCTTGCAAACCGGCACGTCGGGGCTGAAGCCCTGTGATTTCGAGACCGCCGACATCGCCACCTGGATCGGTGAAGTGCCCGGCGTCGACGAAGTCCGCCTGCCGCCCGAACTGGCGGCCTACGACTGCCGCAACCACCGCCTGGCCTTGCTGGGCCTGCGGGCCGACGGTTTCGAGCAGGCCGCGCGCGGCGCCATTGCGCGCTACGGCGCCGACCGGGTGGCCCTGATCCTGGGCACCAGCACCTCCGGCATTCTGTCGGCCGAAGCCGCCTACCGCGAACGCGACGCCGACGGCGCGCTGCCCGCCTGGTTTGACTACCGCGCCACCCACAACACCGGCGCGCTGTCCAGCTTTGTGCGCGACCTGCTGGGGCTGCGCGGGCCGGCCTTCACCATTTCCACCGCGTGCTCATCGTCTGCCAAGGCGTTTGCGGCGGCCGACCGGCTGATGGCCGCCGGCCTGGTTGACGCGGCCATCGTGGGCGGGGTGGATTCGCTGTGCCTGACCACGCTGTACGGCTTTTCGTCGCTGGAACTGACCTCACCCGAACCCTGCCGCCCCGGCGATGTGAACCGCCAGGGCCTGTCGATTGGCGAAGCCGCGGCCTACGCGCTGCTGGAGCGCGCCGATGCGGCCTTGCCCGCCGCAGGCGCGCGCATCGTGCTGGCTGGCTGGGGCGAATCCAGCGACGCGCACCACATGTCGGCCCCGCACCCCGAAGGGCGCGGCGCGCGCGCCGCCATGGTGCAGGCGCTGGATCGCGCAGGCTTGTCCGCCCATGACGTGGACTACATCAACCTGCACGGCACGGCCACGCCGGCCAACGATTTGTCTGAAGGCGCGGGCGTGGCCGCCGTGTTTGCGGGTCACCCGCAGGTGCCGGCCAGTTCCACCAAAGGCATGACCGGCCACACCCTGGGCGCGGCCGGCGCGGTAGAGGCGGTGATCAGCGCGCTGGCGCTGCAGCACGGCCTGCTGCCCGCCAGCGTGGGCATGCAAACGCCCGATCCGGCCATTCCGATTCACATAGTTTCTGCCCCGCAGCGCTTGCCAGGTATGCGCAACGTGCTATCAAATTCATTCGGCTTTGGTGGCAGCAACGCCAGCCTGGTGCTGTCGCGCAAGGAGCCTGCATGAGCGCTGACAACGCACACCCCAGCGCTGCAGATTTCATCCGCGTCTGGGTTGAAGGCGTCGGCATCGTGGCCCCCGGCCTGAACGACTGGGCGCAGGCCATCGCCGTGCTGCGGGGTGAACAGGCCTATTCCGCCGCGCCCACCGTGCTGCCCGCGCCCGAAGTGCTGCCGCCGGCCGAACGCCGCCGTGCCAGCCGCATCGTCAAAGTCACCCTGGCCGCCGGGCTGCAAGCCTGCCGGATGGCGGGGCGCGAGCCTGCCAGCTTGCCGAATGTGTTCGCCAGCTCGGGCGGCGACGGCCACAACTGCCACGCGCTGTGCGAGCAGCTGGCCAGCGGCGACGTGCAGATTTCACCCACGCGCTTTCACAATTCGGTGCACAACGCCGCGTCGGGCTATTGGTCGATTGCCACGGGCGTCACACCGGCCGCGCAGGTGCTGGGTGCCTACGACGCCAGCCTGGGCGCCGGCCTGCTGGAAGCCATGGCGCAGGTCGAATCGGCGCAAACGCCGCTCTTGCTGGTGGCGGGCGATAGCGAATACCCCGCGCCGCTGCATGCCAAGCGCCCGATCATCGACACCTCCGCCCTGGCGCTGGTGCTGGCCCCCACACGCAGCCCGCACGCGCTGGCCGAGTTGCGCCTGCCGCGCCGCCATGCCTTGGCCGATGGCGTGCCAACCGCGTTGGCGGATGTGCTGATGCGCCCGGAAGACGCGCTGGCCAGCGCCGCGCTGGGCATGCCGCCGCTGCGCGGCTTGCCCTTGCTGGCCGCGCTGTTGGCGCCTGCCGGCAGCGTGGCCAGCGTCGATGTGGCGTTTCTGCCGCCGCAGGTGCTGCGCCTGTCGGTGGTGGCGCTGGCGCCCGCGGCACACGCCGCTGCAAGCCCCGCATGAACGCCGACGCGGTGTTTCAGGCCGCTGCAGGGCAGGGCCACGACTGGATTGCCGCGCGCATACCGCACCAGGGCCGCATGTGCCTGCTGGACCGGGTGGAGCGCGTGGGTGCCTCAGACGCGGTGTGCAGCGCCGTCAGCCACGCCGCCATCGACAACCCCATGCGCCATGGCGACCGCCTGGGCGCGGCCTGCGGCATCGAATACGCCGCGCAAGCCATGGCGCTGCATGGCGCCCTGGTGGCCCAGGCGCGCGGCGTGCCGCCCGCCACCATGGGTTTTCTGGTTAGCGTGCGATCGGTCAAGCTGCATGTGCGGCGGCTGGACGACGCGGGTGACCGCATCAGCGTGCAGGTGACCAACGAGGCCGACAACGGCGACCACAGCATCTACAGCTTCGCCCTCAGCGCCGCCGGCCGTCCTTTGCTGGACGGGCGCGCGGTCGTCATGCTGGACGTAGCCCCTTCACTCGCCCCATGATTGCTCGAACCCCGAACCCGCCGGCCCAAGTCCGCCGTGCCCTGGTGACTGGCGCCAGTGGCGCCATTGGCGGCGCCATTGCGCGCGCTTTGGCCGCCGACGGCCTGCACGTGCTGGCCCACGCCAACACCAACCGGGCCGCCGCCGAAGCGCTGGTGGCTGAATTGCAAGCGGCCGGCCATTCGGCCGAGGCGCTGGTGTTTGACGTGACCGACGGCGCCGCCTGCGCCAGTGCCCTGGCCGATGTGCTGGCCCAGGGCCCGATCCAGGTGCTGGTGTGCAACGCCGGCGTGCACGACGACGCGGTGTTCGCCGGCATGACGCCTGTGCAGTGGCAGCGCGTGATCGACGTCAACCTGAACGGCTTTTTCAACGTGACCCAGCCGCTGATGCTGCCCATGCTGCGCACGCGCTGGGGGCGGATCATCGCCATTACCTCGGTGGCGGGGCAGGCCGGCAACCGCGGCCAGGTGAACTATGCGGCGGCCAAGGGCGCGCTGCACGCGGCGGTGAAATCGCTGGCGCTGGAATGCGCCAGCCGGGGTGTCACCGTCAACGCGGTGGCGCCCGGCATCATCGCCAGCGAGATGAGCGCGGGCGCCTTCGACGCCGACGCCATCCAGCGCATGGTGCCCATGCAGCGCGCCGGGCAACCGGCTGAGGTGGCGGATCTGGTCGCCTTCCTGGCGTCGCCGAAGGCGGCTTACATCAGCGGGCAGACCATTGGCATCAACGGGGCGCTGTACCAGTGAGCACGGGGCACGTCACCAGCGCGGTGGCGGTGCACCGCGAGGAGGCGATCCTTTTCTTCACGCTGCTGCAGCTGACCATCGTGGTGCTGGCGGGGCGCGTGGGCGCCGCGCTGGCCGTGCGCGTGGGGCAGACCACCGTGGTGGGCGAGATCATCGTTGGCATTCTGCTGGGGCCGTCGCTGTTTGGGCTGTTGGCGCCCGACACCTTCCATTTCGTCTTCCGCTCGGCACCGCCCGATCCGATGCAGGTGCTGTCGCAACTGGGCTTGCTGCTGTTGATGTTCCAGATCGGACTGACGTTCGATTTCGGCCATTTGACCGAACGGCGCAACCGCAACACCGTGTTGTGGGTGGCCGCGGTGGGCCTGGTGCTGCCATTTGTGATGGGGCTGGCGCTGGGCTGGGTGATGGCGCCGTACCTGGGCGGGCCGGCGGGCAATCCGCTGGCCATGGCTTTGTTTGTGGCCACAGCGTTTTCGATCACCGCGCTGCCGGTGATGGGCCGCATTCTGATGGAATGCAACATGGCGCACCGCCCGCTGGGCGTGATGGCCATCAGCGCGGCGGCCATCAACGACGTGGTGGGGTGGCTGCTGCTGGCGCTGGTCACGGCGCTGTCGGTGGCGCAGTTCCAGGCCACCGGGTTCGCGCTGAACGTGCTGGCCGTGCTGGTGTTCATCGTGGCCTCGTGGTGGCTGATTCGGCCACCCTTGAAGCTCGTGGTGCGCTGGACGCAGGCCAGGCCTGACCGCGATGGCGTGACATCGCCTTTGCCCAACGATCTGCTGGGCATCCTGATCACCGCGATCTTCATC
>JAGOEM010000247.1 GCA_017997715.1 Ottowia sp.
CTGGCGGTGAAGCGCTCGCCCTCCAGGCCTTCCAGCTCGATGCCGACGGCGTAGTCGTTGCAGTTGTCCCGCCCGCGAAAGCGGGATGTGCCGGCGTGCCAGGCGCGGTCGTCCACGCTGACGAACTGCCACAGCACCCCGGTACGGCGCAGATAGAAGTGCGCGGACACCTGGATGCCGCGAATCTGCTGGAAGTAGGGGTGCGCGTCCCAGTCCAGGGTGTTGGTGAACAGCGCCTGCACCTCGTCGCCGCCATAGCGGCCGGGCGGCAGGCTGATCGAATGGACGATGGCCAGGTCAATCGCCGTGCCCGCCGGCCGTGGCCCGAAGTTGGGCGAGGGCAGGGCGCGTGCGCGCCCGTACCAGCCGGCCGACCAGGGGCCCGAGGGCGGGGGCTCAGCCAGCGGCATCGTCCGTGTCGTTGTCGGAAGGCTCGGTGATGCCCAGGCGCGACATGCGGTAGCGAATCTGCCGCAGGTTCAGGCCCAGGCGCGCGGCGGCGGCGGTGCGGTTGAACCCGGTTTCGTCCAGCGCCCGCACCAGCACCTGGCGCTCCTGCGCGTCCAGCCAGGTTTCCAGATCCTGCGGCAGGTCTTGCGTGGCCGATGTGGCGGCGGGGTTGCCATCGAACGGCATTGCCGCTTCGTCGGGCAGGGCAAGGTTGGTGGCGTGCGCTGTCTGCGCTGCGGTTGCGCTGTCGGGCGCGGGCAGCTCGTCAAAGCCGGAATCGCCCGTTTCATCCAGCGCCACGGCGCGGTGCAGCAGGTTTTCCAGCTCGCGCACGTTGCCTTCCAGCGGGGCCGACATGATCTCGGCCATCTGCCGTTCGGTCAGGCGGTATTCGGGCCCGCCGCTGTCGTGGGCGATGCGCGCCAGCAGCGCTTTGCACAGCGCCGGCAGGTCTTCGCGGCGCTCGCGCAGCGGCGGCACCACCACCTCGATCACGTTCAGGCGGTAGTACAAGTCCTGGCGGAAGCGGCCGGCCTGCACCTCGGCAGCCAGGTCCTTGTGGGTGGCGCTGACTATGCGCACATCCACCGCTTCTTCGTGGGCTTCGCCCAGCGGGCGCACGCGGCGTTCCTGGATGGCGCGCAGCAGCTTGGCCTGCATGGCCAGCGGCAGATCGCCGATCTCATCCAGAAACAGCGTGCCGCCACGCGCCGCCTGGAAAAAGCCCTCGCGGTCGGCGGCTGCGCCGGTGTACGAGCCCTTGCGCGCGCCGAAGAACTCGGCTTCCAGCAGGTTTTCAGGGATCGCGCCGCAGTTGACCGGCACGAACGGGCCGGCGCTGCGGTGGCTGTTGGCGTGCACCGCCTGCGCCACCAACTCTTTGCCGGTCCCGGATTCGCCGTGCACCAGCACCGGCGCCATGCTGCGCGCCACCTTGGCAATGCGGTGCTTGACGCTGCGCATGGCGGGCGAATCGCCCACCATGCGCGCCAGCGCGCGTGCGCCGGGGGCCAGGGCGGAGTCTGGCTTGACCCCCGAAGCGCCTGGCGCGGGTGCTGGCTCGTCCTGAACGGTGGTTGGATCGGCGCGCAGCGGCGCCGGCTCTGAAGCGCGGATGGGGGTTTGGATGGCCGATGCGACCACGTTGCGAAACTGCTTCAGATCGACCGGCTTGGTCAGGTAGTCGAATGCGCCGCATTTCAAGGCCTCGACGGCGTTCTCTGGCGAGCCATACGCGGTGATGACGATGCTGCGCTCGGTGCGCTGTTCGGCCGCCAGCTCGCGCAGCAGCTCCAGGCCCAGCCCGTCGGGCAGGCGCATGTCGGTGATGACCACATCGAAGCGCTGGGCGGCCAGCTGGTCGCGTGCTTCGGCGACGGTGCCGGCAGCTAGCACCTCGTAGCCGGCGCGCAGCAGCGTCAGTTCGTACAGCGTGCGCAGATCGGGTTCGTCGTCCACCACCAGCACGCGGGCGGTGGTTGTGGGGAGCTGGGCAGAGGTCATATCAGTGATCGAGGTGCCGCATAGGCCACCCACGCAGCGCGCGGGCGCTGCGAAGGGCCGGGTAATTGTGCGGGGCTCAGCAGGCGTTCCATGTCAAGCGCTGGCATCCAGCACGGTCGTTGCGTAGTGGCCGTGCGCACGCCGGAAACTGACGAAAAATTCGTTGCCGGCGACGAGGACGCCGTCCTGCGCGCGTTCGGTGCGTTCGTAGCCCATGCTGGCGCCGTGGCGTTCGCACAGTTCGCGGCAGATGAACAGGCCCAGCCCGCTGGATCGGCTTTCGGACGAGAAGAAGGGCTCGAACAAGTGACGCCGCACGCTGGGCTCCAGCGGCGGCCCGTCGCTCCAGACCATCAGCATGGCCGGCCCGTGGCGCACCGCCAGGGTGGTCACCTGAATGGCGCCGGCGCGGCGGGTGGCATAGCGCGCGGCGTTGTCCAACAGGTTCACCAGGATGCGCCGCAGGTGCTCGGGCGAAAACTGGACCTGGCCGTCGGGCATGCCCAGCTGCAGCGCCAGCCGGCTACCGGTGTTGTGTTGGCCGCTCCATTCGCCGCAGAACCCGTCCACGTGCGCGTCCAGCTCCAGCGCATCGGCGGTGAATGGCTCGCTTTGACCTTGCACACGCACCACGTCCAGTATGTCGTCCACGATGTGGCCCAGGCGATCGGCGTTCTGGCGAACCATGGCGGTCAGCCGCAACTGGCCGGGCGCGGTCAAATCCTCTTCCAGCAAGGCATTGGCCTGGCTGATGGCCGCCAGGGGGTTGCGGATCTCGTGCGCGACGGCGGCCGACATCCGGCCCATGCCGGCCAGTTTTTCGGTGCGCAGCTGGGCTTCCATCTCGCGCAAGTCCTGCAGAAACATCACGCACAGGCAGCGCCCGCTGTCGTCCACCGTCGGGGTGCGCTGGGTGCGCACCTGCAGCCGGCTGCTGTGGCGGTCTTCGTAGTGCAGCGTGACTTCGATGCCGTCGGTGGGGTCGGTTTCGAAGGTCAGGCGAACGATGTCGGCGAGCTGCCGCCAGGCAGGGTTGTCGTCCAGCGAGAACTGATCGGGGGTGACGTCCTGGTCCGACCCCAGCATCAGCCGCGCCGCCGGATTGGCGGAACGGACGAGGTAGGCCGGGTCCACCACCAGCACGCCGTCGTCCATGGCATCGATCACCATGCCGTTGACCAGCGACTGCACCTGCGCTTCGATGCGGCTGCGCCGGGCCGACCCCTCCTCGCGCGCCAGGCGGATGGCCAGCTGGTTGGTCAGCAGCGCCAGCACCAGGAGGCCAGCGCCCGCCAGGCCCGCTTGCACCATGTCGGAGGTGCTGCTCCAGTGTTCCAGATCGGCGCTCCAGGCGGCTTGACCCAGCAGCGCCAGGGTGACCAGGGCGGCCGTGCCCAGGGCCAGGGCGCGCGAGCCCAAAACCGCGCTCATCAACACCGGCATGGCCAGCAGCGGTGTGTAGTTCACCGTGCCGACTTGCTGAGACTGCAGCGCAACAAAAAAGGCCAGATCGACACCGGCCGTAAAAAACCACTGTCGGTCGAACGAGCGCCCCGGGCCGCGCGGGCGGGCCAGCGTGCGCACCATGATCGCCAGCACCAGGTAGGTGACGCAGGCGGCCACCAACCAGCGCGGCAGGGGGCGCGTCCAGATGTGCATCGCCCCGTGGATGCCCAAAATTGCCGCAGCGATGAGAACCCGCGCCGACATGAACGCGGTCCACAGCCGTGTGAACCCGGGCAGCTCGTCTTCGCTGCCGGCGCGTCCCGCGTCGCGTGCCGGCACCATGCTGGGCGGCGCGGTGGGCCCAAAGTGCGGGCTTGGCACGGCCCGTGGCGCGTTCATTGGCCCTCGCTTTCGTGCCGATGCACCGTGCTGCAGTAGCTGCCGCGCTGGCCCACCACGGCCTCGTTGCCGGGGATGTGTGTGCCGCAGCGGGCGCAGCGCACCATCGGCAATGCCCGTGTGGGCGTGCGCGGCGCGGCACCTTGCTGAAGGTGGCGGCTGCGCCCGCGCTTCCAGAGCCACACGCCCGCCAGTACCGCCAGCAGAACGATCAGCAGCTTCATCCGCCGCGCCCCAGCATCACTTCCAGCACGAAGCGCGAGCCGACATAGCCCAGCATCAGCAGCACCGCGCCGGCGTACAGCACCCGAACCGCCCGCCGCCCGCGCCAGCCCAGGCGCCAGCGGCCGATCAGCAGCGCCGCGAAGGTCAGCCACGACAGCACGGTGAAGGTGCGCTTGTGGTCCCAGCGCCAGCCGGGGTGGCTGGCGCCATAGATCTGCTCGCCAAAGAAGGTGCCGGCGATCAGCGTCAGCGTCAGCAGCACAAAACCGGCGCCGACAAAGCGGAACATCAGCCGTTCCAGCGTCAACAGGGGCACGCCGCCTTCCACCGCCTGCGCCGCCG
>JAGOEM010000076.1 GCA_017997715.1 Ottowia sp.
CACCTGGTTGCTGCTGCTGTTTTACGCCATGGCCGCGTGCGTGTGGTCGGTCTGGCTGTGGATGACCGGGCTCAAGCACGTACCCGCCGCGCAGGCGGGCATCTTCACCGTGCTGCTGCCCATCAGCGCCGCCTTGGTCGGCGTGCTGGTGTTGGGCGAAAGACTGGCGGGCATTCAGCTGCTGGCGTTTGGCCTGGCGCTGGCGGGCGTGGTGCTGGCCACGCTGCCCTCGCGCGCCGCGTGGCGCATCAAAGTGCGGCGCTGACAGGCATTGACAGCGGCACAGCGTCGGCATTCGGGCGCGGCGTGGCGTCAAACCCAGGTGCCAATGGCAGCGTTAACGCTACGTTTTTCATAGCTGCCTGCGCCCGCGCCACAAGCGTTAGAGGCCTTTTTTATTCCAAATCAGCGCCAGATTGAGCGGGCGCACCCAGCGCCACCGGCCAAGCCTGCACGCGCCCAAGCATCGCCGCCGCGCGCACGCAAGCGGCGCACCACGCCCATCAGGTCAACGCGCGGTCGGCCACCACCATGCCGTCGGCATCGGCGTACAGCCAGTCGCCCGGGCGCACCCACACGCCCTGCAGTTGCACCGCCACGTCGGCCTGGCCTTCGCCGCGCTTTTCGGTGGGCAGCGGAATCAAGGCCAGCGCGCGGATGGGAATGCCGGATTCGCGCAACTCGGCCACGTCGCGCACGCAGCCGTCCACCACGATGCCGGCCCAGCCGTTCTTGGCCGCCGCGGCCGCCACGTTGCCGCCGACCAGCGCGCGGCGCAGCGAACCGCCGCCGTCCACCACCAGCACGCGCCCGTTGCCCGGCGTGTTGACGGCTTCGCGCACGCGCGAGTTGTCTTCGCGGCAGCGCAGCGTGTACACCGGCCCGCTGAAAGGCGTGGCCGGGCCGTAGTCGTGCCACAGCGGCGGCAGCACGCGAAACGCGCCCGAGGTATCGCCCAGATGGGCATCGCACAGGTCACAGGTGGCAAAGGAAAGAGCGCTCACGGACATCTCCACAACACAGGAATCGATGAAGCGAAAGCATACCGAAGCGGCGCTGCGGGCTGGCGACTTCGCGGCCAAAACGCCGACCGAAGTGGCGCGCCTTGCCGCCGCAGGGCGCGCATGTAAAGACACAGTTGCTCACATCCGGGCGGCGACCTGTGCCCGAAAGTTCTCGCCCACGCGTCCGCCCAGAGGAAAAAGCAACAGAACCCAGCGAAAAAGCCCTCTTACCTCTTGGAAGCGTGCTACTTATCCAGTAGCATGCGCATCAGCCAAGCAGGTGCAAGCACCCGCACAACGGCAAGACATCCAGAACCCGATTAAGAGGATCAACCATCATGGCAACTGCAAAAAAAGCTCCGGCCACAAAAGCCGCTCCCGCCAAGCGCGCACCCAGCGCCGCATTCATGAAGCCAATGACGGTCAGCCCGGCATTGGCCGCAGTGATTGGCGACAAGCCGCTGCCCCGCACCGAAGTCACCAAAAAGGTGTGGGAATACATCAAGGCCAACAACCTGCAAGACAGCGCCAACAAGCGCAACATCAACGCCGACGCCAAGCTGAAGGAAATCTTCAAGAAGCCGCAGGTCACGATGTTCGAAATGACCAAGCTGATCAGCGCACACCTGTCCTGATTGATTGCTTGCGCTTCGGCGCAGCACACGAAAAAACCGGCCCCTGGGCCGGTTTTTTTATGACTTTTCGGCCTGTAGCGCGCGCTGGTCGGGCGCAGGCAGCTACTTAAACAATAGCGCACCCGGCCTGATCGGCACAGCCATCAGGCCGCGTTCTCGATCTTGTCCAGCGTGGTGCGCGTGGTGATGACCTGATCGCTCAGCATCACTTCGATCAGCGTGCCGTTGCTGCGCGCCAGCGCGGCGCGCAGTGCGGGCTCGAACTGGTCCGTGCTTTCCACCCGCGCGGCGGCATAGCCATAGCTTTGCGCCAGCTGTACGAAATCGGGGTTGACCAGTTCGGTGCCGGCCTGGCGGTGCGGGTAGTCGCGCGCCTGGTGCATGCGAATGGTGCCGTACACGCCGTTGTTCAGCAGCACGACGATGGTCTTGGCGCCGTACTGGTTGGCGGTGGCCAGCTCTTGCCCATTCATCAGAAAGTCGCCGTCGCCGGCCATCGTCAGCACCAGCCGGCCGGTGGCGATGGCCGCGCCAATGCCTGCCGGCACGCCGTAGCCCATTGCGCCGTTGGTGGGCGCCAGCTGCGTCTTGTGGCCCTTGGCCAGCCCGTGGTAGTGAAAGTAGCGGTGCACCCAGCTGGCAAAGTTGCCGGCGCCGTTGGTGATGGCGGCATCGGCCGGCAGCAGGCGCTGCAGCGTGCAGACGATGGCGTGCATGTCGATGGGCCCGGGCAGCGGCTGCGGCTGCATGTTGGCCAGGTGGTCCTGGTGCACGGCGGCGGCCCAGTCGCGCCACACCACATCGGCGGCGCCACCGGGCGGCGGTGCCAGCGCGGCCAGGGCGGCGGCCACCGCCGGCATGCTGGCGCACAGGGCCAGCGCGGGCTGGTACACCCGGCCCAACTCTTCGGCGCTGCTGTGCACATGGATCAGCTGCTGCGCCGGTTGCGGCACTTTCAGCAGGGTGTAGCCGCTGGTCGTCATCTCGCCCAGCCGCGGGCCGATGGCCAGCACCAGGTCGGACTCGCGCACGCGCGCGGCCAGCCGGGGGTTGATGGCGATGCCCACGTCGCCGGCGTACAGCGGGTGGTGGTTGTCAAAGGTGTCCTGAAAGCGCATGGCATTGGCGACGGGCACATGCCAGGTTTCGGCAAAGCGCTGCAGCGCGCGCGCGGCCTCGGGCGTCCAGCCGCCACCGCCGACGATCACCAGCGGGCGCTGGGCCTGCAGCAGCAATTCGCGCAGTTGCTGCATGGCGGATGGCGCGGGCTGGTAGGCCGGCGCTTGCCACGCGGGCGTGGGCTGCAGCGTGTCGGGCACGGGCTGCACCAGCATGTCTTCCGGCAGCACCAGCACCACCGGGCCGGGGCGGCCATTCATCGCGGTGGCAAAGGCGCGTGCCACGTATTCGGGCAGGCGCTCGGCGCTGTCGATGCGTTCAACCCGCTTGGCCATGCCAAAGGCGCCGTAGAAGGCGCTGTAGTCGACTTCCTGAAACGCCTCGCGGTCGCGCTGGTCGCTGGCCACGTCGCCGACAAACAGCACCATCGGCGTGGAATCCTGCGACGCGGTGTGCACGCCAATGCTGGCGTTGGTGGCGCCGGGGCCGCGCGTCACAAAGCAGATGCCGGGGCGGCCGGTCAGCTTGCCATGCGCTTCGGCCATGAAGCTGGCGCCGCCCTCCTGGCGGCACACCACGAATTGAATGGCGTCGCGGTGCTCATGAAAGCCATCCAGCACCGCCAGATAGCTTTCGCCCGGTACACCGAATGCATGGGTAACGCCCTGGGCCAGAAGGCATTCAACAAGAAGGTGGCCGGCAATTCGCTGAGTCATGCCTGATTGTGCACACGCGCCCGGCGGCGTCAGGCGGCGCGCGCGCCCTCGCTGGCGCGGGTGCGCAGCCCCACACCCAGCGCGGCGCCCACGGCCAACAACAACGTGAGCGCGCCGCCCAGCAACGTAGCGCGGTACCAGCCGTGGTCCATCAGCACGCCGAAGACCAGCGGCGATACGGCAAAGCCCGTGTCCAGGCCCGAATACACGATGCCATAGACGCGCCCGGTGGCGCCCTTGGGCGTGGCGCGCTTGATCATCATGTCGCGGCTGGGGCCGCCCACGCCAATGGCAAAGCCGGTGGCCGCCAGCGCCACCATGGTGCCGGTCGCGCCCAGCAGCGTGGTGGCGCACACCGCCATGAGCACCGCGCCGGCGGTCATGCACAGCGCCACCACGCGGTCGCTGCTGCGCGGCAGGCGCGCGGCCACAAAGCCGCCAATCAGCATGCCCAGCGCACCGGCCAGCATGTAGGCGGTGATGGTCATGGCCGCCACTTCAAAGCTGACGCTGTACAGCGCCTTCAGGATCGGCGAGGCGTAGTTCTGCACCACCGCCAGCGTCATGGTCGACAGCAAAAAGAACGAGAAGCACCACCACACCACCGGCAGCTTCAAAAACGCCAGCCCACCGCCACCGCCACCACCGCCCGCCGATGGCGTGGCCTGCGGGTGAACCACCACTTCGGTGCGCAGCCGATCGCGCCCGATGACCATCACCCCGATCACCAGCGCATACCCGCCCGCCGCCACCAGGTACGCCTGGTGCCAGTCCGAGAACGCCACCATCAGCGCGAAGAACGCCGGGGCCAGCGCCCAGCCCAGGCTGCCGCTGAGGCCGTGCGCACTGAAGGCATAGCCCAGGCGCGCGCCCGACACGCGCTGGTTCAAGATGGAGAAATCCACCGGGTGAAAAGGCGCATTGCCCAGCCCCGCCAACACCGCCACCAGCATCAGCCCGGCATAGCTGCCGGCCAGCGCCCCGGCCAGGCAGGCCGCCAAAAAGCAGCCCAGCGCGGCGAACAACACCGGGCGCGCGCCCACCTTGTCCACCAGAAAACCCGACAGCGCCTGGCCCACGCCAGAGATGACGAAAAACACCGTCATCAACAGGCCCAACTGCGAGAAGGACAAGCCGAATTCCAGCGCAAACACCGGGAACAGCGGTGGCAGCAGCAGGTGCGCAAAGTGCGAACTGGCGTGCGCCAGCCCCACCAGCCCGATGGTGGCGGCGTCATCGCGCCACGGCGCGGGCAGCGCTGCGGCCGCGGGGGTTGCAGGGTTCATGGATCGACTCTTGGGGCAAAAAAAAGCAGCACAGCGGCGCATCCGCTGCCCTGCGCCGGCCAGCTGGCGGCCCGCCGGCCAACACACGGCACCGGCCACCGCCGGCCGATGGTAGATGCCCCGTGCGGTACCCCGGCTTGCCGAAACGCGCTCAAGCGCCAACAATCGGCGAAAACCCGCCAACCCACCGGGCCACCCGCGCTTCAGCGCCCTGCCACCGCCATGCCCCTGCGCCGCTTGATCGCCCTTCCCCTGGTCGGCGATACGTCCGAATACCAGCCGACGCCCATGCGCCCGGTGCGCGGCAAGCGCGCGCGCGAAATGCACCCCGACACGCATTTCGAGCCGCACGACCACCCGTGGGCGCAGGTGGCGTACTGCGTCAGTGGCACCTTGCACGTCAGCGTGCAAGACCTGCGCGCCGGGCACGACACCAGCTACGTCGTGCCGCCATCGCGCGCGGTGTGGATCGCGCCGCGCAGCCGGCACGCGGTGGCGGTGCTAAGCCGGGCCGACATGCACACGCTGTACGTCGACCCCAGCGCCACGCCGCCCGGCTGGCAAACCAGCCGCGTGCTGACCGTCTCGCCGCTGATGCGCGAATTGATCCTGGCGCTGGAACACGCCGAGCCCGGCAAGCGCGAAGCCCACCTGACCGCGCTGATGCTGCTGGAGCTGCAAGGCGCCGAAACCGCGCCGCTGGGCATTCCCCTGCCCCGCGCCGAAGACGGCGACAAACGGCTGCGCGCGCTGTGCGAAGCGGTGCTGCGCGCGCCGCACGAGCGGGCCACGCTGGCCGAATGGGCGCACCGCGTGGGCGCCAGCGAACGCACGGCGGCGCGGCTGTTTCGCGACCAGCTGGGCACCTCGTACCCGCACTGGCGCCGCCAGGTGGTGCTGGCGCACGCCCTGCCCTTGCTGGCGCGCGGCACGCCGGTCGGCCAGGTGGCCGCCGCCTGCGGCTACGCCAGCGAAAGCGCCTTTGGCGCCATGGTCAAAGCCCAGCTGGGGCAATCGCCCAGCGCATTTTTTCAAGCCAAATAGGGCTGTATCGCTCGACCATCGGGCGTATACAGCTATAAATTTAGCAGCAATCAACCGGCGCAAACCGCCGCTGCCTCGCCGTACAGCGGCGCCCACGGTGGCCCACCACGGCCAGGCGCGGCTCCCCGCGGCTCAGCGCCAATGCGGCGCCAGCACTTCTTCCAGCCAGGCGCTGAAGGCCTGCACCCGACGCGAACGGTGGCGCCGGTGCGGGTAGACCAGGTGCACCGGCATGGGCGGCGCGGGCCAGGCGTGCAGCACCTCCACCAGCTCGCCCGCCTGCAGGTGTTCGTGCACATCGTAGGCCGGCACCTGGATCAGCCCCAGGCCGGCCAGGCCGCAGGCGATGTAGGTTTCGACGTTGTTCACCGCTACCGGGCCGGGCATGGGCAGGCTGCGCGGCTGGCCGTCTTCCAGCCATTCCCACGGCGCGGCGCGGCCGCTGGTGCTGGATGCGTAGTTGACCGCCTGGTGCACCGGCAGATCGGCGGGCGTGTGCGGCGTGCCGTGCAGCGCCAGATACGCCGGGCTGGCGCAGTGGATCAGCCGCATCGCCCCCAGCGGCCGCGCCACCAGGCTGCCAGAGGCCAATTCGCCCACGCGCAGCGCGCAGTCAATGCCTTCGTGCACCAGATCGATCGGGCGGTCGCTGGAACCCAGTTCCACCACCATGCCGGGGTGCCGCTCAAAAAAACGCGGCAGCACCGGCGCCACCAGCCGGCGCGCCACGCGGCTGGGCATGTCCACGCGCAGCCGCCCGCCCAGCGTGGCGCCCTGGGGTTTGAACTGCTGTTCCAGCTCTTCGGCGTCGGCCACCAGGGTGGCGGCGCGTTCCAGCAGCGCTTCGCCGTCCTGCGTCAGGCTGACGCGGCGCGTGGTGCGGTGCAGCAGGCGCACGCCCAGGCGCGCCTCCAGCCGCTGAATGGCCAGCGACACCGTGGGCCGCGGCACGCCCAGCTGGTCCGCCGCCACGGTAAAGCCGCCGCTGTGCGCCACGCGAATGAAGATGCGCAGTTGCTCGATCAGGTCCATGTCCGCTCGACCAGTTTATTGGTATTGATTGTTGGATAGTAAATCCATTTATTGCCGGTTTATTCAATCAAACAAGACCAATAAAGTACAGGCCTCGTTCAATCTGTACAAGGAGCTTTCCCATGTCCAACCACAGCATCCAAGGCAAAGTCGTTCTGATTGCCGGCGGCGGCAAGAACCTGGGCGGCCTGCTGGCCCGTGACCTGGCGGCGCATGGCGCCAAGGCCGTCGCCATCCACTACAACAGCGCGGCCAGCAAGGCCGAAGCCGAAGCCACCGCCGCTGCCGTGCAAAAAGCCGGCGCCAAGGCCGTCACGCTGCAGGGCGACCTGACATCGGCCGCCGCCGTTGAAAAGCTGTTTGCCGACACCGTGGCCGCCGTGGGCCGCCCCGACATCGCCATCAACACCGTCGGCAAGGTGCTGAAAAAGCCCATGCTGGAAGTCAGCGAAGCCGAATTTGACGAGATGAGCAACGTCAACGCCAAGTCGGCCTTCTTCTTCTTGAAAGAAGCCGGCCGCCACGTCAACGACAACGGCAAGGTGGTCACGCTGGTCACCTCGCTGCTGGGCGCGTTCACGCCGTTCTATGCCACGTATGCGGGCAGCAAGGCCCCGGTCGAGCACTACACCCGCGCCGCCGCCAAGGAATTTGGCGCACGCGGCATTTCGGTCACCGCCGTCGGCCCCGGCCCGATGGACACGCCCTTCTTCTACGGCCAGGAAGCCGCCGACGCGCAGGCCTACCACAAGAGTGCCGCCGCGCTGTCGGGCTTCAGCAAGACCGGCCTGACCGACATCGAAGACGTGGTGCCCTTCGTGCGCCACCTGGTCAGCGACGGCTGGTGGATCACCGGCCAGACCATCCTGATCAACGGCGGCTACACCACCAAGTAAGCGCGGCAACGCACGGGCACGAAGGGAATTCGTCATGCACATGGCTTTGGTGATCGGCGGCGGCGTGGTGCTGCTGGGGCTGTTTGTCCTGTTCGGCTGGCTGTGGGGCGCCAGCGCCGCCGGCATGGCCGTGGGCGCCAAGGCCTTCGTGCCGGTGTGGCTGCTGGTGGCGGCGGTGAACATGTGGGTGGGCGTCAGCCACGCGGGCTACAGCGTGCGCGAAGAGCTGCCAATTCTGGCCATCGTGTTCGCCGTGCCAGGCGTCATCGCCTGGGGCCTGTCGTGGTGGCTGGCCCAGCCCTGAGGACGGCGCCATGCCTGCAGCCGACGCACCCACCGCCGCGCCAGCCACGCCCGCACCGGCGCTGGCGCTGGTCGACTTCTGGCGCCAGTCCAGCGGCCATTGGTTCAGCAAAAGCGCGCCGTTCGACCAGCGGTTTCGCGATCGCTTTCTGGCGCTGCACGAAGCGGCTGCGCGCCGCGAGCTGGACGACTGGGGCCGCACGCCGTGCGGCAGCCTGGCCTTGCTGATCCTGCTGGACCAGTTTCCGCGCAACGCCTTTCGCGGCACGCGCCGCATGTATGCCACCGATGTGCTGGCGCGCCAGCACGCACGCACCGCCGTGGCCGCCGGTCACATGGACCGGGTTGATCCCGCGCTGCGCCTGTTCTTCTGCCTGCCGTTCGCGCATTCGGAAGACCTGGCCGACCAGGACCGTTCGGTCGAGCTGAACACGCTGATCGGCCCGGCCGCACGCGAACACGCGCTGGGCCACCGCAACATCATCGTGCGCTTTGGCCGCTTTCCGCACCGCAACCCCTTGCTGGGTCGCCAGACCACGGCGGCCGAACAGGCCTTTCTGGACAGAGGCGGCTTTGCCGGCTGAGGGCGCTGCGCCTGCGCCTGCGCCCGCAATTCACATAAGAAAGCGCCTTGCGCGCCCACTGGGCGGGCGCAAGGCGCTATCTTTTTCACAGCCAACCGGGGGCGGTCGGCGTGGTGCCCGTAAAGGTAAATTCGCCCGGCCGGTTGATCGGGTCCACCGTCACATCGATCTGCGTCTGCGGCGGGAACTTGCCTTCCAGCAAGTCGCGCGACAGCGGGTTTTCAATGCGCTGCTGGATCGCACGCTTGAGCGGGCGCGCACCAAACACCGGGTCGAACCCGACCTTGGCCAGCTCGGCCAGCGCCTGGTCCGACACCTGCAGGAACAGGTCCATCTTGGCCAGGCGGCTGCTCAGCGTTTTCAGCTGGATCTTGGCGATCTCGCCGATCTGGCTGGCGTCCAGCCCGTGGAACACCACGATCTCGTCGATGCGGTTCAGGAACTCGGGCCGGAAGTGGTTCTTCAGCTCGCCAAACACCGCGTCCTTGACCTCTTCATACGGCTGCCCGGTCATGCTCTGGATCAGCGGCGAGCCGATGTTGCTGGTCATGATGATCACCGTGTTCTTGAAGTCCACGGTGCGCCCTTGCCCATCGGTCAGGCGGCCATCGTCCAGCACCTGCAGCAGCACGTTGAACACGTCGGGGTGCGCCTTTTCGATCTCGTCGAACAGGATCACGCTGTACGGCTTGCGGCGCACGGCTTCGGTCAGGTAGCCGCCTTCGTCGTAGCCCACGTAGCCGGGCGGCGCGCCGATCAGGCGGGCCACCGAATGCTTTTCCATGAACTCGCTCATGTCGATGCGGATCAGGTGATCCACGCTGTCGAACAGGAAGCCGGCCAGCGCCTTGGTCAGCTCGGTCTTGCCCACGCCCGTGGGGCCCAGGAACAGGAAGCTGCCCAGCGGCCGATTCGGGTCTGACAGGCCCGAACGCGAACGCCGGATGGCGTTGGCCACGGCCGAGATCGCCTCGTCCTGCCCCACCACGCGCTGGTGCAACGCGTCTTCCATCTTCAGCAGCTTTTCGCGCTCGCCCTGCATCATCTTGCTGACGGGAATGCCGGTGGCGCGGCTCACCACCTCGGCAATCTCTTCGGCGCCGACCTGCGTGCGCAGCAATTGCGGTGTGGTTTTCTCGGCCGTGCTTTCGCTGGCCTGGGCTTCCTTCAGTTGCTTTTCCAGCGCGGGCAGCTTGCCGTATTGCAGCTCGGCCACCTTGTTGAAGTCGCCCTTGCGGGTGAATTCCTCGATCTGGAACTTCAGCTGGTCAATCTCTTTGCGCAGTTGTTCGCTGCCTTGGGCGTTGGCCTTTTCGGCGCGCCACACTTCGTCCAGGTCGGCGTATTCCTTTTCCAGCTTGGTCAGGTCTTCCTCGATCAGCGCCAGGCGCTTTTTGGACGCATCGTCGGTCTCGCGCTTGACGGCTTCGCGCTCGATCTTCAGCTGGATCATGCGGCGGTCCAGCTTGTCCATCACCTCGGGCTTGGAATCGATCTCGATCTTGATCTTGGCCGCCGCCTCGTCGATCAGGTCAATCGCCTTGTCGGGCAGGAAGCGGTCGGTGATGTAGCGCGCACTCAGCTCGGCCGCGGCGACGATGGCCGGGTCGGTGATGTCCACGCCGTGGTGCACTTCGTACTTTTCCTGCAAGCCGCGCAGGATGGCGATGGTGTCTTCCACACTCGGTTCGCCCACCAGCACTTTTTGAAAGCGCCGCTCCAGCGCCGCGTCTTTTTCGATGTACTTGCGGTATTCGTCCAGCGTGGTGGCGCCGATGCAGTGCAGCTCGCCGCGCGCCAGGGCGGGCTTGAGCATATTGCCGGCGTCGATGGCGCCTTCGGCCTTGCCGGCGCCCACCATGGTGTGGATCTCGTCGATGAACAGGATGATGCGGCCCTCTTCGGCGGCCACTTCCTTCAGCACGGATTTCAGGCGCTCTTCAAATTCGCCGCGGTACTTGGCGCCGGCCAGCAGGCCCGCCATGTCCAGCGACAGCACCTGCTTGTCCTTCAGCGTGTCGGGCACTTCGCCGGCCACGATGCGCTGCGCCAGCCCTTCGACGATGGCGGTCTTGCCCACGCCGGGCTCGCCGATCAGCACCGGGTTGTTCTTGCTGCGCCGCTGCAGCACCTGGATGGCGCGGCGGATCTCGTCGTCGCGGCCGATCACCGGGTCCAGCTTGCCGATGCGGGCGCGCTCGGTCAGATCCAGCGTGTATTTCTTCAGCGCTTCGCGCTGGCTTTCGCCATCGGCGGAATCCATGGTTTGTCCTCCTCGTACCGCGTCAATGGCGGCTTCCATGCTTTTGCGGCTCAGGCCGCTTTCCTTGGCGATGCGGCCGGCTTCGCCCTTGGCATCGGTCAGCGCCAGCAGGAACAACTCGCTGGGCACGAACTGGTCGCCGCGCTTGATGGCTTCCTTCTCGGTCGCCTGCAGCAGCTTGATCAAATCCGGGCCGGGCTGCACCTGGTCTTGCCCGGTCACGCTGGGCAGCCGCTTGACGGCGGCCTCGGCCTCTTGCGCCAGTTGGCCGACGTTGACGCCCGCGCGCTGCAGCAGCGCCTTGGGCCCGTCGGCCTGGCGCAGCATGGCCGCCAGCAGGTGCACGGGTTCGATGTAAGCGTGGTCATTGCCCAGGGCCAGCGATTGCGCGTCGCCCAGGGCTTCTTGAAATTTGGTGGTGAGTTTGTCGAGTCGCATGAATGCCTCCGAATCCTCCGCATATAGGGTTCACCCTCTCCCGTTCAAGCAGACGGCGGCGCGTTTTTGCGGCTGCGCAGGGGCTGAAACCGGTGAACTTTTCTAATAAAAAAGCCTTCCAGCGCCCGTCAGCTGGGCGTTGGCAGCTATTGATTTTGAATTTACTCGCTTGGCGCTCAGCGCTTGGCCGCCACGCACGGCCCGTGCCTGCGGCGGAAATCGGCGGGCGGCTCGGCGTCTGACTGGCGGAACACGCCGCGCCGCTGGGCGCGCGCCACGCCCTCGTCCTGCTCCAGCGCGGCCTGCTGGCGCCGAAAGCGGTCGGCCCAGGCCCAGCCGCCGGTCACCATGGCGTGCGAAAGGTCCAGCCCGTCTTCGGCGCGCTCGACCGTGGCCAGCGCGCGGCCATAGCGGTCGCGGGCGCGCACCGTCACCTGCACGGGCCGGTTCAGCGCCAGGGTGATCAACGCCTGGCGCGCCTCGGCGCCCTGGCTTTGGCAGATTTCGGGCGCGTCGATGCCCAGCAGGCGCAGCTTGACGCGCGAACGGCCTTGCACCGAACGCACCCAGACCGAATCGCCATCCACCACATACGTCACCACCGCGGCCCAGCTGCCCGAATGGGCGCCAGACGTGGCGGCAGGCCCTTCGGCGGCGGCCGCCGGTTGCAGGGCCGTCGCTGTTGCCAGTGCGACCAGCACAGCGCCCAGCGCCATTGTTTTCAGCGCAGGCGCGCCGCGCGCTTCGCCCGGCCGCATCGCACGGGCGGCCCCGCGCCGCACCGCTTCACCCATGTCTTGGAACTGCATGCGCCCATTTTGCCGCGCAGGCGCCGGGCCATGGGCGCCGCAGACAGCAGCGCGATGGGCCGATTTCTGGCGGGTTGCTGCCGACGTTCCTGCTGCCGCGCAGGCTCCTAGGCGACACCGGCCACTCCTCAAACGCAGCGCCCGTGCCTACACTGCCGAAAAAAACCGAAGCGGCTGCGCGGCCCCTGGCACGACGGCCGGCCACCTGTTCCACCCCCGGAGACAAGCCGATGCGCACCCTGCCCCCACTGCCTTTACTGCCCTTCGCCCTTGCCGGTGCCGCCGCCCTGCTGGCGGGCTGCGGCACCACCGCCCCCAAGCCCCCGGTCAGCGCCGTCGAAGTGGGCGAATTCCGCGCGGGCAGCGGCATCCTGAACGGCTACCTGCCGCGCGCCGATCTGCCCGACAGCCTGGCGCTGGTGGCGGCGCCGCCCGCCGAAGGTTCGGCCGCGCTGGCCGCCGACGTGGCCACCACGCGGCAGCTGACGGCGCTGGCCAGCGGCCCGCGCGGCGTGCTGGCGCGCAAAGACGCCAACCTGAACTTTCCGGCCGCCGCGTCGGTCTTCGACTGTGCGCTGGGCTTGCGGGTGTCCGAAGCCGGCACGCCGCACCTGAACATGCTGCTGCGCCGCACCCTGACCGACGCCGGCCTGGCCACCTACAAGGCCAAGGACCACTACACGCGCACCCGCCCCTTTGTTGCGCTGAATCTGCCCAGCTGCACGCCCGACGAAGAAGCCAAGCTGTCCAAGGACGGCTCTTTCCCCTCGGGCCATTCGGCGCTGGGCTGGGCCTGGGCGCTGGTGCTGACCGAAGCCGCCCCCGACCGCGCCAACGCCCTGCTGCAGCGCGGCCGCGCCTTCGCGCAAAGCCGGGCGGTGTGCGGCGTGCATTGGCAAAGCGATGTGCAGGCCGGCATGCTGATTGGCGCCGCCACGGTGGCGCGGCTGCACGCCAATCCAGCCTTTCGCGCGCAAGTGGCCGCCGCCAGTGATGAAGTGGCTGCGGCGCGCCAGGCCGGGCAAGTGCCGGCCGCGGCAGACTGCGCGGCTGAGGCCGAGGCGCTGGCAACTACGAGCCGGATAGCCCCCTGATGGAATAGCTGGGCCGGTGGGCGGCCGAACGTGGGCAGGCTGCGGCGCCGTCAGTGCGCCCGGTTCATAGACTGGCACGCGGCCCCATCCGGCGGCTTGCGGGCCAGCGCGGCCGATGCCGCCGGGCGCTGGCTTAGCGCCGGCTTGGCGCTGAAATATCCAACAAAAACGCCTCCAGCGCCCGCCCCACCTGCGCAGGCAGCTATCAGAACAGAAGCGCCGATCCGCCCCCTCGCCCGTCAGCCATTGCCGGACTGAATGCCCCAGCGCGCCAGCGCCGCGTCGTCTGACACGCGCGCGTCCACCCAGCGCGCGCCTTCGGGCGTGGTTTCCTTCTTCCAGAACGGCGCCTGCGTTTTCAGGTAGTCCATCAGGAATTCGCAGGCCTGAAACGCCTCGCCCCGGTGGGCCGAGCTGACGGCCACCAGCACGATCTGGTCCAGCGGCTGCAGCACGCCCACGCGGTGAATCACCCGCGCAGCCAGGATGTCAAAGCGCTGCAGCGCCGCGTCGATCATCGCGTCGATCGCCTTTTCGGTCATGCCGGGGTAGTGTTCCAGCTCCATCGCGCTGACGCTGCCCGCCGCCTGGCCGAGGTTGCGGTCGCGCACGGTGCCGACGAAGGTGCACACCGCGCCCACGCGGCCATCGTCTGCGCGCAGGGCGGCGATCTCGGCGGACACGCTGAAATCGTCGGTT
>JAGOEM010000077.1 GCA_017997715.1 Ottowia sp.
TTGCCTTAGCGCGCCAGCGGCGCCGGCCGGTTCAGCGGCGTGGTGCTGGGCAGTGGCGCGGGCAAGTCGAACACCTGGCGCAGGTAGTTCAGATAGCCCTCGTCTTCCACCATGGTTTTGTCCGGCGTGTCGGAGATCTTGGCCACCGGCTGGCCGTTGCATTCGATCATCTTCAGCACGATCTGCAACGGATCGGGGCCCAGGTCGTTGGTCAGGTTGGTGCCCACGCCAAAGGCGATCTGGATGCGGCCGTCAAAGCGCTGGAACAGCTCGATGCAGCGCCCAAAATCCAGCCCGTCGCTGAACAGGATGATCTTGGTGCGCGGGTCAACGCGGTTCACGCGGTAATGCTCGATCATGCGTTCGCCCCAGGGGAACGGGTCGCCCGAATCGTGCCGCGCGCCATCGAACAGCTTGCAGAAATACATGTCGAAGTCGCGCAGGAAGGCGTTCATGCCGTACACGTCCGACAGCGCAATGCCCAGATCGCCCCGGTATTCCTGCGCCCACTTCTCAAACGCGAACACCTGGCTGTCGCGCAGGCGCGGGCCCAGCGCCTGGCTGGCCTGCAGGTATTCGTGCGCCATGGTGCCCATGGGGCGCAGCGCCAGGTCTTTGGCGAACAGCACGTTGCTGGTGCCGGTGAACTGGCTGCCGTGCGCCGTGCCCAGGCGCGTCTTCATGGTCTGCAGCACCTCGCGCTGCCAGTCGCCCGAAAAGCGACGGCGCGTGCCGTAGTCGGCAATGCGCAGGCCCTCCAGCCCCGGCTTCTGGATCAGCGTCAGCTTGTCCTGCAGGCGGCGGCGGCCTTCGGTGAAATCCAGCGCGGGCTGGGTGTTGCGGTAGAACACCTCGCTGACGATGGCCAGCACCGGAATCTCGAACATGATGGTGTGCAGCCACGGCCCGCGCACACGGATGTCGATCTCGCCGTTGTCGAGCGGCGTGAGGGTGATGTACTTCTCGTTGAGCTTGAACAGCCCCAGAAAATCGACAAAGTCGCTTTTGACGAAGCGCAGCCCGCGCATGTAGGCCAGCTCGTCATCGGTAAAACGCAGCTGGCACAGCTGGCGGATTTCATCGCGAATCTCGTCGATGTACGGCGCCAGCTGCACGCCAGCGCTGCGGCACTTGAACTTGTATTCAACCTGCGCGCCCGGAAACTGGTGCAGCACCGCCTGCATCATGGTGAACTTGTACAGATCGGTGTCGAGCAGGCTCTGGATGATGCCGGGCATGTGTTGTCTCTTGTCTCTGATCGCTGAAGAGCGCCGGTGGCGCTGAGGCAGTGTAGCGGTATGGGCGGGGATGGGTATTGGCTGGCGGGCTGGGTGGTTTTGGGGGGCGGGGGTTGGGCAAGCTTGCGCGGTTGGTGGGCGCTGATGAGGGATCGGATGCTTCATGCCGGCGCCACAAGTTTATGCATGAATTGTGGCTGTAGCGCCCGTGTTTACTGCGAAGGCAGCTATGCTATTTGATCTATTCACGTTTGACTGGGTTGGCAGGCTGGGCCTGAACCCGGTTCAAACCGTCTCCCGCTCGCTGCGGATCGCAATGCCCTTGATCTGCCCGGCTTTTGCGGTGGCCGGGCGTTGCGGCGCCGGGTAGCGGGCGGCGTCCAGGCGGTGCAGCAGTTCGGTTTCTCGCACCTGCGCCAGGGCCACGTTGGCCAGCTTGACGTGGCCGTAGCCGCGCATTGACAGCGGCAGCGCGGCGATCTGCGTGGCCAGGGCCACGTTGCCTGCGCTCAGCTGCGGCAGCAGCTCGCGCACGCGGGCTTCAAAGCGCGCGATCAGCTCGCGCTCCATGCGGCGTTCGTCGGTGCGGCCAAACGGGTCGAATGGGCCGCCGCGCAGGCCCTTGCCTTTGGCCAACAGGCGCAGGCCCTGCCACAGCCAGCTGCCCAGCTCGACCTTGCGGGGTGGCTCGCCGTTGGCGCTGCGGCGGATGACGGGCGGGGCCATGTAGAAGGACAGGCGCACGTCGCCTTCAAACTGCTGCGACAGGGCTTTCTCAAACGCGCCGTCGGTGTACAGGCGGGCGACTTCGTATTCGTCCTTGTAGCTCATCAGCTTGCGCAATGAATTGGCCACGGCGCGGGTCAGCGGCCAGGCGGCGGGCGCATCGGTGGGCGCTGGCAAGCGCTGTTCAGCGGCATACACCTCGCGCACCAGCTTGGCGTAGCGCGCGGCCCAGGCGGCGTTCTGGTAGGCGGTCAGGTGGTTCATGCCCTGGGTGATGACGTCGTCGATCGACTGCGCCACGGGCGCGTCGGGCCGCACGTGGTCGCCCAGCAGCGCCTCGCACGCGCCGGGGTCGGCGGCGGCCAGGCGGCCCAGCGAAAAAGCGGCGATGTTGGACGCCACGGCCACGCCGTTCAGCTCGATCGCGCGCAGCAGCGCCGCCAGGCTGACCGGCACCAGGCCGCGCTGCCAGGCGTAGCCCATGGCCAGGATGTTGGCGGTGACGGTGTCGCCCAGAAAGTCGTTGGCCAGGGTTTGCGCGTCAAAGGTTTCCACGCGGTCGTCGCCTGCGGCAAAGCGCAGCTTGCCCAGCAGCAGATCGGTTTTCAAGTCGGCGTCGGGGTTGCGCAGCGATTCGGCGACGGGCGTTTCATGCACATTGGCCAGCACGCGTGTGCGGCCGTGGCGCACGGTGCCCAGCGCTTCGGGCTGGGCCGCCACCACGGTGTCGCAGGCCAGCAGTGCGTCGGCCTGCTGGGTGTCGATGCGCACCTGGTTCAGCCGATCGGGCACGTCGGCCAGGCGCACGAAGGACATCACGGCGCCGCCCTTTTGCGCAAAGCCCATGAAGTCGAGCACGCTGGCGCTTTTGCCTTCCAGGTGCGCGGCCATGGCGATGACGGCGCCCACGGTCACCACGCCGGTGCCGCCCACGCCGGTGACCAGCAGGTCGTACGGGCCGGTCCAGTCGTGCGGCGCGGGCTGCGGCAGGCCGTTGACCAGGCGCGCAAAGGCGCCCTGCCCGGCCTCGCCCGCCAGCGCACCGGCGCGCTTGCGCAGCTTGCCGCCACTGACGCCGACAAAGCTGGGGCAAAAGCCCTTGGCGCAGGAATAGTCCTTGTTGCAGGCGGTCTGGTCGATCTTGCGTTTGCGGCCCAGCGGGGTTTCGGTGGGCAGCACGGCCACGCAGTTGCTTTGCACGCTGCAGTCGCCACAGCCTTCGCACACGGCTTCGTTGATGAACAGGCGCTTGTCCGGGTCGACCAGCTCGCCCTTCTTGCGGCGGCGGCGCTTTTCGGCGGCGCAGGTCTGCTCGTAGATCAGCACGGTGACGCCTTCGACCTGGCGCAGCTCGCGCTGCACGCGGTCCAGCTCGGCGCGGTCGAAGAATTCGGTGCCGGCGGGAAAGCGGCTCTTTTGCGTGTCGTACTTGCCGATCTCGTCGGACAGCACCACCACCTTTTTCACGCCCTCGCTTTCCACCTGCCGCGCGATGGCGTCCACGCTGATGATGCCGTCGACCGGCTGGCCGCCGGTCATGGCCACGGCGTCGTTGAACAGGATCTTGTAGGTGATGCGCGCCTTGGCCGCCACCGCCTGGCGGATCGCCAGATAGCCCGAGTGGTAATAGGTGCCGTCGCCCAGGTTCTGGAACACGTGCGGCATGCGCGTGAAGCGCGAGTGCGAGACCCAGTCCACGCCCTCGCCGCCCATCTGGATCAGGCCAGCGGTGTCGCGGTCCATCCAGTTGGCCATGAAGTGGCAGCCAATGCCGGCCTTGGCGGTCGACCCCTGCGGCACCTTGGTCGATGTGTTGTGCGGGCAGCCGGCGCAAAAATACGGCATGCGCTTGACGCTGTCCGAATCGTTGCTGAGCAGATCGGGCAGCGTGAAGTCGCGCACGTGCGTGCGCCGGTCGGCAAAGCGGTCTGGAAAGTGGCGAATCAGCCAATCCGCCGTCAGCTCGATCAGGCGCGAGGGGCGCAGTTCGCCCAACGCGCCCACCAGCGGCTGGCCCTGCACATCTTTCTTGCCCAGGATGGCCGGGCGCAAACCGCCGGGCGCGTTGTAGAACAGCTCGCGCAGCTGGGTTTCAACCACCGCGCCTTTTTCTTCGACGATCAGGATCTCTTTCAAGCCTTGCGCAAAGGCCAGCATGCGCGTGGTTTCCACCGGGAAGGACAGGCCCACCTTGTACAAACGCACCCCGGCGGCAGCCAGCATGTCGTTGCTGATGTCCAGCCGGCGCAGCACCTCCATCAGGTCGTAATGCGCCTTGCCGCAGGTGACGATGCCTACGCTGGCGTGCGGCGCCTCGATCACGTTGCAGTCAATCGAATTAATGGCCGAAAAGGCCGCTACCGCTTGCAGCTTCTGCGCAAGGCGCTCTTCAATTTGTAGCGACGGGAAATCCGGCCAGCGGTAGTGCAGGCCACCGGGCGGAGGCTGGTCGCCGGTCAGGGCGCGCACCTCGGCCTCGCCTTTCCATGCGGCCATGCGGGTGTGGATGGCGTCCAGATCGACGGTGGCGCCGCTTTCCACCACTTCCGACAGCGAAGTCAGCCCCACCCAGTTGCCCGAATAGCGCGACAGCGCCCAGCCGTACAGGCCGAATTCCAGGTGTTCGCCCACCGTGGCCGGCGCGACGATGGGCATGTGGTACGCCTGCAGCAGCTGGTCCGACTGGTGCGGCATGGACGAGCTGACGCAGCCATGGTCATCGCCCGCGATCACCAGCACACCGCCGCGCGGCGAACTGCCGTAGGCGTTGCCGTGCTTGATGGCGTCGCCCGCGCGGTCCACGCCGGGGCCTTTGCCGTACCACATGGCGAAGACGGCGTCGCAGGTTTTCTCGGGGTCGCTTTCGACGCGCTGGGTGCCCAGCACCTGCGTGGCGCCCAGCTCTTCGTTGATGGCGGGCACGAAGTTCAGCCCTGCATCCTTCCAGGCCTGGCCGGCCTTCCAGATCTGTTGATCGACCATGCCCAGCGGCGATCCGCGGTAGCCGCTGACGAAGCCCTGCGTGTTCAGGCCCGCCGCTTCATCGCGCCAGCGCTGCATCAGCATCAGCCGCACCAGCGCCTGCGTGCCGGTCATGAAAACCTGGCCCTGGCGCGCCCAAAGGTTGTCGCCCAGGCGGTAGTCGGGGCGCGTGATGGTGCTGTCCAGCGCGGCGGCGGCAGCCGGGCTGCCGCGGGGGGCGCTGCTCGTGGGGGTGCTCATGGCTTTGTCTCCTGTGGGCCGTGTGCTCGGCCCTTTGCCCCACTGTAGGCTTGCTGAAGGAAAAAAGGTGACCCGAATCCAGGCTTTCCGGCGCAAAATCAGAATGGTTTTTCTTTTAAACCAACAATCAAAGAAAATGATTCTTGACAACGCCAGCCTGGCCATCTTGCGCGAATTGCAACGCGATGCGCGCCAAACCATGCAGCAGATCGCCGAGCGCGTGGGCCTGTCCACCACCCCGTGCTGGAAGCGCATCAAGGACATGGAGGCCGCGGGCGTCATCACCGGCTACAGCGCGCTGGTCGATCGCGCCCGCGTCGGCCTGGGGTTGCTGGTGGTGGCCGAAGTCAACCTGGGCCAGCACAGTCACGACACCGTGCAGGCGTTTGAACGTGCGGTGCAGGCCAGCCCGCCCATCGTGCGCTGCCTGTCCACCACCGGCCAGGCCGACTACATCCTGAGCGTGCTGGTGCCCGACATCGCCGCGTATGAGCAGTTCCTGCACGCCGAACTGTTCCGCCTGCCCGGCGTGACGCACGTGCGTTCGTCCATCGTGCTGAAAGAAGTGAAAGCCGAGGTGCGCCTGCCGGTGCCCGCCCAGCCGCCCGCGCAGGCCCCGGCACCACGGCCGCGCCGCAGGGCCCGCGCAATTACCCCCACCGACACCCCAGACATCGGCAACGTCTGACAACGGCGGCGGCGCGGTGGCGGCATCATGCGGCCATACCTACCCCTGTTTCTGCCCGGAGGATCGACGCCATGACCCGCCCCGCCCAAACCACCTCTTCACCGTACCTGCGGTTAACGATCTTGACCGTGGTGGCCGTGGTGCTGGCGTTTCTGGTGCTGGCGCTGGCACCGGTCAAGCCGCCGGTGACACCCGACGAATTGAGCGGCGCCATCAACCACCTGTCCGAAGTGGCCGAAGGCGCGGCCGTGGTGCCAGCTGTGCACCCCGCCAGTAACCGCTAAGCACAACGCCCTGGGCCGCGCCCCCGCGGCCAGCTGGGCACCCGCCAGACTTCCTTGCCCTAGCGCCACGCGCCTGGCCGCTTTGCCCAGCTTCGCTGCCGGCATGTGCAGCGGCACGCAGGCGGTCGATGCGCGCCCGCGCTGCCCCGCCCGTGCAGACACCGGCGTTTGCCGTCGCCCGAAGTCCACAGCGCCGGGCGGCGCAAGCGCGCCAAACCTGATCCAGATCAAAACGGCCATGGCCGTCAAGGGTGTTCCCCGCTGGCTTGAACCAAGTCAAGGAAGGGGCTGCACCGCTTTCAGATGATGGCTGGGCCCGGAACGATTTTCAGCGGCCATCCACGGGCATACCGACCACAGGCCGCCCCGGCGACACGGAAAAACACGATGACAACACATCCGAGGAAGAACAGGCTCACGCCGCTGACGGCGGTGCTTTCTACCGCCATGCTCTTGGCGTCCAGCCTGGCGATGGCCCAGACGGCCGGTGCGCCGGCACAGCCAGGCGGCCCCACCACCGCCACCAACGCCCCCGAGGCCAAGTACCAGGGCGCTGCCTCGCCATTGGCCAGCGAGCCAATGCACCAGACCAGCAACCCCAAGGCGCCGCCGATGACGCAGGCCGAATTCGACCGCGCGCGCCAGATCTACTTCGAGCGCTGCGCCGGCTGCCACGGCGTGCTGCGCAAAGGCGCCACCGGCAAACCGCTGACGCCCGACATCACGGTCGACAAAGGCACCGAATACCTGAAGGTCTTCATCGGCTATGGCTCGCCCGCCGGCATGCCGAACTGGCTGACTTCGGGCGACTTCGACGAGAAGACGGTCGACCTGATGGCCCGCTACATCCAGCACGACCCACCCACACCGCCCGAATTCTCTTTGGCCGACATGGAAAAGTCGCGCAAGGAGTACGTGCCGGTGGCCAAGCGGCCCACCAAGAAGATGAACAACTACAACATCAACAACATCTTCTCGGTCACCCTGCGTGACGCGGGCGAGGTGGCGTTGATCGACGGCGACACCAAGAAGATCATCAACATCGTCAAGACCGGCTACGCGGTGCACATCTCGCGCACCTCGGCGTCGGGCCGTTACCTGTACGTGATCGGCCGCGACGCGCGCCTGAACCTGATCGACCTGTGGATGGAAAAGCCCGACAACGTGGCTGAGATCAAGGTTGGCCTGGAAGCGCGCAGCGTGGAAACCAGCAAATTCAAGGGCTGGGAAGACAAGATCGCCGTGGCCGGCACCTACTGGCCGCCGCAGTTCGTGCTGATGGACGGCGACACGCTGAAGCCGCGCAAGGTGGTGTCCACCCGCGGCATGGACGTGAACAACGAATACCACCCCGAACCGCGCGTGGCGGCCATTGTGTCCAGCCACCAAAAGCCTGAATTCCTGGTCAACGCCAAAGAGACCGGCAAGATCTGGCTGGTGGACTACACCGATCTGGAGAACCTGCGCACCACGCAGATCGATTCGGCCAAGTTCCTGCACGACGGTGGTTTTGACTCGACGCGCCGCTACTTCATGACCGCCGCCAACGCGTCGGACAAGATCGCCGTGGTCGACACCAAGACCAGCAAGCTGGCCGCGCTGGTGCCGGTGGGCAAAACGCCGCACCCCGGCCGTGGCGCCAACTTCACGCACCCGCAGTTCGGCCCGGTGTGGGCTACCTCGGGCCTGGGCGACGAAAGCATTGCGCTGATCGGCACCGACCCGGTCAAGCACAAGGCCAACGCCTGGAAGCTGGTCCAGTCGCTGAAGGGCCAGGGTGGCGGTTCGCTGTTCATCAAGACCCATCCCAAGTCGAACAACCTGTGGGTGGACACCACGCTCAACCCCGATCCGAAGCTGAGCCAGAGCGTGGCCGTGTTCGACATCAAGGACCTGAGCAAGCCGCCCCAGGTGATCGACATTGCCGCCTGCGCCAACATCAAGGACGACGGCCCCAAACGCGTGGTGCAGCCTGAGTACAACGTGAAGGGCGACGAGGTCTGGTTCTCGGTCTGGAACACCAAGGACAAGGAATCGGCCCTGGTGGTGGTGGACGACAAGACCCGCACCTGCAAGACCGTGATCAAGGACCCGAAACTGGTCACGCCCACTGGCAAGTTCAACGTCTACAACACGCAGCACGACGTGTATTGACGGCCTGGTCCGCTGGCGCGGCCCCCAGGGGACAGCGCCAGCGGCCGGGGCAAGCCCGCCCAGGGCCACCGCTGGCCTGCACTGGCAAGCGGCAGCGGCCATCAACGGATGCGCAGCGTGGTGCCCCCTTCGGGCATCCGCCGCATGACCTACAACAACGGAGCCTTTCACGATGAAACACTTTGCACTGATCGCCGCAGCGCTGGCCTTGGTCGCCACCCCGGCATTCGCCGACCCTGAAGCGGCCATGAACAAGGCCGGCTGCATGGCCTGCCACGCCAAGGACAAAAAGCTGGTGGGCCCGTCCTTCAAGGACATCGCCGCCAAATACAAAGGCCAGGACGCCAGCGCCAAGCTGATGGAAAAGGTGCGCAAGGGCGGCTCGGGCGTGTTTGGCCCGATTCCCATGGCGCCCAACGGCGCCGACAAGATCAGCGATGGCGATCTGAAAGCCGCTGTCGAGCTGATCCTGAAATCCTGACCCCGGCGGCAGCATGCCTCGGTTAGCTAGCTTTGTGATAGCTGCCTGCGCCCTATGGACGGGCGCTGCAGCCGCAAATGATGCCAAAACCGAGGCGGCAACCCAAGCCGCCACGAACGCTGCGCCGATCACCGCATCGACCGCTTCCGCGCCCAGCGCCGCACGCCAGTTGCAGTTGGTGCGCATGGTGCGCCAGGACTGCGGCTCGTGCCACGGCATTCAGCTGACCGGCGGGCTGGGCCCGGCCCTGACGCGCGACCGCATGGCCGAGCTGCCACGCGAAAGCCTGGCCGCCGTCATCTACCACGGCCGCCCCGGCACGCCTATGCCCGGCTGGAAAAGCATGCTGAGCGAGGCCGACGCGGACTGGATCGCCCGCCACCTGCAAGCCGGCTTTCCGCTGGACAGCACCGCGCCGCCGCATTGACGGCGCCCAGGCTCGGTCCATGCGCCCCCTTCTCACCGCTTCTCACCCGCACCGCACCACCGCATGTCCACCATGGCCCTCGTCACCCGCTTTCTTCCCCTGCTGCTGGCCACCGGCCTGCTGATCGGCTGCGCCAGCCCGGCGCCCACCGGCGCGCTGCTGGTGGCACCAGAGCGCGGCAACGGCGATCTGGGCCTGGTGATCGAGCGCGAAACCGGCTCGCTGGGCGTGCTGGACACCACGGCCCGCACCCGCCTGGGCACCATCGAAGGGCTGGGCGATCTGTCGCACGCGTCGGTGGTGTTTTCACGCGATGGCGCGCTGGCCTATGTGTTTGGGCGCGACGGCGGGCTGACCCGCGTGAACCTGCGCACCGGCACCATCGAAGCGCGCGTCATGCAGGCCGGCAACAGCATTGGCGGCGCCATTTCGACCGATGGCAGCCTGGTGGTGGCGCAAAACTACCAGCCCGGCGGCGTGAAGGTGTTCGACGCGCGCACCCTGCAGCAGCTGGCCGACATTCCTGCCGTGGTCGACGGCAAGGCTTCGCGCGTGGTCGGCCTGGCCGACATTCCGCGCAACCGCTTCATCTTCTCGCTGTTTGACGCCGGGCAGATCTGGATCGCCGACCTGGCCGACCCGGCCAAGCCGGTGCTGACCAAGTTCGCCGATATCGGCAAGCAGCCTTACGACGCGCTCATCACGCCCGATGGCCGCCACTACATCGCGGGCCTGTTTGGCGAAGATGGCCTGGCCAAGATCGACCTGTGGGCCGCGCAGCCCAAGGTAGAGCGCATCCTGCCCGGCTACGGCCGGGGCGAACAGCCGCTGCCGGTGTTCAAGATGCCGCACCTGCGCGGCTGGGCGGTGGCCGGGCGCCACGCCTACCTGCCCGCGATTGGCCGGCACGAGGTGCTGGTGGTCGACACGCAGACCTGGCAGGAAGTCGCCCGCATTCCGGTGGCCGGCCAGCCGGTGTTTGTGATGGCGCGGCCCGACGGGCGCCAGGTGTGGGTCAACTTTGCGGTGCCGAACTACGACACCGTGCAGGTCATCGACACGCAAACGCGCCAGATCGTCACCCAGCTGACGCCCGGCAAGGCGGTGCTGCACATGGAATTCACCCCGCGCGGCGACGCGGTGTGGATCAGCGCGCGCGACAGCCACTGGCTGTCGGTCATCGACACCGAAAGCTTCCGTCAGCTGGCCGTGCTGCCGGCCAAGTCGCCCAGCGGCATCTTCTTCACTTCGCGCGCGGCGCGCACGGGGTTCTGACGGATGGAACACCCCGCTGAGTCGCTGCGCGCCTTCCCCCTTTTGCTGCGCGAGGCGGGGCAACGCCGATGCCCGGCGAAGGTTAGGGCAAGCGGTGGATGGCAGCTTCGCCTGCACGCACCGATGCACGCTGGTGTGCGGCCCGCATCCGCGCGGGGCGCATCGCGGCAGTGGCTGGGGGCCGGTTCGGCCCATCATAAAGGCGGGCGATGAACGCGCCCGTTTGTCCCGCCTTCGCCGATCGGTTGCTGAACGAATGGCAGCGCGGCTTTCCATTGACAAATAGGCCGTTTGCGCAGGTGGGGAAAGCGCTGGCAGCTACAGAAATTGAAGTGATCGACGCCGTGGCCGGCTTGCTGGCGCGCGGCGCGGCCAGCCGGCTGGGCGGGGTGTGGGCGCCGGGCGCGGGCGGCAGTGCGCTGCTGTGCGCCATGGCGGTGCCGGCGGCGCGCCTGGCCGAGGTGGCGGCGCGCGTATCGGCGCACCCGGGCGTCAACCACAACTACGAACGTGAACACGCGCTGAACCTGTGGTTCGTCACCACCGGCTGCGACCCCGCGGCGGTGGAAGACGCCCTGCGCGCCATCGAACGCGACACCGCCCTGCCCGTGCTGCGCCTGGCCATGCAGCGCGCCTACCGGATCGACCTGGGCTTTGACCTGCACCGCCCCGCAGCCACCGGCGGCGTGCAGGCGCGGGCGCCGCGCGTGCAGCCGGCCCATGCGCCGCTGGCCGCGCTGGTCGAATCCGGCCTGCCGCTGGTGCCTGCGCCTTATGCGCAATGGGCGCAGCAGCTGGACTGCAGCGAAAGCGCTGTGTTGAACCAGCTGGCCGCCTGGCTGCAGGCCGGCACCCTGCGCCGCCTGGGGCTGGTGGTGCGCCACCACGAAGTGGGCTTTGTCGCCAACGCCATGACGGTTTTTGACGTGCCCGACGCCGAGGCCGATGCCTGGGGCGAACGCCTGGCCGCGCAGCCGGGCGTCACGCTGTGCTACCGCCGCACGCGCGCCACCGGCTGGCCCTACAACCTGTACTGCATGGTGCATGGCCGCAGCCGCGCCGACACGCTGGCGCTGCTGCAGGCCGCCATTGCCGGCGCCGGGCTGCAGGCGCGGCCGCAGCAGGTGCTGTTCAGCCGCCAGCGCTTCAAGCAGACCGGCGCGCGCTACTTTCGCCCGCTGCCAGAAGGCCACCCCGCGCCATCCGACGTCGACCGCGCTGCAGGCGCACCCGATGCGGCAGGCGCACCCGATGCAGGAGGTGCATCTGATGCTGCACGCACCACATCTGCCACATCTGCCCCACCCGCCGAAGCCCCCAGCCATGTCCCACCGCAGCCCGCCCATGTTGGCTGACCGCCCGCCCGCCGACGCAATCGGCCAAGCGATCAGCCCCGCGCCCGCGCCGCGCCTGCCCCCGGGCATCGACCTGGAAGACGCCCGGTTGATCGACCTCCTGCAGCTCAGCCTGCCGCTCAGCGAACGCCCGTTTGCCGACACCGGCGCCGCGCTGGGCCTGGGCGAGTCCGCCGTCATCGACCGGCTGGACGCGCTGCTCAAATCCGGCGTGCTGACCCGGCTGGGGCCGCTGTTCCAGATCGAACGCGCGGGCGGGCAATTCATCCTGGCGGCGCTGGAAGTGCCCGACGAGCGCTATGCCGAAGTCACCCAACTGGTCAACGACCTGCCCGAAGTGGCGCACAACTACCTGCGCGAACACCGGCTGAACATGTGGTTTGTGGTGGCGGCCGAATCACCCGAAGCCGCCTGGGCCGCGTGCGACCGCATCGAAGCGGCCACCGGCCTGCCGGTGCACGCCTTTCCCAAAGAGCGCGAATTCTTCGTCGGCCTGTACCTGCCCCTGCTGACGCCCGCGCGGCTGGCCGCCCCGCCCTCGCCCCCGGGCGCAGGCGGCCCCGGCAACCACGGCGCCTACCGCCTCAGCCAGGAAGACCGCGCGCTGATGGCCGCCACCCAGGCTGGCCTGCCGCTGCTGCCGCGCCCCTACGACAGCGTGGCCGCGCTGCTGGGCACCACCGGCGCCGACGTGCGCCAGCGCCTGGCCAGGCTGCTGGCCGCTGGCGTGGTGCGCCGCGTTGCCGCCGTGCCCAACCATTACCGCCTGGGTTACGTGGCCAATGGCATGAGCGTGTGGGACGTGCAGGACGACCAGGTCGACCGCCTGGGCGAGCTGATCGGCAGCCAACCCGCCGTCAGCCACAGCTACCGCCGCCCACGCAAACCCGGCGTGTGGCGCTACAACCTGTTTGCCATGCTGCACGGCCACAGCCGCAGCGAAGTGCTGGCCCAGGCCGACCACATCGCCGCCCTGCTCGGCTCCGCCTGCCGCGCGCACGACGTACTGTTTTCCAACGCAATCCTCAAGAAAACAGGCCTTCGGCTGCGCCAGGCGATCTGAAGCTGATCGCTATTAAAACAAGAGCGCTCTGCGCCCGGTGGACAAGCGATACAGGCTATTTTGATGGCAAGACCACCCACCGCCCGCCTTCCATCGCCCGTGCTCAATCGGCTGCGTTCCTGCTGCTGCCCCCGCCAGCGCTGCGGCAAGGCGTTGCCGCGCCGCTCAACCCTGCACACCAACCGCGCCTACTCCTGCCTGCGCTGCCAGAACCACGACAAACGGCCAGGCTGACCTGTAGCGCGCAGACCCGTCGGCCCGCCGCAAAGTCGGCGTGGTGACTTACGGTTCAGCGCATCCCACGTCCTCCCAAGCTGCCTTGCGCGCCGGCAGCGTTCAGGCCGGCAAGCCTGACCTGAAGGCTTGAAGCCGCCGCAGCGGCCCAGCTTTGCCAGTCGCCGTCGGCCAGATTCCCCCGCCGCTTGCGCGCGGCGTGGCGACTCAATCCGCCGCTTTGGGCGCGCCCAGCGCCTTGCTGTAGAAGCCCGACACATCAAAGCAGCAAACGCGCCGCTCGCCCTTGGCCAGCATGTCGCACGCGTTGCGGATGCGCAGCGCCCGCGTCTTGGCCTGCTTGGCCGACTCCACCCAGTGAATCCAGTCCACGCGCGCCAAGGTGGTGGTGCCATCCCACACCGCCTGCGCCGCGGGTGACGCGGCCAGCGCGCCCTGCAAATCGGCCGGCACCTGCGGCTCAGGCTCGTGCGCGGCCGGCGCGATGTTGAAACTGGCGCTGTCGCCCGGCTTGGCGCCTGCGGCGGCCAGCATCTGCGCGCTGATCGGCAGCCAGTGGCTCAATTGGCCGTCTGGCTCCAGCGTCACTTGAAACGCGCAGCCGTTGATCGCAGCGTCCACCGTCGTCCGGCCCCGCCTGGGCAGCGTGTCGCTGACCTCTTTGGGCAGCTCCACGAAAGCGCCCAGGGCGTCGCTGCCGCCGCTGGCAGGCACCAACAGCCTGGCTTGAAACTGAGC